>JBEGJW010000086.1:0-5875 GCA_041184445.1 Actinomycetota bacterium | reverse complement strand
TACAGAAGTTTGCAAAACGAAAAGTGCTGGTGTATTTCTACCCAAAGGCCGACACCCCAGGTTGCACACAACAATCGTGTGGGCTGAGAGACATCGCAGATCAAATCGGCAGAACCGTAATCATTGGGATTAGTCCTGACTTACCTGCAAAGCAATTGAAGTTCGATGAAAAGTATGAGCTCGGTTTTCCGTTGCTTTCCGATTCGGACAACAAGGTTGCCAAGGCGTACAAAGTGTGGAAGAAGAAGTCAATGTATGGTCGTGAATATATGGGTATCGAACGATCGGCATTTCTGATTGGCGCAGATGGCACCATCTTGAAGGCGTGGTACAAGATTTCGCCGAAGGACACGCCTGCAAAACTGCTAGAAGCCCTGGGCAAGTAATGACATTCCCGAAGCCAGCAGACTTGATCGCTCATCGCGACCCATTTATTTTTGTTGATGAAATCACCGAGTTGACCCCCGGAATTTCTGCTTCAACTATTTGGAAGTTGACTGGCAACGAATGGTTTTTCGCAGGACACTTTCCAGGTCGACCAACACTGCCGGGGGTTCTCATGTGCGAGGCCATTGCACAAACAGGAGCTCTCGCAATTGTGAGTGATCCAAAGTTTGCTGGCAAGCTTCCACTGTTTGGTGGGCTTGATGGCGCACGTTTCAGGAAACAAGTACTGCCAGGTGACACGCTTGAGATTTCAGCAAATATCGGTCGTATGTCGGCACGCGCTGGCAAGGGTATGGGAGTTGCAAAAGTTAATGGCGAGATCGCATGCGAATGCGAGTTGTTGTTCGTCGTTGTTGACGCGTGATTTATTTGTAAGGCGAAATAATCACGGAGCCGTTATGGCCACCGAAACCGAAGTTGTTCGAAATGGTCGGTCCTGGTTCCCAAGGGCGAGCCGACCCGGTGACAACATCAATATTCATGTCTTCGCTGATTGATTGGGTTCCAGCAGTCGGTGGAATCAACTTTTTTTCCATGCTGAGCAGCACAGCTGCAGCCTCCAATGCACCTGCTGCACCTAGTGGGTGACCAGTAACTCCTTTAATTGACACAACTGGAACTGTGCCTTTGCCAAATACCGATTCGATGGCTTGTGCTTCAGCTGCGTCGTTTAGTGGGGTGCTCGTACCATGGGCGTTGATCTGTTTGATGTCGTTCGGTTGTAGGCCAGCGTCTTCAAGGGCCAACTGCATGCAACGAGAGGCGCCTACGCCTCCAGGCGAAGGCGCAGTGATGTGGTGAGCGTCAGCATTGCTAGCGGCTCCAACGATTTCGGCGATGATGGTCGCTCCACGAGCGATAGCCAGGTCCATGCGCTCGAGCACGAACACGGCGGAACCTTCGCCCATGATGAAACCATCGCGTGTCGCATCGAATGGCTTGCTCACCAATGTGCTGGACAAGGCAGTCATATTGCTGAAACCAGCTAGAGCAGTGATCGTCGCAGCGCTTTCGGCTCCGCCAGTCACTACTGCGTCACAACGACCCCAAGCAATGAGGCGAGCTGCGTTGCCAATTGCATGAGTTGCTGCAGCACATGCAGTGCAAATGGTTTCAGCTGGTCCTTGGAATCCGTAACGCATGGAAATTGCAGCCCCTGAAGCGTTAGACATCATCATGGGAACAAGGAATGGAGAAACGCGACGCTCGCCCTTTTCAACTCGCGTGATCACGTTTTCTTCGAGTGTGCGCAGACCGCCAATACCCGTTCCGAAGATCGTTCCGATACGAGTGTGGTCGTACGGCAATTCACCAGATTGGGCAAGTGCTTCACCTGCAGCTGCTAATGCAAACTGCTCGCAACGATCTGATCTACGTGCATCTTTTGGATTGTCGAAATAGGGAAGTGGATCCCAGTTTTCAATCTCAATCGATTTAGCTCCAGTGAACCCAGGACCAAGCAGTCCTGCCCAAAAGGCTTCTTTGCCAATGCCGCATGGTGCAACCACTCCATAACCGGTAATGGCAATGCGATGTCCAGCTCCTTGCATGCGCTGCGAGGCTGCCGAGGCTTACTTGACTTTTGAAGTGACGAGCGCGAAGGCTTTGCCGACAGTGTCGACGCCTTCAAGATCGGACTCAGGTACTTCGATACCGAATTCTTCTTCGAGCGCCATGACCAACTCAACGAGGTCGAGGCTGTCTGCATCAAGGTCATCGCCGAAACTTGCTTCTGGAGTGATCTTCGAAGCGTCAACTGACAACACGTCTACTGCACACTTGGTGAAACGTACAAACAATTCCTGGCTCATGATTTTCTCCTTGGTTTTCGTTGCGCAAACAGAGTACTACGCGGACAATGGGAAAGGGCTTAATGGCCCATGCCGAGGCCACCATCAACAGGGATTACGGCGCCTGTGATGTATGCGGCTGCTGGACTTGCGAGAAATGTGACAACGCCTGCGATTTCGTCAACCGTTCCGGTGCGTCCGAGTGGAACGGCAGATGCGAGTTCTTCAAGGCGTTTTTCGCCAAGAGCCGCAGTCATGTCTGTGTCAATTGGCCCAGGTGCAACCACATTGACGGTGATTGAGCGGGATCCCAATTCGCGTGCCAGTGATCGCGCGAGGCCAACTAGTCCTGCCTTGCTTGCTGAATAGTTCGCTTGTCCTGCCGAGCCGAGCAACGCAACAACGCTAGACATCAAAATGATGCGACCCGAACGTGCACGAAGCATTCCCTGAGTTGCGCGTTTGCACACTCGATAGGCAGCGGTGAGGTTTGCGTCTATCACGGATGCGAAATCATCTTCGCCCATGCGCAGAAGTAGTCCGTCTCGCGTTATGCCAGCGTTAGATACGAGTACTTGTACAGGTCCAAACTTCTCTTCGATCGCCTTGAATGCATTATCAACATCGTCGTTATTCGTGACGTCGCATTTCACTGCAAAGAAATCGTCTGGTGGTGGCGAAGAGTTGTAGGTGACTGCAACATGGTCGCCAAGTGCGGCGAAATGTCGTGCGCAAGCAAGTCCGATGCCGCGTGATCCGCCGGTTACTAACACCACACGTGGTGATATAGGTGCGCTACTCATGCTCGAAGTCCCTTTCCGTTCCAGCGCAACACAGCACTTGCTGCTGTCATTCCCGCACCGAAACCGACAACCAATACCAAATCGCCTTCGCGCAAGTTGCGGCCGCTCATGTCTCCACCGTTTGCAGCATCGAACAGTGCAAGAGGAATGCTTGCAGAAGAAGTGTTTCCTGTTTCATGCAACACCGTGCTCGTGCGATCCATTGGAATGCCAAGCCTGTCGCAAGCCGCGCTAATGATTCGCGTGTTGGCTTGATGGGGAACGATAAGTGCGATGTCGTCGGCAGTTACTCCAGCAATATGCATGGACTTTTGTGCAGAATCCACCATAATGCGAACTGCGCGACGAAAAACCTCTTTGCCGTCCATGTGAATGTTGCCGCCAATTTCGGCGTACAACAAATCTTCAGCAGATCCATCTGCGTCTAAATCCCAACCGAGCAATTCACTTGGACCGGTTGTTGCTTCAATGACCGCAGCGCCAGAACCATCCGCGAACAAATTTGCGGTGTTGCGATCGGTCCTGTCGGTAATGCGCGTCTGTGTGTCGGTGCCATTGAGTAGAACCTTTTTGGATCCCATGGCGATAAGTCCGTGCGCAACGACAAGGCCGTAGACGAAACCTGAGCAGGCCGCATTGATGTCAAAGGCGCCGCATTTCAAACCAAGAGCATTTTGCACTGTTGCAGAAGTTGCTGGAACCTGACGGTCAGGGGTCGTGGTGGACAGCACCAAGGCATCAATCTGGTCGGCAGAAACGCCAGCCATTTCCATTGCGATTCGTCCGCTTTCTACAGAAAGTTCAGCGGTACTTCCGCCAATGTGTCGACGATGGATACCGGTGCGTTCGCGAATCCACTCATCCGAAGTATCCATGGTCTTGGACAGGTCATCGTTGGTCACCACTTTTGATGGGAGAGCGGTTCCCCAACCAGTGATAACACCGCCAATGGCGTGAGTAGGAATTGTTGGCATGCGAAAGAACCTTAGTGAGTTCGCAGCCACGCGATTGGCTGATGTGCGGTGACGCGTTCGCCGTCTACTGCGATGAAGTTTTGCAACATGCCCGCAAATGGAGAACGCACCTCTGACTCTCCGACGTGACCGATAATTTGCCCAACTTCAATTTGAGTTTTGTTCGCAATGGATTGGTCTTTCTGAAAAAGACCAGCAACTGGTGAAACCACCATGCGTTCTACGGCAAAGAGATGTTCGCCTTCATGAACAGATCCTGGTGGAAGAGTCGCAGTTGGTTGAAGGGCGTCGATCCATTCGATCAATTTGTCAAGATCGTCGGGAGTCGCAACGCTGATGGATTTAGATCCTTCAATCGTTCGCTTCGCCATACCGGTGAGCACTCCACCAGGTCCAAGTTCGATGAATCCAACTACGCCTGCTTCGGCCATGGTGAGCAGACAATGCTTCCAGCGCACTGGTGAAGAAAGTTGAGCAGACAGCAGAGTTGACCACTCTTCACCATTGTCATGAGCACGCGCGTCAACATTGCTGACAACGGGAACATCGATGTCGCGTGGCTTAGCTAATGCAATTGCTTCTCGTAGACGTTCACGTGCGCTCTTCATGTACGGCGTGTGGAATGCTCCCGAAACTGGAAGCGCCATCACACGTTTTGCTCCGAGAGTTTTCGCCTGCTCGCTAGCTTTCGCTACACCTTCTACTGATCCTGCAATAACAATCTGACCAGGGGCATTGAAGTTGGCAACCCACACATCGCTGTCCGCAAGACGGCATGCAGTTTCAACTTCGTCATCATCAAGTCCGAGAACAGCAGCCATCGTCCCAGGCGATTCAATTCCTGCATCATGCATTGCGTCTGCTCGGGCTACAACTAAGCGGATGCCTTCGTCGAAGCCGAGTGCTCCCGTTGCTGCAAGTGCCGTGTACTCGCCAAGACTGTGTCCTGCACACAAGCTCGGTTCGATGCCGAGTCGCTCCACGGCATCGAGCACCATGAGCGAAGAAACAAACGTGGTGAGTTGCGCGTTGCGTGTGTCCTTCAGTTCCTCGGCGTCAGCCTCCAGTAGGAGGCGACCCACGTCACGGCCAGAAATATCGGAAGCCTCATTAACGAGCTCCCAACTGTCATGGCCAACCCAGGGTTGGCCCATACCAGGGCGCTGTGAACCCTGGCCTGGAAAGGTGAACGCAAGCATGTCGGGGACAAGCGTAGAACTTCCAAGGGGTCGGTACGCTGTTTCCCACTTCACTCAAGCCCGAGTGGCGGAATGGCAGACGCGACGGACTCAAAATCCGTTATTCGAAAGGGTGTGTGGGTTCAACTCCCACCTCGGGCACCAACATGGACACTCCTACACTCGCTGATGTGAACATTCGCGGAGTTGCCCAAAGGCTCATCGAAAAGCGGCTTCGCCGAAATTCTGAGAACTTGAAGACAGATGATGCAAGCGAAAAGGAAATGCGCAGCTTGGTGTCGGAAACGCCTCTTGCTCTGCACGAATATCGAGATGCGCAAAAACATGTAGATGCCTTACAAGAGCAACGACATCATCTGGTGCAAGCAATAGCTGCACAGAAGCAAAGTCAAGATGACCTGTTAGACAAATTGGGAGACAGGTAATGACTCACCCAATTCGAATAGTCGTCGCTGAAGACGAAGCCATTATTCGGCTAGATCTTGTGGAGACGTTGCAAGAAGAGGGCTACTTGGTAGTTGCAGACACGGGACGTGGAGACACAGCAATCGAGCTAGTGCGTGAGCACAAACCTGATGTTGCAATTTTTGATATCAAAATGCCTGGACTCGATGGCCTTGCTGCAGCTCGGATGGTTTCTGATGAAAAGATTTGTCCAGTAG
>JBEGJW010000085.1:0-8819 GCA_041184445.1 Actinomycetota bacterium | reverse complement strand
GATGCAGTACCAATCCATACGTAGCGCGCGTCTTGTTTGCGGTTGGTCTTGCTGAGATACGTAAGCAAGATGGCGACGATGAGCGAAGCTTCAAGTCCTTCGCGCAGGGTGATGAGGAGGCTGGAGGTCATAGCTAGATGTTAGGTATACCTAACAGAAGTTGCAACTCGGGCCACGAAAGGCTTATTTTGCACGGCGAGCCTGCAGAATGGCCGTAACTACCTTGCCATCTGCCTTGCCTTGGGATGCCTTCATAATGGCGCCAACAAGTGCACCCATGGCTTTTTCTTCGCCAGCGCAATATTTCGCCCAAGCATCGGCCTGCTGTGCAATTGCCGCATCGACCATTGCCTCAACTGCGCTGGTGTCGAGTGCTTCGAAACCTTTTGCAGCTGCAATTGCAACTGGGTCTCCTCCACCGTTGGCAACCATTTCAGACAAAATGGTTTTTGCTTGAGTGGCGGTAACTTTTGCATCGCGTTCCATTTGCGTGAGGGTTGCAATGTCGCTTGCTGCAACTTTTGGTGTAGCGCCTTCTTCTGCGAAAGCTTGTTGCACATATATCAACGCGCGTGAAGCGTCACCGCCTGCTTGCGCAACTGCGGAAACGTAATCGTCTTGACCACGTTCAACAATGACGTACACCGATTCACTTTCTTTGTTCGCGCCAGTCAGCGTTGCAAGTTGCGCGCGTCGAGCGGCAGGCAACATTGGCAACGATGCACGAATGCTTTCGATCCACTCTTGATCTGGGTCGAGTAACACCAAGTCTGGTTCTAGGAAATACCGGTAATCGTCGGCATCTTCTTTGGTGCGCAACGTGTGCGTGCGACCTTCGCCGTCGTCCCAGTGGCGGGTTTCTTGGCGAATAGTTCCGCCCGATTCCAACACATCTATTTGACGGCGAGCTTCGTAGTCAATTGCTTTGCCAACTGCACGAATGGAGTTGACGTTCTTGATTTCGCAACGTGTTCCAAATGGCGCACCGGGCTTGCGCACCGACACGTTTACGTCGCAGCGCATGGAACCCTCTTCCATCTTTGCGTCGCTTGCACCAACCGCCAACAAAATTGAGCGCAGTTCGGCAACATACTGACGCGCCTGATCGGAGTTACGAATGTCGGGGCGCGAAACAATTTCAACCAGTGGAACACCTGCACGGTTGAAGTCGACAAGTGAATAGTCGCTGCCATGAATACGGCCGCTGGTGCCACCAATGTGCGTTGACTTACCAGTGTCTTCTTCTAAGTGAGCGCGTTCAATACCAATGCGCACGTCACCAGGCAACATCATGAATCCGTCAATATTGATTGGCTGGTCGTACTGACTGATTTGATACGCCTTCGGCATGTCTTGATAGAAGTAGTTCTTGCGGTGGAATGTGCTTGGTTGCACGGTGCAGTTGAGTGCAAGACCTAAACGAATTGCCAGTTCCACTGCGTGCTTGTTCAGCACTGGCAGCGCGCCAGGAAGGCCCAGCGTTACTGGGTCGATATTCGTGTTCGGTTCGTCACCGAAATGGTTTGGACTTGCCGAAAACAACTTAGTTTTCGTGTCCAATTCCACGTGCACTTCAAGACCAACGACCATTTCCCAGCCGTTTGGCAGCTCCGTGCTGTGTTGTGGAGCAGATGATGCGTTGCTCATGATGCACGCTCCAATTCGGCTGCAACACGGAACATAGTTTGTTCACCAAGGGCTGGTGCAAGCACTTGCACACCAACTGGCATGTTATGCGCGCCAGTTCCGAACGGAACACTCATTGCTGCATGACCAGCAAGGTTGGTTGGAATGGTGAAAATGTCGCACAAATACATAGTGAGCGGGTCACTTGTTTTGTCGCCAAGTGGGAACGCAACAGTTGGCGATGTTGGCGTAAGGATCACATCGCACTTTTCATATGCGGCTGCAAAATCGTTAGCAATCAGACGACGAACTTTTAGTGCCTTGCCGTAATACGCATCGAAATAACCAGCCGACAATGCGTAGGTTCCAAGCATGATGCGGCGCTTCACTTCTGCGCCGAAGCCTGCTGCGCGAGTTGCGCCGTACATGGAGTGCAAGTCGCCTGTTTCTATGCGCATTCCGTAACGCACGCCGTCGTAGCGAGCCAAATTGCTGCTTGCTTCTGCAGGCGCGACTAAGTAATACGCCGTTAAGCAATACGACAATGAAGGCAACGAAATATCAACGATGGTTGCACCAGCTGCTTGCAACGCAACGTATGCAGCATCCATTCGTGCAAGTACTTCTGGTTCACAACCATCTGGCATGTCTGCCAGGCGACCAATGCGCATGCCCTTCACACCTTGGCCAAGCACGCTGGTAAGCGACGGCATTGGTTGTGGCAACGAAGTGGAATCGAGTGGATCGTGTCCACCAATAACTTCCATCATCAATGCAGCGTCGGCAACCGTATGTGTAAACGGGCCAACCTGATCGAGACTGCTTGCAAACGCCACAATTCCTTGACGGCTAACAAGACCATACGTTGGCTTCACACCAACTAGTCCACACAGCGACGCAGGTTGACGAATACTTCCACCCGTGTCACTACCCAAACTCGCTGCAGCAAAACCCGCGGCAACTGCAGCCGCACTGCCACCGCTTGAACCACCCGGTACACGCGATGTGTCGAGTGGGTTCTTCGTTGGACCAAATGCAGAGTTCTCGGTGCTTGAACCCATGGCGAATTCGTCAAGGTTGGTCTTGCCCACCATGACTGCGCCTGCTTGTTGCAAACGTGTCACCACCGTTGCGTCGTACGGCGGCTTCCAACCTTCAAGAATTTTCGACGAACACGTGGTTTCAATTCCACGGGTGCACATGTTGTCTTTCAATGCAACCGGAACACCGGCGAGAAGGCCAACAGGTTTGCCAGCTTTAATGTCGGCGTCCACTTGTTGTGCTGTTGCGCGAGCTTGCTCGGTAGTCACCAAATTGAATGCGTGAATGTCTCCTTCACGCTCGGTAATACGTGCAAGGTGTTGCTCTAAAACTTCGACTGCAGAAGTTTTGCCAGAAGCAATGTCTGCAGCAATGTCAACAACGGAGGCAAAAGGCTGTGTCATTACTGTTCACCCAAACCCAATGACGGCGGAACGCGGAAGCGACCATCTTCTGCAGCAGGTGCAGCGGCCAACACTTCGTCACGATCAAGACCAGCAACGACAACGTCTTTTAAAGGAAAGGGTTGAGCAAGTGGCTCAACATTGCTGAGGTCCAGCTTGTCGATATCGGCAAAGTGATCGAGCATGCCCGAAAGTTGGCTGGTCATCAGCGCCAGTTCGCCTTCGCTTAAATGGAGGCTGGACAGCTTGGCAACCTTGGCTACTACTTCAGAGGTGATTCGTGCTGGGCTCGAACCTGACGACGGGGTGCTCACAACCCATAATGCTATTGGCTAAGCGGGCAAATCAGATTTGGTGCGGCGTGGCAAGACCAAGATGCTCACCGACACGGCAAACACCACAATGGATACCCACTGATTGAGGCGGAGTCCTCCAGCCGAATGCGCTGGGTCGATGCGAAGTCCTTCATTGAAGAAGCGAAACAGCGTGTAGCCCATTGTGTAATACAGAAACAAATAGCCGTCGCGCTTCACCACTTTGTCAAGCAGTAACAACAATCCACACAGCGCTAAGCACGCGAGTGATTCATACAAAAACGTTGGATGGAACAGCGTGCCAACTGGATAACCCGCTTGCCTGGTGTGAAAGTCGGAAATCTCTAACCCCCACGGCAATGTTGTAGGTCGGCCAAAGAGCTCTTGATTAAACCAGTTGCCCCAGCGACCAATGCTTTGGGCAAGTGGCAACGCCGGAGCAACACATGTCAGCAAAACAGAAGTAGAGATACCACGTCTGCGACCTTCCCAAATGCCCACAACAACACCTAAGAAAATGCCACCCCAAATGCCAAGGCCACCTTTCCAAATTTGCACGATGCGTTCTGGGTGACCGCTAAACAATTCCCAATCAGTAACGACGTGATACAGGCGTCCACCAATTACTCCTGCTGGCACACCCCACAGAGCAATGGAACTCATGTCTTCGCGAGTTCCTGCGCCACGCTTTTCTAAACGTCGACCAGAAAGCCACACAGCAGCAACCACGCCAAGCGCAATCATTGCGCCGTATGCATTGAATTTCAATGGCCCGAGCTGCAGCACTCCGCTACTTGGACTAGGAATGGACGCGAAAAAAATCACTTAGGCAGTAACTCGCCGCGCGAACTCAAGTGATTTCGTATTCACCGTTTCCTTCTCAACATCTTGTGTCGCTACGTGAAAACTGCGCTCGAGTACTACTCGTTCAATACTTCCCGCGTATTTACTTGCCAAGAAATCGCTCTCCTTCGGGTTGACTACATGATCGTTCGTCGCTGTGAACAACAACAAGGGAACCTTGATAGACCCGTAGGTTTTTGACAACGGTTTCAATCCATCTGCAAATAATGAAACTGCAGCGGCCAACGGTGTTGCATCGTAAGAACTCTCTTTAACAGAAGGGTCTGAAATATCGCTACCGATTGCCGGCAGAGACTTCTTTCCTGTTTTCACTGCAAGTCGCGCACCAGCAAGTTTTGATGCAGATGATTTCGTTGTTGGGTTAATGCACACAATTCCCGAAAGGTCAGCATGTCGCGATGCAAGCCACAGCGTGAGTGCGCCACCCATCGACAATCCAACGACAACAATTTTTGAACAGCGTTTGCGCAATTCGTTTAGTGCGTTCTCGGCATCGCGCGACCAATCGGCCCAGCGTGTGTCCATCATTTCTTCAACATTGGTTCCGTGCCCAGCCAATCGAGGCAATTCAACATGAAAACCTGCTGCGCCGAATACTTCTGCAATTTCGCGCATCGATGATGGATCGCCCGTAAAGCCATGCACAACGAGTGCCCCAACATTGCCTGTTCCTACGTGTGACCACGCCTCTGCACCTGGAATAACCGCGTACGACATACCTATCCCCCTTATGCAGACGACGATAGTTCACGCGGTGGTTGAATGAACTGGTGACTTCGTCAAAGCGCAGAGTTGAATACTCCGCAGTTACCGCATTTGCGCCAGTTCTTGCCCTGTTTCCTGTGTGGCTTGGCGCTGTTGCTCTGTTGTGGATTCCCTGCGCAATGTTGTTTGACGTGCCATTCACACACTTTGCAGTCGGCGAATTCCTCTTTGGAATTGTGTTGTTTTCAAGGCCGGTGCAGCGAGTGCTATTTGTTCGCTTGCTTGGCGCACGAAAACCAACCGACATTGAACGCGCACACCTTGAGCCCGCGTGGAAAGTTGTGGAACAGCAAGTAGATATTCGCCCAGGCAGATTCGTGCTGTCGGTTGCCGATGTTGACGACATCAATGCGTTCGCATGTGGTGGACACATGTTGGTGGTGTCAGCGTTTTCCATAGAGCATCTCACCGAAGACGAACTCACCGGTGTGTTGGCACATGAACTGAGTCATCACCTTGGTGGTCACACCATTGCACTCACCGTTGCACAATGGATGAGCATGCCAATACTTGGGCTTGCTCAACTTGGCATTCGCGCACGCGATATTGGCCTCCGTATTTCAAAACGACTTGAAGTGGAATATGCAACGTTCAAACTTGTTGGCTGGATCATCAATATCGTGCTCACTTCACTGTCGCGTGTATTGCTCATCGGTTTCTTACTCGCGCAATCGCTCGGCGAAATAGTTGGACGCAGCGCAGAGTTTCAGGCAGACCGTCGCGCACACGCAATGGGCTTTGGTCGCGAATTGCGTTATGCACTCACTCGTGTCATTCATCGCACCCCAGCAAGTGAGCCAACACCGTTTTTGTCGCGCGTACTGTTGTCACACCCGCCCGCAATTGACCGCGTGGCTCGGCTTGACGCAATGCTCAACAGGTAGCGTTACAAGCGATGTCGGCCACTAGTTCTTCCACCGCGTTTCTCAACGTTGCAAACGGCAAACCGGCAGAACACACACCCGTGTGGTTCATGCGCCAGGCAGGACGAAGCCTTCCTGAATATCGAGCGGTTCGCGGTGAAGGCAGCATTCTCGACGCCATTAAACAACCGCGATTGGCTGCCGACATCACCTTGCAACCAGTTGCTCGCTACGGCGTCGATGCAGCAGTGTTGTATAGCGACATTGTGGTGCCTGCCCATGCAGTTGGATTCGGCATTGATGTTGCGCCAGGCACTGGCCCGGTTGCCGAAAAACCATTTCGCACTGTTGCAGACTTGCAGCGCCTTCGTCCGCTCGACCCAGAGGCCGACACACCATATGTATTAGAAACCGTGCGCATGCTCGCAGATGAATTGAAAGTGCCACTACTTGCTTTTGCCGGAGCACCATTTACTGTCGGTAGTTATCTCGTAGAAGGAAAGCCAAGCCGCGATCACCTTGTGACCAAACAGATGATGCGTGATGAGCCCGAATTGTGGAACGCGCTCATGCAACGAATTGCAGAACATTCGGTTGCATCCATTGCCAGTCAGCTCGATGCAGGCGCACAAGCGTTTCAGTTATTCGACTCATGGGCCGGAACACTTGCTCACGAGGAATATCGCACCATGGTGCTGCCTCATTCGGCATACGTATTCGCCCAACTCGCCAAATCGCACCCGCATGCACCAGGCATTCACTTTGGGCTTGGCTGCGATCACCTGTTGGAAATGATGAAGCAGGCCGGCCCGCAAATCATTGGTTTGGACTGGCGCACATCGATTACCGATGCGCGACGCAGGCTTGGTGCAGACACCATCGTGCAAGGAAACTTAAACCCCGAACTCGTTCTTGGCGATGTTGCAACTGCACTTTCCGGCACCGATGCCGTGCTCGCCGACAATGGCGGAAACCCTGGACACATTTTCAATCTTGGACACGGCGTGCAGCCACCTACTAACCCCGACGTGCTTGCTGCAATTGTTGAACACGTTCACAACACAACGAAACGATAAACAGATGAGCAATAAAACTGCCGTTCTACTCATGGCGTATGGAACTCCACGCAGCCCAGAGGAAATTCTTCCGTATTACACCGACATTCGTCGCGGTCGACCTCCAACCGATGAACAACTTGCCGACCTCAAGGCTCGTTACGACGCAATCGGTGGTATCTCGCCACTTGCAGCACGTACTGAAGCACAACGCGATGCATTGCAACGCGCTCTCGACAACATTGCACCGAACAAATTTGATGTGCAGTTGGGGCTGAAGCATGCGCACCCAATGATTGAAGAAACAGTTGAGAACATTGCGAGCCAAGGAATTAAACAGATCATCGCGTTGGTTCTTGCACCGCACTTCTCCTCGTACTCAATTGGCCAATACGTAGGTCGCGCACAAGCCGCAGCCGAGCCGCACGGCATCAGCGTGGTTGGCATTGAATCGTGGGCAACTGAGCCTGCGTTCATTGACTTTCTTGCAACAGACATGGCGGCAAAAAAGGCTGCGCTTCCAGCACGCACACGCGTATTGTTCACCGCGCATTCCTTGCCGCAACGCATCATCGATGGTGGCGATCCATATCCACATGAATTGCATGCAACAGCAACTGCAGTTGCCAACAAACTTGGATTAGTTGAAGGCGATGACTGGGCAATTGCTTGGCAGTCAGCCGGTCGAACTCCAGAGCCATGGATTGGGCCAGACATTCTTGATGTGATTGACACCATTGCTGCGAACAAGCAGGCAGATGCAGTGCTCGTCAGTGCATGTGGATTCGTTGCCGACCACCTTGAAGTGTTGTACGACTTAGATATTGAAGCCAAGCATCGATCCGACCACCATGGACTGCAGTTTGATCGCACCACATGCGTCAACGATGATGCTGTAGTGATGGCCGCCCTCGCCCAACGGGTAATTACCGCCGCTCAGTCATGAACGACAAACATGTTGTCGTCATTGGTGCCGGCATCACTGGTCTTGCTGCAGCATTACGCATTCTGAGTGAGCCAAACCCTCCACGTGTCACCATCTTTGAATCGCAGAATCGCGTAGGCGGAGTAATTCATGCCTCTCCATTTGCAGGCATTGCATCGCTTGATGAATCTGCCGATGCATTTCTCACACGAACACCTGCTGCGATGGATTTGATAAAACAAGTTGGACTTGCCGAGGCGCTTACTTCACCTGCAACGGGCGAGGCATACATCTGGAAAGATGCATTGCACCCAATTCCTCATGGCACCATGCTCGGAGTTCCCGGCTCTATTCGCTCTGTGTGGTCAACCCCTCTTCTCAGTACGACAGGAAAACTGCGCGCATCAATCGAGCCGTTATTGCCACGCAGTGTTGGTCGCAATACCGACAGCCTCGGTGCCGCTATGCGTGCACGTTGCGGCAATCAAGTACTTGAGCGCATTATCGACCCACTTGTTGGAAGCATTTATGCAACCGACACCGATGCGTTCAGCGTGAAAGGCATGCCACAAATTGCCGACTTACTTGCGCAGCCACGCAGCCTGATGAGTTCGGTGAAAGACTCGCTTGCAAAGCGAGTTGCCAGTGGACCGATTTTTGCTGCACCACAAGCAGGTATGCACGCTTTCACAACAGCGATTGCTGAACGAGTGCGACAGCTTGGCGGCGTCATTGAGTTGTCTGCGCCGGTGCGCGCAATTGAACAACCAAAACGCGGGCAGTATTTCATTCAGACCGAAGATGGAACAGTGCTGTGCGATGCAGTGGTAATGGCCTCACCAGCCAAACACAGCGCAACGCTTGCTGAATCGTTGAGCAAAGATGTTGCACAACACTTAGCTGCGCGCGAACATGCATCGGTTGTCATGATTGCACTTACCGTTCCACGCAGTATGTGGCCA
>JBEGJW010000084.1:0-5708 GCA_041184445.1 Actinomycetota bacterium | reverse complement strand
AGATCACCAGCAGCAATTTTTTCTGCAGTTGCTTCAACGCTCTTGCCCATGAGGCTTGCCCACCAAATTGGAATGTCGTTGCGCACTGGGTGGTTAATGAGTTTCAAAGCTTTACCAAGACCAGTTCCCTGTCCTGCTGGCAAAGGTGCTTCAACAGTTTTGCCTTGGTATGAAAGTGGCTTCTCGCGCTTCCATACTTCGCGACAGATGTCGATGTACTCCTTCGTGCGTTGCAGTGGCTTTTCGTACGGCATGCCGTGGAAGCCTTCAATGACTTGTGCGCCCGATGCGCCAAGCCCAAGAACAAAACGACCGTTACTTACGTAGTCGCAACCTGCTGCCGTCATGGCAACAAGTGCCGGTGTACGTGAGTACACGTTGATAATTCCGGTACCAATTTCCATTTTGTTGGTGACCGCAGCAAGGTAACCAATTTGTGAAATGGAGTCGTATGAATATGCCTCAGCTACCCACACCATGTCGAGACCAACTTTTTCAAGCTCAACAACTTGCTTTGCCGATGACTGAAAGTCGGAGATGTAGTTGATCATCATGGAAAGTTTCATGATGATGAGACTAGATGGGGCTTAGTTGACTTTGCGAGTTCGACCTTCCCAGAACGGCGCGCGCAAGTCTTTCTTCAGGATCTTTCCGCTTGGGTTTCGCGGCAAGGCGTCCACCCAGTTCACCGACTTCGGGCATTTAAAGCCCGCTAAGTGTTGCTTGGCAAAGGCGATGATTTCATCCTCCGTCACCGCGACATCGGCCTTGCGCACGACCATTGCCTTTGGCACTTCGCCCCACTTTTCATCGGGCACACCAATAACTGCCACGTCGGCAATTGCAGGGTGAGCCATAAGCGCGTTTTCCACTTCAGCCGGATACACGTTTTCGCCGCCTGAAACAATCATGTCTTTCACGCGGTCGAAGATGTACACGAAATTGTCTTCATCCAAATACGCAGCGTCACCAGTTTTAAACCAACCGTCAGAATTAATTGACTTCGCGGTTTCCTCAGGCATATTCCAGTAGCCCTTCATTACTTGGCGACCCTTCACCCAAATTTCGCCAACTTCACCAACCGGCATGTCATTTCCAGTTTCGGAATCGACAACGCGCAGCAACATGCCCGGAACAATTTTTCCGCACGAACGCAAGAGTTTGCGCTTAGGCCCAGTGAGATCGTGATCTTCTGGCATAAGGATGGTGGTTGCACCCGTTGTTTCAGTAAGACCATAAATTTGCATGAAGTTGGTCTTAAACGTTTTCATTGAAGCTGCAAGCACTTCTTCGGAAATTGGTGAAGCGCCATACGCAATGAGTTCGAGGCTTGAATAATCGGCCTTGTCCACATCGGGCACCATGAGCATGAACTGCAGCAACGCTGGAACCAAGAAGCCGTGCGTAATGCGATGCTTGCCGATAAGTGCAACGAGTTCAACTGGGTTGACATCACGAACAATGACCGACTTTGCACCAAGTGCCATACCAGCAGTAGCCCAACCACCGCCACCAATGTGGAACAGCGGCATGGCCACCAAGTTCACGGTGCTATCGGTGAACTTCCACACTTCTGCAGCAAACGGAATGAGTGCAAAGAAGTTGGTGTTGGTGAGCATGACACCTTTAGGTCTGCCCGTTGTTCCACTTGAGTACAACTGGAATGCAACATCATCTTCAGCAACCGGTGCATTTGGGTCGGTAACTCCACCGTTGTTTGAAAAATCTTCATACGACGGAAACTTGCTGTGTCCACCAATGACCACAATGGTCTTGGTGTTTGTAATGTCACCAGCAATGGCGTCGAGTACGGGAACAAAATCGGGTCCAACTATGAGTACCTTTGCCTGTGAGTCATTCACGATGTAGGCAACCTCTGGTGGGGCGAGGCGCCAGTTGATGTCCACACTGACCGCATTCAGCAATGCGCATGCATAGAACACTTCAAAGTGGTCGATGCCGTTCTTGTCGAGAAATGCCACACGATCTTGCGGGCCTACGCCAGCAGCCTTCAAAGCATTGGCAACCTTGCATGAGCGTGCATACAACTGACCCCATGTTTGTGTGCGGTCTCCTTGCACCAGTGCCACGTTGTTTGGCTGGCTTGCTGCATGCGTGCGCACGATTCCTGCGATGTTTCGAATGTCAATCCCCATGCGCCAGAAACTAGTCTTGGTGCAAATCGAGCACAAGGGAGCCCCCAGATGAACACTGCAGATCTTGGATATGACGGAAAAGTAGCCATTATTACGGGCGCTGGCGGCGGCCTTGGGCGCCAGCACGCACTACTGATGGCCTCACGCGGGGCACTTGTGGTGGTGAACGACCTCGGTGGCGCAGTGGACGGAAGCGGCAGCGACAAAGGTGCTGCACAAAAAGTGGTGGACGAAATCATTTCGCTCGGCGGCGAAGCAGTTGCCGACACCAACAGTGTTTCGACACCTGAAGGCGGCGAAGCAATTGTTGCTGGCGCAGTGAAGGCATTTGGTCGCGTAGACATCGTCATTAACAACGCAGGAATTTTGCGCGACAAGAGCTTCCACAACATGGACCCATCGCTGATGAACCCTGTGTTTGACGTGCACTTGAAAGGTGCATTCCACGTAACGCAGCCAGCATTCGTATTGATGCGCGAGCAGGGTTACGGACGCATTGTTTCCACGTCGTCGGCTGCCGGAATTTTTGGCAACTTTGGTCAGACCAATTACGGCGCAGCGAAAATGGGACTCGTTGGTTTCACGCGCGTGCTTGCAGTTGAAGGTGCGAAATACAACATCAAGGCAAACGCCATTGCACCACTTGCGCTTACCCGCATGACCGAAAGTTTGTTCAGCGGTGCCATGGCCGAGAAGTTGCAGCCTGGTCTTATTTCGCCAATCGTTGCGTACCTCGCACATGAAGAGTGCCCAGTTAGTGGCGAGGTGTACAGCGTTGGTGGCGGACGTGTTGCCCGCGTATTCATTGCCGAGACCGAGGGTTACCACAACCCAAACCTCACCATGGAAGATGTGCGCGACAACTTCACCCAAATTCGAAACGAAGAGGGATACAAAGTTCCTGCCAACATTGGCGAGGAAACAAGCATGTTCCTTCCGTACTTGAAGTAACACGCGCATAACGCTGTGAACACCGTCCACGTTGCATCAAGCGATGGCGTGGACATTCCTATCTACGACTACGCACCAGACTCAACACGTGGAAGCGTGTTGTTTTCGCATGCAACCGGATTTCATGGTCGCTGCTTCAACAGCACTGCTGCTTTGCTTGCAGACAGCGCGCATTGTTATTCGTTTGACTATCGCGGATACGGAGACGCAACACTTCCCCACGATTGGAGCGTGACGTGGGGCGGGTACGGCGACGATGCTCAAGTAGTTGCGCAACATGTTGCGCGCAACAACGGACCATCAATTGCGTTTGGTCACAGCATGGGTGGTGCAGCGTTAGTGATGGCCGCTCTGCGTGAACCCGAATTGTTTCGTGCATTGGTGCTGTTTGAGCCAATTATTTTTCCGCCGATTGTTCGCGAAAAAGGTGAAGCTGGTGGACCAAGCCCGCTTTCGCAAGGTGCACGCCGACGCCGCAGTACATTTGCATCGTTTGATGAAGCGATTGCCAATTACTCAGCAAAGCCACCCCTGAATGTGTTTACACCTGAAGTGTTAAACGACTATGTGCGCTTTGGATTTAACAGCAATGAAGACAACACCGTTTCGCTGAAATGCCAGCCAGAACACGAGGCACGAACATACGAATCGGGTGCGCTACATGAGACATGGAACGACCTTGCAAAACTGCGCATGCCCGTGTGGATAGTTTCAGGCGAAATGATTCCCATGACGCCAGCTTCGTTTGCCAAGCCACTTGCTGACGCAATACCGGGCAGCACGTTTGTGCAATGGGACGACCTTGGCCATTTCGGACCCATGCAAGACCCCCAGCGCATTGCTCAACTCATTACCTCTATCGGCAGGTCGTTACACCCGTAAGTAGACTGTGGGTATGGCGTCAGCTAAACGCGAACTCAGCAATATGACCCTTACGGTCGGCAAGACCTCGCTCCATGACCAACAAGATGAAATTACTTATTGGTTGGGCGTCTCGCCAGCAGAACGAATTGCGGCTGTAGAAGTATTGCGTAAACGCGTGTTTGGAGGTGCTGATGGAACTCGACAAGGACTTCAACGAGTTTGTCGAATTATTCCTAGAACATAACGTTCGATTTCTCATCGTTGGCGGCTATGCCCTTGCCGCACATGGTCTTCCCCGAGCAACTGGTGATTTGGACGCTTGGGTATGGGTAAATCCCGAAAATGCTCAGAACATTATGCGCGCATTGAACGCGTTTGGTTTTCAAAATCTTTCTCTGACTGAAAGCGATTTCTCAAAAGAGGACTCAATCATTCAGCTTGGATACCCACCATTTCGTATTGACATTTTGACTTCCATTGATGGCGTTGTATTTGATCAGGCGTGGGAGAAAAAAATTGTGGTTGAACTCAATGGAATGAACGTTCCTTTCATCGGACGCGATGATCTCATTACAAATAAAAAAGCAGCTGGTCGCCCACAAGACATTGCTGATGTTTCCCGGCTCACCTCTGATGGCAAATAGAAACGACACTGGCATGACCCCATGGCCCATTCCTGAAGCTCTCTCGCCATCGAGCACCAGCACGTTTCAAAACTGCCCGTTGCAGTTTCGTTTTCAAAACATTCAGAAACTTCCGCAGCCACCAAGCGTTGCAGCAGTTAAAGGAAATGTTGTGCACCGCGCACTTGAGTTGTTGTTTGGTCTAGAGCCAGCGCAACGTACCGAAGAAGCAGCGCTTGCGTTTACGCACACCGCACGCACCGAGTTTGAACCAACGTATGACATCACCGGGCTGAACCTGAACGAAACTCAACTTGATGCATTCTGGAAAGACTGCGAGATGTTGATGAAGAGCTACCTGCGCATGGAAGACCCGAAGTCGGTGAACGTTGTTGACGTTGAACTGTGGGTGCAAGCACCAGTCACCAATTTTGGATTGCGCGGATTTGTGGACCGCATTGAACGCGACGCCGAAGGCAACCTCGTTATTAGCGACTATAAGACTGGCAAGGCTCCGCGCGAACAAGACGTTGACGCAAAGATGCAGCAGTTGCACATGTACGCCTACATGTTGCGCGAAATGCGCGGCGAAGCACCAGCCAAAGTGAGTCTCATGTTTGTAAAAGACGGCATTCGTCACACGCGTGCAGTGACCGAGCAAAGCATGAAGTTTGTGGTTACCAAAACATCGGCACTGTTTAAAACCATCTCGAATGCATGCACCACAGGCAACTTCCCTACAAAGAAAAGTGCGTTGTGCAATTACTGCTCGTTTAAAGACTGGTGCCCCGAATTTGGCGGAAACCCCGCCGATGCAGAAGTTGGCGCTGCGGTGAAATATCCTCGTCCTGCCGCATGACTTTTGATCCGACTGCCCGATTCGAAAATTTTGACAACAAAGTAGACGGCGCGCTCGAACACATTCGTGATTACAAGTTCGTGAAAGTGGTGTTCAGCATTGCAAGCGCGGTGGGTGACTTCGGAATTTTGTGGCACATCATTGGTTTGTTACGCGCCATTGGCAGCGTTGACCGCTTTCAGCAAGCATTTGTGTTTTCCACCATGATCGGCATTGAAAGTTTGTTGTTGAACCAAGGCATTAAGCGACTGTTCC
>JBEGJW010000083.1:0-5727 GCA_041184445.1 Actinomycetota bacterium | reverse complement strand
ACGCAGCTTTGATGTACCTGTTTCGCTCGTGATAGAGGCGGAAGTTTTTTGATACCGATTCAACGGTTATCACGGGCTCAGACATGCGTTCTTATTTTATCGACTTGATGCTCGTGAATAGCGGCTACGCATGTTGTTGATCTGTGCGCGTAAGTTTGCCGGAAGAACCTTGGCATCCCAGTTAATAATCAACGAGTCTGCATGTGCCAGGTAATACTCGAGCTCTTCATTGGGAATCGCTGAGTTTTCATACCACGGCATGTGACGAGCTACATATGGTGGAGCACTACGCAACGAACGATGATTGAGGTGACCTTCGCCTGGTCGATACATCGCAAAGGTGGTATCAATCGGCGAATAGAAAAATCCTGGATAGCGCTCGTCCAACCACCACTGCGTTTCCCACTTCATCACGTTTTCGGCATGTACATAGTGCTCGGGAATGTCGTCAATCCGTAACGAAAACCCAACTTTGTCAATATCAGGGAAGGTCCCCAGTGCGCGTTCAAAATGTTCAAAAACATCTGCAGGGCATTCTTCGCATGGCACAACATCGGGGTCGGTCACGATGAAATGTGAATCAAGCCCGAGTTCAAAGGCAAGACCACTGAGCCATGGTGCACGGTGTCCAAGATTGATGTCGTTGTATCGAACGTTGTGAGGTGATGACTTGAGGTACTCAACAAGTGGTGGATATGTGCTTGCGTTGTCGCAGAGCCAAATATTTTCTTGACCTTGCGATTCAAGCCACGCAACAAGCTGTTGTAGATGTGTAACGCGATCCCGCACATTAATAATGATGGGGTATTGCTTCATTGCGTTGGGTTCTCATGTTCTTTCAAAAACGGCACGAAACGGATAAAGCGTTTGCCGATGCGGAATGCACGCGAGGTTTCTACTTCAGCAACTCGTCCACGAAGCCTGTCCCGCTGGTCGGTCATAGCGGTGTAGATGGTTCTTAGGTGCTCTAATTCGGTGTTTACTTGTGCCAATTTGCCTTCAAGATCGTTTCGCTGCTCAACCACGGTTTCAAATCCGTCTCGGATGGTGAGTAATTCGCGCTGCAGCTTCACTAGTTCAGCGATTTTGCTCTCGGTATACAAACTGATTTGCTCATTTTTCATGCGCAATCCATGTGCTTCGGCTAGCAACTCCTTAATTAGTTCATCTCGGTCGTCTTCGCCAGTGGACACACCCCAATCATAGTGAGATAGTCCGAGATGTAGATTTGTAGAGGTGAAGCTCAAGCGCATCAATGTGCATGGATGGTTGGTGTGGCTTGAAATTGCGTACGGAGCACTCGCTCTACTTGCCCTCACCATTGGACCAATTTTTACGTTGTGGCGTAATGCGCAACTCAATAATTCCGCGTTGCCAATCGAAGCAGCTCATTTATCAACATTTGTGGTTGTTCAATTACCAGCTTTGTTCTTACTTGGCCGACGTGCAAACCCACTGCTGTTTTGGAAGTCCGCCGAGAGTTTTTTGGTGGCACTAGTTGGGTGGATTCTCATCACCTCAGTAATGAGCGATTTTGGTGCCTATGCAATCGGCAATGCCGTAAAGGGCGCGCTATGTGTAACTACCGGACTGTATTTAGCAACAAGTTTTTCTCGACATCAGCAACTGATCATCGTGTCTCTTGCTACTCATGTCGGGGTACTCGTTTCACGCTTCGCTATTGCCCGAAATTGGCCGGAGTCAATATATGAGCGGAGAGAGTGGAGTGGAATGTATGTGAATCCAAACCTCCTTGGCCCAGTTGCGGCAGTTGCATGTATATCGCTTTTGTTTGTTGTAGCTCCGCAGTACAGAAAAATTCCCCGACAATGGCGGTTTGCAGTCGGTGTGGTTGTTATAGATGTTGCAGTTTTTGACTTAATCGTGCTGTTTCATACAAAGGCGTTTACATCAATTCTTTCCACCATTGTTGTATTCACGATCGGGGGAAGTGCCTTCGGTGTAAATCAGGTGATTGCAAGTGATGCGCGAAAGCAGTGGTGGAGAAATTCGGTAGCGGTGTTGTCGGGTGGGCTAGTGGTTTCGATGGTGGTGTTATACAAATTCAACTCTTTGGTAAATGGAACGTTGTTACCAAAATCAGCGCTCCAGGAGCGAATTTTTGCTTGGGACTTTTCGTGGACAGGTTTCTTAGAGCGACCGTTGTTTGGGTGGGGATCGGGTGTTGCTTGGTCCAACCAGATATTCAGGCGACTGGATTTATATTGGACAGTCGAAAACATCGGCCACAGCCACAGCGCGTACTTTGACGTGCTGTTGAGTGGTGGCATCTTGGCGGGGTTGTTGTTTTGCGCCTATCTCGTATTTGCTCTGTACCGAATGATGAACTTGGTGCACCCACAGCAAACCGACGTTGTTCGACTTAGTCTTATTTTTTTCTGCTTGAGCGCAGCGTTATTCGAACCATTTCTGGTGACTAATTATTTCTTGTGGCCAATTTTGGTTATGGCATTGGCCCCAGATAAAAAAGTGGGTTAGTTAGCGATAATTCGCAGCATCGTTTCCCGTGCATCTGCTGGGCTTGAGGTAAGTAGTCCAAGGTCCACGGGTAGAACGGGAACATGAGAGATCAGCGGGTGTCGTGGACGCGTGTCTATTTCACCGTCTCCAAAGAGCTCTTCATGCACTTTTTCACCGGCGCGAAGGCCAACAATTTCAATTTCGACTGGCTTCCCCGAGTTGGCTACGAGTTGCTTGGCAACGTCGTAAATGGAAACTGGAATTCCCATGTCAAGGACCAGTGCCTCACCCGAACTTCCAATCGCTCCAGCCTGAATAACTAATTGCACCGCTTCCGAAATGGTCATGAAGTACCGAGTAACTCCACGATGGGTGACGGTCAATGGGCCACCTTTGGCAATTTGGTCTCGGAACGACATCAGTACACTGCCGCGTGACCCGAGAACATTGCCGAAACGAACCGACATGTACTTGCCAGATTTGGCAGATTGTCCTACGGCAGCAGTAACTCGTTCTGCAATTCGCTTTGAGTACCCAAGCACACTGATTGGGTTAGCGGCTTTATCGGTGGAGATATTGACGAACACGCCAACGCCTGTTCGTTGAGCAGCGTTAAGCAATGTCAGCGTTCCTAAAACATTTGTTTGGTAAGCCTCGAGTGGGTATCGCTCAAGAAGCGGAAGATGCTTCAACGCAGCAGCATGGAAGACCACTTCGGGTTTGCGTGTGTCGAAAATGTGATTGATGGTGGCTTCGTCACGTAAGTCGGCAAGAACAGTTTGAGGAGTATCGAGTAGTGCTCGGCCGTGAATCGACAACTGAACTTCGTGTAATGCGCTTTCATCGCGGTCAAGCATGATGAGTTCCGCCGGATTAAATCGCGCAAGCTGGCGACACAATTCGCTACCGATGCTGCCTCCAGCTCCGGTAACCAAAACTCGACGATTGACGAGGTAATTAGAAATTTGCTGAAGGTCGATGACCACTTTGCGACGTCCGAGCAAGTCTTCGTCGGTGAGGTCACGAATATCACTGGTGTCCAACGGTCGCTCGTTCAGGTTCTGCACTGCAGGAAGCACCTTCACATCCATGGATAACTCTCGAGCCCGAGCACTGATGTCACCAATAAGTGCACTATCTGCAGAAGGAATTGCAATCAACAACGTTGTTGCGCCAGTTCGCGCGCGAGCGTTCGACAACTGATCTCTGCCGCCAAGTACGGGTACTCCAGAAATGCTGAGTCGATGTGTGTCTGGATTGTCGTCCAAAAATCCAACTGGCAAATATGGAGACTGAGGGTTTCGGAGCAAGGTATTCACCATTTGAATTCCGCCTTCACCTGCCCCGTACACCAATATTTTTGCTGCGGTTTGGTCTGTTGGGCGACGCAACTGTTCGCGTATTAATCGCCATGCGTATCTGCTTGCGGCAACGAAACATAAACCTGCAAAACCAGAAATGAAAATTACGCTCCGCGGAAACGGGTTCAGTGAGGTATCAAAAAACCGAAGCACAAATAATACAGAAGTCGTGATGAGTGTGGCAACGACAAGTCCACCGACTTCATCAAAACTGCCATATCTCCAGCGACGTCGGTAAATACCAACGACATAACCAACAATTGCATGAACAACCAAAACGATGGGAATAACGCGAATGACCGAACTTTTTGTTGCCCCAAATGGGTCGTGATGCCCTTGGTATTCAAAGCGCGCATATGAAGCAGCAATAGCCGTAACAGACCAAATGACCATGTCAATGACAAATTGCAAAACAGAACTGAGCACAACAAAACGACGTGAATTTGTTAGCCGATCGCTAAATCGGCGCGCAGGGCTGAGAAGAACAGTCATGTCGCTTTAGCTGAGCATGTCCGCGAGGAGCACTCCAACAACCGTTCGTTGAGCGCTGGCAAGAACTGACCAAGTTTTCACCACGTCATCTGTGGTAGAGCGCTTTGCTTCAGCAACCACAACAGATCCGTCACCCATTGAGAGCAGTGTTTGGGCATCAATTGAAGAAACACTTGGTTGTGCAATTACTGAAACCCCAAGCGGTTGGGTAATGGCGTGAAGTTTGGTCGCCAGATCAGATGCGTTACCCGCAGATGCCGCTGGTACTAATGCGATCGATGTAATCGATTGTCGATTCGCGCGAGCCACGAGCGCAGCAGCAACATGTTGAAGCGAAACTGCATCGGCTGTTGCATGACCAAGGATGTCGGTTCGCTCAATGTGTTTAGCCAGTTGGCTCAATGATCGAACACGCTTGTCAACAATGGTCAACTGCAAAGCGATAAGGAGACCGATTAGCGCGCCGGCAATAAAACCGAAACCGTACGTACTCTTTTTTACGGATGTAATAGTTCCGCCGTACTGGTCTTCACTCGTAGAGAGCAAAGCCAATTCACCAGTGATAAGTGGAAGGGCAGCATCGATGCCGGCAATTTTTTCTTGCGCATCTACTGATCCACTTTGTGCAACTGTGGACAGCATTGATTTCACTCGTTGCATTCCCGCAATAGTGCTGTCTTTACGAACTTTTGATAACGCCGCCACGTATGCATCAATTGCGGTGTTGCAAGGTTCTGCAGTGCTATCCGAGCAATTAAATGTATATGTAGGTGTGCCAACACTCAGAAATGTAAATTTTGTCTTGCCATCGTTTTCGGACGTGTTGAGAAGTGAAAAGCGTTGTTCAGAACGCGTGATGGTTACTTCTGAACTCACACCAGTTTCCTGTGCGATCTTGTCGCGACTTGCCTGCTCTTGTACTTGCAGAATTTGGTTGTTATAACTCGGAAGCGGGCTAATTGTTGCTGGATCAATACCAACAACTGAAAGCAGTGAAGTCTCATCACGTGATTCGTAAATGCGAGTGATCGCAGTTACTGATGGAGTAGTGGAGAGATCGCTTTCCTGCGACCACATGGCGATGGTGCCAAGCAGGGCAACAATCAGCACGATCCACCAGCGGGAAATAATTCCCTTGGCTACTGGAATAAGTTCAACTTCACCGACTTCACGATTCAAGATTCCCATTACAAAACAGCCTACCAGTGGGGGTTTCCGCCGATTTCCCATGGTTACAAGTAGTGCAACTGTTTCGAAGCCCATCCGTGTCACCATGGATGCAATGGATATTCACCCCCACAATCCAGTTGATGACCTTTCGCGCATCCTGTCGTATCACGATGCCATCGACGAGTCGACCACAATTCACGAAGTTGCATCAGAGATGTACGCC
>JBEGJW010000082.1:0-5849 GCA_041184445.1 Actinomycetota bacterium | reverse complement strand
GATATCACGGGAATTTATTTCAGCATGGCAGCGCCTTCGCTTCCTCCCGTCACTATTGATCCACATCTCATGGCGTTGATTTTTTGCCCACTTGGACATGCTGGAAACGGTGTGTTTGAAGTGGTGTTCCGTAAAGGAATCGAAGAAGATTCCGAGCAGCTGGCACGAAATGTGAGTCCGTTCACTGTTGAGCCAGGAAAGTTCACGTATCGCCTGGTGCGTGGGGAAATTGAGTTGCACGAACTTGGGCAAATATTTGCCCACTGTCGTGTTGACCATGGTGTTTGGTCAATTGTTCCGCTCACATTGCTTCCTCCGGTTGCCTAATCGGAACTACAGTCGCGCCGTGACTTCTTCTGCAAAATTAACTCCAGAAACCGACGCTCAGGCGATTTCCCTTATTCGCGGATTGGCGATGGACGCCCCGCTATATGCAAAGAGCGGTCACCAAGGAACTGCAATGGCGCTAGCCCCTCTGGCTCATGTGTTGTACAGCCGCGTACTTCGGCACGCGCCTCAAAATTCTGGCTGGAGAAATCGCGATCGTTTCATTCTTTCGAACGGTCACGCATCTATTTTGCAATACGCAATGCTGTTCTTGAATGGCTACGGCCTCGAGATGGAAGACATTAAAGCTTTTCGTCAATGGGAATCACAAACTCCTGGCCATCCAGAGGTTGGTCACACGAATGGCGTTGAAGTCACGACTGGTCCACTTGGTCAAGGTTTTGCCAACGCAGTCGGAATGGCAATTGCCGAACGTAATCTCCGCGAACGGTTTGGCGCTGACCTCATGGATCACCACACGTTCGTTCTTGCTGGTGATGGATGTTTCATGGAAGGAATTAGTCATGAGGCTGCATCGTTAGCGGGTCACCTCGGACTAGATCGTTTGGTCTGCGTGTTTGACGACAATGGCATCACAATCGACGGCAGCACGACGCTCACCTGTTCAGACGACGTAGCAAAGCGATTCGTTAGTTACGGATGGAATGTGATTCAGGGTGGAGAGATTGGTGAAGATCTTGACGCTTTAGAAGCGATGCTTACTTCTGCCCGCAATCACACCGGACAACCAACGTTGTGCATTTTGAAAACACATATTGGTTATCCATCTCCCGATTTCACTGATGTTCACGAAGCACATGGGAATCCGTTTAGCGCTGAGCATGTTGCCAAGACAAAGGCCATCATGGGTATCCCAGACGAACCGTTTTGGGCACCAGCTGACGTCGTTGCCCAGGTGCGTGCGCATGCGGCAAGTCGAGGTTCCGAATTGCTGAGCGACTACGACACGGCAATTGCCCATGCTGAAGGAAGGCATGGGTTCGATCAATGCTGGTTAGACCCGAACGGTGACGCAGTAGCAGCGTTGATGCCGACGTTTGCTGCAGATTCGACTTTGGCAACACGCCAAGCAATTCAGCAATGCATCGAAGCCAGCGCTTCTGCGCTTCCTGGACTACTCATTGGTTCGGCTGACCTCACTGGTAACACCGGAGTCAAGGTGAAATCGGTTGGTGCACAATCAAAGCAGCTGCCAACTGGTCAACAGGTGTACTTCGGAATCCGCGAGCATGCCATGGGCGCCGCAATGGTTGGCATGGCTCTACACGGTGGTGTCATTCCTGTCGGTGGAACATTCTTCGTTTTCGCTGACTACATGCGTCCAGCCATTCGGCTTGCGGCACTGAGCAAGGCTCGAGTGATATTTGTTTTCACGCATGACTCGGTAGGCGTTGGTGAAGATGGTCCTACTCACCAGCCAATTGAGCATCTTGCGAGTCTTCGTGTTATTCCAGGTTTACAGGTCATTCGACCTGCCGATTCGAATGAAACCAAGGTCGCATGGGAATGCGCCCTTACCTATGACGGCCCTACTGCACTTGTGCTGAGTCGCCAATCATTACCCATTACAACAGATGGTGATGCTGTTCGATACGGCGCAGAAACTGTTGTAGATACCGCCAACCCTCAATTGGTATTGGTTGGCACTGGTAGCGAAGTCTCGGTTTGTGTTGCCGCGGCAAAGCTGTTGCACGCACAAGGAGTTGAGGCCAACGTTGTGTCGATGCCTTCATTTGATCGCTTCGCGGCACAAGCAGCGAAATATCGCGACGCTGTTTTCCCTGTGAACGTACCCGTGTTGTCGGTTGAAGCTGGTGTGACATCTGGTTGGTCGCAATATGCAGATGCAAGCGTGGGTATCGATCGATTCGGAGCGAGCGCGCCTGGCTCAACGGTGATGAGCAAATTGGGAATCTCGCCAGAGAATGTTGCAGCTCGCGCTAGTGAATTGCTAACAAGGTCAAAGTGACTTCATGACGAATAATCGCCTGACGGAATTGTTCAACGTTGCAGGTCAAAGCCCATGGCTCGACAACTTGAAGCGTGAATACATCGTTAACGGAGATTTCGCTCGGGTGCTTGCATCAGGAATTCGCGGCTTGACGTCAAATCCGACCATTTTCCAAAAAGCAATCCAAGGTTCGGCGTTATACGACGAACAGTTCGAACGCGCAACAACAAGCGGACTATCGACGGAAGCAACGTATTGGGAGCTTGTTGTCTCCGACATCGTTGGCGCTCTCGATATCTTCTCACCTCTCTATGTTTCATCATCGGGTCTTGATGGTTTTGTCAGCGTTGAAGTATCGCCGGCACTCGCCCACGACATGGCTGGAACGGTCGCGGCAGCTCAAGATCTTCACGATCGAATCGCGCGACCAAATGTGATGATCAAAGTGCCAGCGACTCAAGCGTGTATTCCAGCAATAGAAGAAATCATTAGTCGCGGAATCAATGTCAATGTCACTCTTATTTTCGGACTCGATCGATATCAAGAAGTGATGGATGCTTACATTCGTGGGTTGCAGAAGTTGGCGAAGACCAATCCTGCAAAAGTGCAAGATGTTGCATCGGTGGCAAGCTTTTTCATTTCGCGCGTCGACTCTGAAATTGATAAACGACTCGAGCGAATAGGTACCGAAGATGCTCTGCGCCTCCGTGGTAAAGCCGCCATTGCGCAGGCAAAGGTCGCTTACCAAATGTTTGAGCGAACATTTAGTGGAGACACTTGGAGCGCACTAGCAAAACTTGGCGCCCAGGTACAACGACCCCTATGGGCATCAACAAGCACGAAGAACCCTGCATATCCCGACACGATGTATGTAGATGAGCTGATTGGTGCGCATTCGGTAAACACACTTCCCGATGCGACCATGGACGCGTTCAGCGACCATGGAACTATCGCCGAAACCATTACACGCGATGTTGATGATGCTTACACCGTGTTGACCGCTCTGCAACATGTAGGTATCGAAATGACTGAGATTGCAAATCAATTGGAATCAGAGGGTGTTGTGTCGTTCCAGCAAAGTTTTAACGACCTGCTCGCGGTTCTTGATGCCAAGAGAAAATAACCATCAGTGGTAGACGCTTCGCTTGAGCAAGCAGTTTCAGAATTGGTTCAGGAGTTTGGCGGCAAGCACGATTCTGACTATGTGACGCACATGATCATCACAGCATTGGGGCTCGGTACTGATAGCACCTCAACGTTGGATCTCAAGATTGCATCTTCGGCTTTGAAGGAAATGCGTGAAGCGTTCGCCATGTTCGATCCATATGCAGATCGAAAGAAGGTGACCATCTTCGGCTCAGCCCGCACGAAGAAGGACGATCCTCTTTATCTCCATACGCAGAATGTTGCAGCCGAATTGGCAGAACAAGGTTGGATGGTGGTTACGGGCGCTGGACCCGGAATCATGGAAGCAGGAATGGTTGGCGCAGGTCGCGATCAATCAATAGGTGTATCTATTCGTCTTCCATTTGAAGCAAGCGCAAACCCGATCATCGCTGGTGATGGCAAATTTGTAGAGATGCGGTATTTCTTCACTCGAAAATTGATGCTTATGAAAGATTCACAGGCATTTATCTGCATGCCTGGTGGCTTTGGAACTCTCGATGAAACTTTCGAACTGCTCACTCTGATGCAAACTGGTCGCGGCGCAATCGCACCAACCGTGCTTCTGGATATGCCAGGTGACCATTTTTGGCGAACAATGGATGAATTCATTCGCGCCGAACTTCTTCCGCGTGGTTTAATTTCGGCTTCAGATTTGTCGCTGTATCGCGTTTGTGAATCGACAACCGATGCGGTGCAGGAGATCATCAACTTCTACAAGGTGTTCCACTCGGTTCGATACGTCGGTAAAACCCTGATCATTCGCATGAATCGACAGATCAGCGGATCCGACCTCAATGCTCTCAATACAGAATTTGGTTACCTGTGTAAACAAGGCACATTTGAGTTCTGTGACCCAACCCCGCAGGAAATCCAGTCAGGTGACAATCTTGATAAAGCACGAGTGAAATTTGAGTTTGTACGCAACGACCTAGGTGGTCTTCGCGATGTAATCAACCGAATCAATCAAGCCGACTAAGAACGCCAATCGCTTTCTCAATTGCCCGACGGGCCTGCGTAAGTTGACGCTCCATCTCGGGCCTCTTCGCCTCACCTGCTCGATGGGCTTCTTTGAGGGCATCTAGTGCCTTGTCGGCGAGGTCTTCAGAGACGCTTTGTAGGTTGCTCACAATTTCTTCCACGGATGCCACATGGAAACTGTACTTCGTCTATCGTTATCGCTCGTGCCAAAGCCTAAAGACCTCCATGAATATGTCAGCTTCTCAGATCCAAATTCGGATCAAACCTGGATGATTGACGCCACTTATCTCAAGTCCAACTGGACATGCATTTACGGCTCCGGCTGTAAGGGCGTGCTCGATGACGATGCGACCAAACTGCAACATGGTTGTTGCAGTTATGGTGCTCACTTCATTGACAAGAAGGATCTTGCCTCGGTGAAGAGGTCAGTTGCACGCTTGAAGCCTGAACATTGGCAAAACATGGAACGTGGCAAGAACGGCAAATGGTTGGGTAAGGAACGCGATGGCGCCGACGTCACGCGCAAAGTTAACGGAGTGTGCATTTTCCACAACGATGCAACCTTTGAAGGTGGTCTCGGTTGCGCCTTTCACATTGCTGCTCTCGAAGCTGGTGAGCGTCCAATGGATTGGAAGCCAGACGTCTGCTGGCAAGTTCCGCTTCGTTTAGAAGAGTTCACTGAAGACGATGGACACGTGGTGTCCTTTGTGCGTGAATGGAAGCGCCGTGACTGGGGCGAAGGTGGACACGACTTCCATTGGTGGTGCACAGACGATTCAAAGGCTTTCGTAGGTAAAAATCCTGTCTACCAATACCTCAAAGATGAGTTGACTGAATTGGTTGGTCCGGCCATCTACAAAATGATCGTTGAAACACTGTCTCGCGATAACTCGGTTGCCGTTGCGCACCCGAAGATGAAAAAAGCGAAGAACTAGTTACCAGATTTTTTGGTGTACTTACGGCGGTCCTCAAGCGTGAGATAACGCTTGCGGATGCGAATGAAACGTGGAGTTACCTCGACGAGTTCGTCGTCGCCGATCCACTCAATTGCGGTTTCCAACGTATGTGTTACTGGAGTAGCCAACTTTGGACCGTCATCGTGACTGTGGGTACGAATGTTGGTCTTTTCTTTCGCACGAACCGCGTTAACGACCATTTCGTCTTCACGCGCATTCTCGCCAACAACCATGCCTTCATAGGTGTCATCTCCCGGTGAAACAAAAAGCGTTCCACGAAGTTGCAAGTTATCGAGTGCGTATGCAGTGGTGGTTCCCATGCGGTCGGCGATCATTGCGCCACCCAGGCGGTGAGGAAGCTCGCCACACCATGGCATCCAGCCCGCGAGGCTCTGATGCAACAGCGCAGTTCCACGAGTAACAGTAAGAAGCAGCGAGCGGAATCCGAT
>JBEGJW010000081.1:0-6006 GCA_041184445.1 Actinomycetota bacterium | reverse complement strand
CGAAGCCACTGGGTTGGGGAACAGGCGTTGCATTGCGTTCAGCATATGGCTGATGCCTATATGTATGGCACGATATGGCCATGCCTGAAACGCCAAACGAGCGCACCCATTACCGAACATGTCCACTATGTGAAGCAACGTGTGGTTTGGAAATCACCGTGAAAGATGGAGCAGTGGCGCGAATTCGTGGCGATCGCAATGACGTGTTTAGCAAAGGTTTCATTTGCCCAAAGGGCAGCACGCTAAAGCAACTGCACGAAGACCCAGATCGTTTGCGCAAGCCGTTGGTGAAGCGCAATGGCGTGCACGTTGAAGTGAGTTGGGACGAAGCGTGGCAAGAAGTTGATCGCGGTCTCATGGGTGTCATCAACAAGCACGGTCGCGGTGCAGTTGGCGCGTATTTAGGAAACCCAAACGCGCACAACTTGGCTCCTCTTATTTACAACCGCGTGTGGTTGCAAGCGCTTGGCACCAAGCAACGCTTCAGTGCGTCGTCGGTTGATCAACTTCCGAAGCAAGTGAGTTCGGGTTACATGTTTGGTACGCCGGCATCTATTGCTATTCCCGATTTGGATCGTACGCAATACATTTTGATGTTGGGTGCAAACCCATACGACTCAAATGGAAGTTTGTGCACGGCACCAGACTTCCCAGGTCGACTTGAAGCCATGCGTGAACGCGGCGGCAAGTTAGTAGTGGTCGATCCACGCAAGAGCAAGACTGCGGAGCATTGCGATGAATGGTTGGCCATTCGCCCGGGTGCCGACGCCTTGTTCCTTGCTGCAATTGCCAACACCATTTTTGAAGAAGGCCTAGCCAACGTTGGCGATCACATTCGCCCACATGTTGCAGGGCTCGATGTTTTGCCTGCAGCACTGAAGCAATTCACTGCAGCTGCAGTTGAAAAGTCAGTTGGCATTGAAGCTGAAACCATTAAGCGCATCGCTCGCGAATTTGCTGCTGCCGATAAAGCATTGGTGTATGGACGCATTGGCACATGCACCGTCAGTTTTGGAACAACGGCAAGTTGGTTGGTTGATGTAGTGAACACCATTACGGGCAACCTCGATCGCGAAGGTGGAGTGATGTTCACCTTGCCTGCAGCAGGTGGACCAACCACACGTGGTCAAAAGGGAACAGGTAAAGGATTCTCTATTGGTCGCGGAAATTCACGTGTGCGCAAATTTCCTGAAGCGCTAGGCGAATACCCAGTAAGCGTGTTGGCGGAAGAAATTGCGACACCTGGCGAGGGACAAATAAAAGCACTTATTACTGCGGGTGGAAACCCAGTGTTGTCTACGCCGAACACGCTTGCGCTTGAAGAGAGCATGAAGTCACTTGAGTTCATGGTTTCGGTTGACATTTATTTGAATGAAACCACGCGCTATGCCGACGTCATTTTGCCTTCGCCTTCACAGCTTGAGCGCAGTCACTTCGACCTGGTGTTCACTGGTTTCTCGGTGCGCAACGTTGCCAACTACAGCGAGCCAGTGTTTGAGCGTGCAGCAGATCAACCAGACGAGTGGGAAATTTTGTTAAAGCTTGCGGGCATTGCACAAGGTATGGGTGCAAACGTTGATGTTTCGTTAGTGGACGACTTCACGCTTGATGCATTCATTGGCAGCATCACCAAAGACTCAACATCGCCAACAAATGGACTTACTGCAGAACAAATTCGCGAACAACTTGACGCGGATGGCGCACGCGGAACTGAGCGCATGCTCGACCTGATGTTGCGCACTGGACCATACGGCGACGGATTCGGTGCGAACCCAAGCGGCATCAGTTTGGCGCATATGAAAAAGCACCCGCACGGCATTGACTTTGGCCCACTCGAGCCACGCATTCCAGAAGCACTGCGCACACCAAGTGGAAAAGTTGAACTTGCGCCAGAACCGTTGCTTGCCGACTTGCCACGTCTTGCAAAGTCGATGAACGAATTTAATGATGAACAATTAGTGCTTGTTGGTCGTCGTCACTTGCGTTCAAATAATTCGTGGATGCACAACATTGAAGTGTTGGTGAAAGGTAAAGAACGCTGCACATTGCAAATGCATCCAAACGATGCACAACGCGCTGGTGTGAAAGAGGGAAGCGTTGCCCGCGTTGCTAGCAAGGTTGGTGCAGTAGATGCAGTCGTTGAATTAACTAGCGATATTCGCGAACGTGTTGTGAGCCTTCCGCATGGTTGGGGTCACGACATGAGTGGTACACGTATGAGCGTGGCTGCGAAACGTGCGGGTGTGAACTCGAATGTGCTCACCGACGAGAACGAAATGGATCCACTTTCGGGAAATTCGGTGATGAACGGCATTCCCGTCACCATCACCCCAGTTGGCTGACAGTTATCAACAGGTTGTGAATGGGTTGTCCACCGACAAAACCCACAATCCACAAGGGTTTCCACAGTAAAAAAATTTAATTCACAGGGTTATCCACTTCCTCCACACAGGGGTAGTCCCGTATCCTTCCGACCAACGCTGCATTAAGGCATTTCGAGGTCATTTATGACTTTTTTATGTCAATTTGCGCGGATGTCTTGGCCCCTTATTCCATAAGGGTTTTAAGGTGGTCGCAGAACACGAGGATGATTGACAAGGGGTAATTACAATGCTGTAATCATTCCCTACCAGTTGTGGGCGGATCTGCAAAGGGGACAGTTTCACCACAACATGTTGTGGTCTTGAAAAAGACCACGGCGAGTGGATGGCCTGACCCCCTTGGAAATCCCTCCAGAGCCAGTGGATTCAAGGTTTTAAGCGGTTTTATACATTCGAAAAAATACGGAAGGCACAGCAATATGTCACTCGCACCAGAGCGTCTCACCATCGGCATCGGCCGCAAGTTCACCTCCCCAGGCGTTCACCCATACGACCAAGTGGTCTGGGAAAAGCGCGATGCGCGCATCAACAACTGGAAAGACGGAACCATCGCGTTCGAACAACTCGGCGTTGAGTTCCCAGTTGGCTGGTCGTTGAACGCAACCAACATCGTGACGCAGAAATACTTCCGCGGAACACCAGGCACACCAGAGCGCGAGCACTCATTGCGTCAGGTCATCGACCGCGTTGCCAACACCATCTCCGACTGGGGTATTGAGGGTGGCTACTTCGCCGACACCAACGAAGCTGACGCATTCCGCGACGAACTGAAGTTCATCTTGGTAACGCAGCGCGCAGCATTCAACTCACCAGTGTGGTTCAACATTGGTGTGCCGGGCGTGCCACAACAGGCAAGCGCTTGCTTCATCCTTGCAACCGAAGACACCATGGACGGCATCTTGAACTGGTACCGCGAAGAAGGAATCATCTTCAAGGGTGGCTCGGGTGCAGGTATCAACTTGTCCAACATTCGTTCAAGTGCAGAGCACTTGAAGGGCGGCGGAACCGCATCGGGTCCTGTCAGCTTCATGCGTGGTGCAGACTCATCAGCAGGAACCATTAAGTCGGGTGGCAAAACACGTCGTGCAGCAAAGATGGTTGTGCTCAACGTCGATCACCCAGACGTCGAAGAATTCATTTGGTGCAAGACCCGTGAAGAGCAGAAGGCTCGTGCATTGCGCGACGCCGGTTTCGACATGGACCTCGACGGAAAAGATTCATTCTCGGTTCAGTACCAGAACGCAAACAACTCAGTTCGCGTGAGCGATGAGTTCATGTACGCAGTGAAGGAAGACCGCGACTGGACATTCCGTGCAGTTAAAGATGGTTCACCAGTTCGCAGCGTGCGTGCACGCGACTTGTGGCGCCAAATTGCCACCGCTTCGTGGGAATGCGCAGACCCTGGTTTGCAGTTCGACACCACTATTAACAAGTGGCACACCGCGCATGCAGCAGGTCGCATTAACGGCTCGAACCCATGCTCCGAATACATGCACATCGACAACTCGGCATGCAACCTTTCATCCATCAACTTGCTGAAGTTCTTGAGCGATGACGACATCTTCGACGTAGACGCATACCGTCACACCATTGAAGTCATGTTCACCGCGCAAGAAATTCTTGTTGGTAACGCCGACTACCCAACGGAAAAAATCGGTGAAAACAGCCGCTTGTTCCGTCAGCTTGGTCTTGGTTACGCAAACATCGGTGCGTTGCTCATGGCACTTGGTATGCCATACGACTCCGACGGTGGACGCGCTTGGGCGGGTGCACTTACCTCAATGATGACGGGCCATGCATACGCAACCAGCGCACGCATCGCCAGCCGCATGGGACCATTCGCAGGCTTCGCAGCCAACGAGCGCTACATGCTCAACGTGTTGCGCATGCACCGCGATGCAAACGCTGAAATCAACAACATCGATGTTGTACAGCGCGACTTGGTTGAAGCAGCAACACTCGCATGGGACAACGCAGTGCGTGACGGTGAAGAGTACGGCGTGCGTAATAGCCAGGCAACTGTGCTTGCACCAACCGGAACCATTGGCCTCATGATGGACTGCGATACCACTGGTATCGAACCAGACCTTGGTTTGGTGAAGTTCAAGAAACTCGTTGGCGGTGGCAACATGTCCATCGTTAACCAGACAGTGCCACGTGCATTGAAGAACTTGGGTTACGAAGGCCCAGTTGTTGACCGCATCGTTGCGTACATCGACACCAACAAGACCATCGTTGGTTCACCAGACTTGAAGGCAGAGCACTTGCCAGTGTTCGCTTGCTCGATGGGTGACAACACCATTCACTACGAAGGTCACGTACGCATGATGGCTGCAGCTCAGCCGTTCTTGTCGGGCGCAATCTCGAAGACAGTGAACATGCCAGAAGAAGCAACCATCGAAGACATCGAAGCTCTGCACATGATGTCGTGGGAACTTGGCATCAAGGCTGTTGCTATCTACCGCGACAACTGCAAGGTTGGTCAGCCACTTTCCACCGCCAAGAAAGACGGCGAAAAGGGAACCGCAGATGCACATGCAGCAGCAACGCAAGTTGTTGAGCGTGTAGTCGAGAAGATTGTGAACCAGCCAGTACGCCAGAAGTTGCCACGCTCACGTCGCGGACGCACCTTCGAATTCCGCGTTGCTGATTGCAAGGGTTTTGCAACTATCGGTGAATACGAAGACGGTCGTCCAGGCGAAGTGTTCCTCACCGTGTCGAAGCAGGGTTCAACACTTGCAGGCATCATGGACAGCTTCGCAAAGAGCGTGTCGTATGGCCTTCAGTACGGAGTGCCATTGCGCGCTTTCGTTGAAGCGTTCATCAACACCCGTTTCGAGCCAGCCGGCATGACCGATGACTCCGACATTCGTATGGCGTCATCCATCATCGACTACCTCTTCCGCCGTTTGGCAGTTGAGTACCTATCGACTGACGAGCGCGCAGAACTTGGTATCTACACCCGCGAAGAGCGCATGCAGCCAACACTGCCAGGCGTTGAAGAGTCGGTAACCAACACCGCACAAGGCGTAGACGTCATCAGCGATCCAAAGACCATTCCATCGGTGCAAGAACTTGTTGCACAAATGGATGCGTCGTCACATGCAGCAGCAACACCAGCAAAGACTGGCGCTATCTGCTCATCATGTGGCTCAGCCAACATGCAGCGCGCCGGTGCGTGCTACGTATGTGGCGATTGCGGATCTTCGAGCGGCTGCTCCTGATCTAACGCTGCGAAGCACCAGTAAACGGAACTTCACATATCGTTGCCCGGCGCTCTGCGTCCGGAGCAACGAGTGTGAGCTCTGTTCCTAGAGGTGCATATTCCAGTTCCACCATTCCAAGTGCAACGTTGCACTCCAAGCGTGGTGACCACGTAATGGACGTGATCTGACCAACCTTTTTGTCGCTCGCCATTACTGGCCACGGGTCTCGTTGACCAGGCACACGGTCGCCGCCAACAGTGAAACCAACAATGCGTTGTGGCAGTCCCTGTGCGCGTTGTGCGCGCAATGCGTCGATACCAATGGCATCAATGTCGCTGTCAAGTGAGCAGTACTTTTCGAGGCCTGCTTCAAGTGCAGTGTGTTCGCGAGTGATGTCTGTTCCATAAGTCATGAGCCCA
>JBEGJW010000080.1:0-6062 GCA_041184445.1 Actinomycetota bacterium | reverse complement strand
CAAAGATCATGATTCTTAGGCGCGATGCACCTCTCGGAATGAATGTGTTGGAATCTGTACCAAAACCGAACTTTGCAGCGTTGCAAAAATGGTTTGAGACGTTGGAATTCAAATCGATGCTCGCCCGAACCAAGGACGCATTCTCGCGTTTCATTTCCGATAGTCCCGAACAGGCAACTGAACAACTGGTTGATCAAACCTCTGCTGCTATCGAAGTTGCGATAACGTTTGCGAAGAATTCGGCCGATGCGATTTCAGCGCTCGATACTGCCGATGGTGACTACGGCATTGTTCTTGCTGCTGGTTGGCTGAATGAAGACCAGCGTGCGCTTGATGGCATTGCCGTAGTGGTTGACCAAATTCAAAATGAAGTGATGTGGATTCCAGCGCACATTGCCGAGGACAAAGCCGTGCTTGCCAGATTCTCCAAGACTGCTTGTATTTCGGGTCACCATGTAAAGCCAATGTTGCGATGGTTTTTGGATCGCAATGTAGACATTCCAAAGATTGGTTTTGACACAGCTATTGCCGCCTACTTGCTTGAACCGGCGCAATCGAAATTGGAAGCGAACGAAGTCCTAGCTCGTTACACCGATGATCGAATTGGCGCACGATTAGATAATTCGACTGATGATGGTCAGTTGATCTTCGATGCCCAGGTGTCCAATGCTTCAGCAGATGCATCAAACATCGCTGTAGCGGTGGCGCGCGTGATACCTGCACTTGCTAAAGAGATTGGGGCGCAAGGTGTTGGTGAATTGTTCAACGACGTAGAGCTTCCGCTTATTCGAGTACTGGCAAAGATGGAGCACGTTGGAGTACTCGTAGACAAGAAGCAGCTGACGTCGATTAACGAGCATCTGGTGCGAGAAACGAAACGATTGACGGTGATTCTGCACGAATTGGCCGGAAAAACCTTCAATCTCAATTCGCCTACGCAGCTTCGCCAGATCTTGTACGAGGAAAAGAAGCTCTCTCCGGGCAAGAAAACAAAAACTGGCTTCAGCACCGATGCTGCGACGCTGGAAAAAATTAGAGATCAGTGGCCTGAATTTATTGATCAACTGTTGGAATACAGAGAATTTGAGAAACTGCGCGGAACTTACGGCCAAGGGTTGCTTGATGCCGTACAAGCAGACGGTCGCATTCACGCAACGTTCAATCAAACCGTTGCTCGGACGGGAAGGTTAAGCAGCGATGCTCCGAACCTGCACAACATTCCCATTCGGTCTGAAGAAGGAAAGGTATTCCGAACAGCATTCGTGCCGCGCGAAGGTTGCGTGTTCATGGTTGCGGACTACAACCAAATTGAACTTCGTTGCATTGCTCACCTAGCTGACGATCCCGGACTTATCGATGCGTTTACACGCGGAATTGATATTCACAGCGCTACAGCGGCTCGGGTATTCAATGTCAATGCCTCGGAAGTCACTTCCGACATGCGCTCGCAAGCGAAGATGATTTCGTACGGTCTTGCATACGGAATGGAAGCTTTCGGCCTGAGTCAGCGACTTGGAGTTGGAGTTGGCGAAGCGAGTGAAATTCTTGATGCATATTTCGCTGCATTCCCAAATGTGAAGCAGTACATGGACGACACCATTGAGGAAGCCCGCGCGAAGGGGTACACCGAAACGCTGTTTGGTCGCCGTCGACAAATTCCAGAATTGAACAATCCAAACTTTCGGATCCGTCAAGCAGGTGAACGCCAAGCAATGAACGCTGGAATCCAGGGACTTGCGGCAGATATTTTCAAGATTGCGCTCGTTCGTATCGACGCGGCAATTGCAAAAGCGAAATTGCAGAGCGCAGTCATCTTGCAAGTGCACGACGAAGTAATTGTGGAATGTCCAGTAGCGGAACGTGACAAAGTGAACGAGATCGTGCTTTACGAGATGAGAAATGCTGCAGCTTTGAAAGTTCCACTTGAAGTGAATGCTGCTTGGGGAGATAGTTGGGCGTCGGCCAAGGCGTAACGAAATGGCAGGTCGCGAACATTGGTTTGAAGATTTGGCCAGTCATATGAAGGCCGCATATTTGAGGTATTCATTTACCAAAGGAACGGTGCAGGAAGTCGACTTCATTCTTGGAGCAACTGGCGCAGCAATTGGAAGTTCATTTATTGATGTTGGTTGCGGACCAGGGCGTCACAGCCTGGAGCTTGCGCGCAGAGGAATGCAAGTTCAAGGGATAGACGTGAGCAAAGACTTCATCGACATCGCAAGTCGTCATGCGTCGGAGGAATTTCTGACTAGAGCGAAATTTATGCGGCTTGATGCGCGTTCACTGCAGGATGAGACTTCACTTCATTCACAATTCGATTTCGCAATTTGCTTATGTCAGGGCGCCTTTGGTCTGATGGTTGACGATCGGCAAGATGTTGACATTTTGACTGGTATTCGAAAGTGCTTGAAGCCCAGCGGTGTCATTGTGTTGTCGGCGTTCAACGCGTACTTTTCGGTCAAACATCATGATGGGGCACATTTTGATGCCCTCAGTGGTGTGAGTCATGAAACGACAGACATTCGCAATGACCAAGGTGAAGTCAAATGCGTTGATTTGTGGACGGGTTGCTATACGCCAAGGGAATTACGTCTGGTATTCGACCTGGCAGGTTTCGACATATTGAGCATCTCCAGTGTTGAACCAGGGCGGTATTCCTCAGCAGAATGCAGCACCGAATTGCCTGAATTCCTGGTGATCGCCAAGTCCAGGTAGGGCAGTCGCTGGTAGCGTGATTCCCCTGTCCTACCGCCGGTAGGGCCTCTCGCAAGAGGGACCATCTCTCCTATCCACCGAAAGTACACACCAATGTCTGATCTACAAACCATGCAATCCCCACCAATGGGAACCTTCGACTCAGAAGGAAATTACACACCGCGCCAAATTACTGAGCGTGACCTTTCGCAGTCGTTTGCCGACGCGATTAGCGGAACTCTTGTTGAACTTAAAGACGGACAACTTGTTACAGGAACGGTTGTACGCATCACCCGTGACGAAGTACTTGTCGAAATCGGTTACAAAACCGAAGGCGTCATCCTTGCCCGCGAATTGTCAATTCGTAACGACATCGATCCAAACGAGATCGTGAAGTTGGGCGAGAAGATCGAGACACTCGTTCTTACCCTTGAAGACAAAGAGGGTCGTTTGTTGCTTTCGAAGAAGCGTGCGCAATACGAGCGCGCTTGGGGCGACATCGAAAAAGTTAAGGCAGCCGATGGAACCGTTGAAGGTTTGGTCATCGAAGTTGTTAAGGGTGGACTCATCGTGGACATCGGTCTTCGCGGATTCCTTCCTGCATCACTTGTCGAATTGCGTCGCGTACGTGACTTGGCCCCGTACATCGGTCAGCGAATCACTGCAAAGATTCTTGAACTCGACCGCAATCGCAACAACGTTGTGCTTTCACGGCGCACATTGCTCGAGCAGAATCAGCGTGGAGCTCGTGACGAGTTCTTGACACATCTCAAGGTTGGCGAAGTGCGTACAGGTCGCATTTCGAGTGTTGTTGCATTCGGTGCATTCGTTGACTTGGGCGGCATGGATGGACTCATCCACGTTTCCGAGCTTTCGTGGAAGCATGTTGACAACCCAACTGCAGTGGTCAACATTGGCGATGAGGTGACGGTAAAAGTGCTTGAAGTTGACATGGACCGTGAGCGCATCAGCCTCTCATTGAAGGCAACTCAGCAAGATCCGTGGCAAGAATTTGCTAACGGTCACCAGGTTGGTCAATTGGTCTACGGCCGTGTTACCAAGTTGGTTCCATTTGGTGGATTCGTACAGGTTGGAGACGGAATTGAAGGCCTCGTGCACATTTCCGAAATGTCTGCACACCATGTTGAAGCACCAGAGCAAGTTGTCACACCGGGCGAAGAGTTGTGGGTCAAGATCATCGATCTCGATCTCGCGCGTCGTCGCATCAGCTTGTCAATTAAGCAGGCTGCTGAAGGCGGAGAACTCGCCGAGGAATACCGCGGTCAGTTCCAAGTAGATGATCAGGGCAACTGGGTTGGTGGCGATGACAGCGCTCGCGAAGCAGCGTGGTCAGAGTATTTCGACACCGCAGCAACATCTGAGGCTCCAGCAGCCGCTGCAGCGGAAGTTCCTGTCGCGGCTCCAGAAGCTCCAAGCGCATAGTTTTCTGTAGTTGCGCTCGTCAGGGGGCGAGCGCAACACAGAGGTTCATTGGAGACATATGAAATTGATTGGGCTAACTGGCGCAATTGGATCGGGTAAGTCTTCGGTGTCTGCGTTGTTCGCGCGCAAGGGTGCCGTCATCATCGATGGCGATGGCATCGCAAAGCAGCTTCAACAAAAAGGATCGGCCACTTTGCAGAAGATGGTTGACGAATTTGGTGACATCTTGCTGGAATCCGGTGAACTCGATCGCGCCAAGGTTGCGCAATTGGTATTTGGTAATGCGGAAATGCTGAAGCGGCTGAATGCAATTATGCACCCCGCGATTGGAGAAGAAATTCTTCGTCAGATTGAAAAGAACATGGCAACTGAAAATGTCGTGGTGTTGGACATGCCGCTTCTGGTTGAAAACCCTCGTGAAGGAATGTCAGGACTAGTGGTGGTCGACGTAGACCCAGAAGTAGCGATCTCACGGCTTGTTCAATATCGCAACATGAATGAAGACGATGCGCGACGTCGAATGGCAAGTCAGGCAAGCCGCGAAGACCGATTGAAAGTTGCCGATCGCGTTATTGATAACAGTGGCAGTCCTGAAGCACTTGGCGCACAAGTAGAAGATGTGTGGGATTGGTTTGCAACCTTGCCGAATGCGCAAGCAGGCGCTGGCTCGCTTGCACAAAAGAGCAAATAGTGACCGTTGACAATCAGCGCTTTCAGGTTGTATCGGACTATCAACCGGCAGGTGACCAACCCAAAGCAATCGCTCAGTTGTCGGCGGGTATTGAGCGTGGTGACAGGTTTCAAACCTTGCTCGGCATTACAGGTTCAGGAAAATCGGCGACGGTTGCGTGGACTATCGAACAGGTGCAGAGGCCGACTCTGATCCTTGCTCCGAACAAGAGTCTTGCTGCGCAGTTAGCGCAAGAAATGAAAGAGTTCTTCCCAAAGAACCGTGTTGAGTATTTCGTCAGCTATTACGACTATTACCAACCTGAGGCGTACATCGCTTCTAGCGACACCTTTATTGAAAAGGATTCTTCGGTCAACGACGAAATTGATCGTCTGCGACATTCGGCAACTGCAGCGTTGCTCACACGACGCGACACCATTGTTGTTGCATCAGTGAGTTGCATCTACGGAATGGGAAACCCGGAGGAATACCGCGGCAACCTGTTGGAGTTACATGTTGGTGTTGATTACGACCAAAGAAGTTTGCTGCGTCGACTTGTAGACCTGCAATACGATCGCAATGACATGACGCTCGGACGTGGAAACTTCCGCGTTCGTGGAGACACCATTGAAGTGCAGCCGGCTTATGACGAAACGGTTACTCGTATTGAGATGTTTGGTGACACCGTTGAAAGAATCACCATCGTTGACGCGCTTACCGGTGAAACGGTGAACGACATGAGCGAGGTATTGATCTTTCCTGCTACTCACTATGTTGCTGGAGATGAGCGCATGCGCAAGGCTGTAGTTGGAATCGAACACGAATTGCAGGTTCGTCTCAAGCAGTTCGAAACAGAAGGAAAATTGCTAGAGGCTCAGCGTCTAAGAATGCGCACGCAATACGACTTAGAGATGATTGCGGAAGTCGGTTTCTGTAACGGCATTGAAAACTACTCCATGCACATTGACGGTCGGTCTCCTGGCGAACCGCCCTTTACCTTGCTTGACTACTTCCCCGACGACTATTTGCTGGTTGTTGATGAAAGCCACGTGACTATTCCACAGCTGCACGGCCAGTTCGCTGGTGATCGAAGTCGCAAGGCAACGCTGATTGAACACGGCTTCCGGTTGCCTTCTGCCGCCGATAACCGTCCGTTGCAATTTGAAGAAGCGATGCAAAGGATCAATCAATGCATCTTTCTTTCAGCAACGCCAGCAAAGTTTGAGATTGCAACGAGTCAACAAGTTGTAGAGCA
>JBEGJW010000079.1:0-6117 GCA_041184445.1 Actinomycetota bacterium | reverse complement strand
GCCTCCCACGCCCCGACGATTTGATTCAAATCATGTGGGCAGTTGGCGATGGAATTCCTGTCGATGCCAAAGCACTCGACCAACGCGTGTGCAGTGCAATCGACGAAGTGGTGCGTAAGCAGGTTGAGGCAGGCGTGACCATTATTAACGATGGCGAAATGTCGAAGCCTTCGTATGCAACATATGTAAAAGACCGCTTGTCTGGATTCACTGGCGAATCTGTGCAGTCGTACTTCTTTGAAGACCTTGTGGACTTTCCGCGCAGCGCCGAAGCAGTTGCGGGCAACCCAGGCAGGCGCAAGCGCAGCGCTCCGGCGTGTACTTCACCTATTGAAGTAATCGACAAGGACGCTGCAGTTAAAGACATGACTGAGCTTCGTCGTGCAGCTACTGCGAACAACCACAAGGAGATTTTTACGAGCGCAGCATCACCTGGAGTGGTCTCGCTGTTCTTCGGCAACGAGTACTACAAGACGCGTGAAGAATATGTGTTTGCAATTGCTGAAGCTATGCGTTTCGAATACGAAGCAATTGCCGCAGCAGGTGCAATCGTGCAAGTTGACTGCCCCGACTTAGCAATGGGCCGTCACAGCGCATATGCAAAACAAACCAAGGAAGAATTCCGTGCCACTATTCGCACCAACATCGAGGCGCTAAACCACGCAGTGCGCAACATTCCTGTTGAACAACTACGCATGCACTTGTGCTGGGGCAACTACCCAGGTCCGCATCACCACGATATTTCCATTGCCGACATCATCGACATTGTGTGGACAGCAAAGCCACAAACTGTTTTGTTCGAAGGTGCAAACCCACGCCACTCCCACGAATGGGCAGTCATGAAAGCACTCGGTGTTCCAAAAGACAAGTTCATTTGCCCAGGTGTAATCGAGCCGCAGTCCAACTACATCGAGCATCCTGAAGTAGTTGCGCAACGCCTAGAGCGTTGGGGCGAAGTTGTTGAGCCCGATCGTTTGCTCGCAGGTGTTGACTGCGGATTCTCTGTGCACGTAGGCACCACCACTATCGACCCAGACGTAGTGTTTGCAAAACTCGCTTCGCTTGCTCAGGGTTCAGAGCTTGCTGCGAAGCGTTTGTTTAAGTAATCCAGTAAACACAAAAGCCCGACCCAGTTTTCACTGAGCCGGGCTTTTGCTAATTCGTTCCGCTTACGCGGGGATGACTAGTTGTCGTCCTTTGGCTGATAGAGCATTCCGATCATGCCACCGTAAATGAGGTGCCAGATCAAAATTCCTAGTGGAAGTTTCCAACCATTAGGTCCGTCCATCAAGAAAAGGCCGTAACCCTGCTTGGCGACATATGCATAAGGAACAAGCACGCCAGCACTGATGATGGTCATGATGATTCCGTAGATAAGTCCCTTAGCAACGTGACTCTTCACTGGAATTTGCTTGTGAGCAAAAATGCCGAACAACATCGCGAACACGATGCCGTTGATGAAGTGAAGTGATTGTCCCGAGAAGAACAACCAACCAGCGTTTGTACCAGCGATGGTGTAGTCCGCATTGAAGTAGCTACCCCAGCTTGGGCCGTTGATACCGAGTGCCAAAGCACCGTTGTACATTGGCCAAGGAAGCGTCGGAAGACCGAACGCTGGAAACACGTAACCGAAGTACGTGCCGAGTTGGGTTGCGATCAAACCAATAACGGCAAGGCCGCCTACTGGATGAGCTTCAACCCATTTGTGCCAACGCTGTGAGGCGCTGGGCGCAAGTGAATTTCCCATATTGAATTACCCCCATATGTTCATGTCGGCGATTTGTCCGACTAACGGACAAATTACCACAGAGCGGACTCGCTGCTGAACAACCCGCCCGTTAGGGATACTCGAATGGATATGGGCTATTTGGGTGGCTGGTAGTCGATATTTCGATCGACGTTCATGTACACATCGATGCCGATTGGGTCGGTCTGCTCTTCAACTAGGTGGCCTAACAAACCTGCACAGCGCGCAAGCAGGGCTACCCCGCGCATGACTCCCATAGGGATTCCCGCATCGGCCAGCACTGCACCACAGACTCCTGCACCATTCAGAGGAAGTGTTTTGCCCAGCACTTGCGAATGCACTCGGCCGATCGCTTCGAACAATGCAAGGTGCGAACCGAACAGACCTTGCTCGCGGGCCATTGCCATTAATACTGGCGTGCGCGGGTCGCCTTGTTTGTGTACTGGGTGACCAAGTCCGGGGACAAACTTGCCAATGTCTTTCTGTTTTTTCACAGCGTTGAGCGCAGCGAAATCCCAACCTTCTTCAGTAGTTGGCGCTGCTCCAATTTCTTTCAGTTCACGAGCAAGGAAATGTGCACAGTCTTCAGTAACGCCAAGGAACCGTGAACCCCCGCCAAGCAAACCAGCAGCAAGAGCGCCTTGCAACGAATCGGGTGCGCTTGCGTACGTAAGACGTGCAGCAATTGCAGTTGGAGTAAAGCCATGATCGGCAAGAGACGCGAGCACCGCCTCAAACATCACTAGCTGGCCGGGTGTTGGGCGACGCTTGGTAATTAAGTAGTACGACAACTCTCCAAATGAGTACTTGCCAAGAATTTCGGTTGCAAGATCGTGACCCAACAGCGTGATGCTGTCTGCATCAGAAGTTCCGAGACCGGTTTTGTACGTTTGCTTTGTCGTCATGATTACCCCTTTGTAGAAAGCCAATTGCGAATTTCATCGGTGTGTTCGCCAAGGTGCGGCGGCGGCATCGTGTAACTCAATTCTCCATTGCTAAACGTAATTGGGTTACGCACCAAGTTTGCTTGTCGATCCCCTTCGCCAACCGAAACGCGCGGGCGAAGGCCCAGTTTTTCGGCAAGTTCAACTCCGTCACCAATGGAATTAATAGGACCACATGGCACACCAACGTCATTTAACGCGTAGAACAAATCATCTGAGTTCCACTTAGCCAGTTGTTCCAACAACATTGGTCGTAGCTCTTCACGATTCTTTGTTCTGTCAGCATTGATCTTGAATCGCGGATCGTCTGCAACATGTTCAATTCCCAACACTTTTGCAAGCGCGCGGAATTGCTTATCGTTGCCAGCAGCAATGATGAGGTCGCGGTCTTTGGTAGGCAGTGCTTCGTACGGGAACAAGCTCGGATGCGCATTACCCATGCGGAAAGGAACCACGTCGGCAAGCGTGTACGCAGCGGTTTGATTCACCAAACCAGACATCGCAGAAGACAACAAGTTCACTTCAACATGCTGACCCTTGCCAGTTTTGTTCTTCTCATTCAATGCAGCAAGCACACCGATTGTGCCGTGCAACCCGGCCATCACGTCGAACACCGAGATTCCTGCACGATACGGAGGGCCATCTGGTTCGCCAGTCAAACTCATCAGTCCTGAAACTGCCTGCACAATCAGGTCATAGCCAGGAAGCTTTGCTCCCTTGTCTGTTCCAAAACCCGAAATCGACAAGTACACCAAACCTGGATTTGTTTTTGAGGTTGATTCGTAGTCCAAACCAAACTTCTTCAAACCACCAACCTTGAAGTTCTCAACGCAAATGTCGGCCCGTTGCACCAATTCTCGGGCAAGCACTAGGTCTTCTTCTTTCCCAAAGTCAAGAACGATGGACTTCTTATTGCGATTGATCGACATGTAATAGGTTGCGACATCGCCCTTTGTTGGAGGCACCCAGGTACGAGTGTCGTCACCCGCTGGGCTTTCCACCTTGATAACCGTGGCGCCCATGTCGGCCAACAACATGGTGCAATACGGACCTGCGAGTACGCGGGACAGGTCGGCTACTAAGAGACCCTCTAGTGGTCTTGCCGTGCCATTAGTTGTTGCCATGAAAAACCGGCCTTTCTTGTTGAACCAATTGTTTGTGCCACAGTTGAGGCGGAGATACTTGCATGAGACCTAAGCCAAACGAGCCCGACTTTGTTGAAGCGCTAGCGCGCGGGCTCAAGGTCATCAGCGCTTTTTCGCTTTCACACTTGGCACTTTCAGTCAGTGATGTCGCCGCGGCAACCAAACTTGCTCGCCCAACAACTCGCCGATTACTACTCACCCTCGAATCACTTGGGTATGTTCGCGCAGCAAACGGCATGTACATGCTTACGCCAAAAGTTTTAGAACTTGGAACGGCATATATCAGCGCGCAGGGTATGTGGGACATTGCTCGTCCGCGCTTGGAAGCCCTTGTTGAAAAGACAAAAGAGTCAAGCTCCATGTCGCAACTCGTTGGCAGCGACATTGTGTACACAGCGCGCGTTCCGGTTCCGAAAATCATTGGAATGTCAGTGCACATCGGCACTCGGTTTCCTGCATATGCAACCAGCATGGGGCGCGTGCTGCTTGCAGACTTGCCTGCAAAAGAACTTGATGCAGTGTTGAAGATCCCTTCAGAGTCTGGCGTTGTACCGCGCCTAAAGTTTGTGCGCAAGGAACTTGACGAGTCGCTCGCCGAAATCCGCAAGCGCGGATGGGCAATGTCTGATGAACAGTTGTCGTTTGGTATTCGCTCCATCGCAGCACCAGTCGCTGACGCGTCTGGCCGCACCATCGCTGCTATCAATGTCACTGTCAATGCCGCCGAAACATCTATTGCAGTATTGAAAAAGGACCATTTGCCGCTATTGCTCAGCACTGCAGCATCCATTACTGCAGACTTTTCAAATATGGCACTATTGCCAACCACTCGCCCGCTGTCACCCTGAGCCACAATTATTCGCCCGCAACCGCAAGGTGAGTTTCAAGAATGAAATCAGCGGTTTGTTTAGGCGCTGAGAAAAATGGTGAGTGATCGCAATCAATTTCAATTGAATAGTCAGCCCAACCGGCTCGCATTCGCTGTTGCTCAATTCTGACTGCTTTGTCATCGGTACACACGACATAACTGCTCTTCATATTCTTCCAAGCAGGATTCTCAATGGGCATTGCCGGAATCTCGCTCTTCATTGAACGACGATTATCCATTGCGTATTGGGACAATCCCCGAGGAGACCTATTGAACAGATACGCATCCGCGCCATCGGTCAATGACATCGTTCCATCTTCCGCAAATAAAAAGCATGAACGGAAGTCAGGGTTACCCCAGTCTTTGTTCAACTCCGATTGCGATTCGCCAATTGCGGGCATGCGCGCCGCAATATGCACGATGTGTTGTGCACCATGCCCACCAACTGCGGCGGTTATGCCTGTATAGCTATGACACACCACCGTTACCGGACCCGTTTTGGATGCTGTGGCAATTGCTTTGCGAAGCACGTCGGCATCGTCCGCAAGCGAAGTAAGTGGAAGTTCAATCGCAGTCACCTCAACATCATGGTTATTGAGTCGCTCGATAACCGGCAACCATGTCCATGAAGAGAAGAACGAACCGTGGACAAGAATGATCGACGATTCAGCCATGTTGTTGGGGGTGCGTCCGAACTAGCGGTACGTGTTGTTGCTGGTGTGGTCACCTGCAAGCCAACGCTTCAAAGTTGCGTGTGCATCTTCTTTTCGAGCAGCGTTGATCTTTTCGGCGCCAGGTGCGTCTGCGGTGAATTCCAACAACATGCCGTTTGGATCTTCGGTGTACAACGAACGGCAATAGCCATGTTCGAGAACATACGTACCTTCTGGTTTCCACTGAGCCTTCTGCAGGCGAGCAAAAATTTCGTCCTGAGTCTGTGCAGAGACATTGAGTGCAATGTGGCGAAACGGCGATGGCGTGAGTTCTGGGTCGAACAAATCTTGATCGGACTTATTGGCGAATTGGAAGAATGCAAGTGCACTTCCGTCTGGCATCCCAAAGAAGCAATGGCAATACACGCGCTCTGCACCAAAGAGTTCATCGGTTTCTGACCACGTTGCTACAAGCGGAAGACCGACAATGTCTTCGTAAAACGCACGAGTGGCTTCTAAGTCTTTCGACAAATAGGCAGTGTGGTGAAGTCGAGTTGGTGAGTCAGTTGCAGACATGAGCGGTCTCCTTGGCAATGGTGTAATTGGAAATTATTTGGGCCCCGACAGATTGTCCGCATGACGGACACTCTCCCGTATTGCGTACATTAGACCACTTACTCAATACCGTACAAGCAGGGCTCGGTATTACAGTCGTGCCGTGAATACCAACATGAAATGGGTGACCTGGGACCAGGCAGCC
>JBEGJW010000078.1:0-6619 GCA_041184445.1 Actinomycetota bacterium | reverse complement strand
ATACTGCACATCGTTTGCCTTTCAACGAACCCAACGCCTGACGAGCTTTATCAATTAACACCGTCTGCTGGCGAGTATTTACCTCAATCACCGATTCGATGAGTGGTAGTTCGCAATCGAGATCAATTCCCATTGCGCGAATTGCTCGTAAGTCTTTAGGGAAACAACTTCCACCGAAACCTGCACCAGCATTGAGGTATGGGTCTGCGGCCATAACGCGCTGGATCTCACAAATGTCTGCCCCAACGATGTCTGAAAGGCGCGCCATTTCATTCATGAATGAAATTCGAGTCGCAAGCATTGCATTCGCTGCGTATTTGCACATTTCCGAAGAGCGCGTTGACATCGTCATGAGCACGCCTTCGGACTTGCACAATGGTTCGTACAACAAACCAAGAACATCGCCCGCCCACTTATCGCTTACCCCGATCACGATTCGATCAGGAACCATAAAGTCGCGAACCGCATCTCCTTCTTTCAAAAATTCGGGATTTGATGCGACTGAGAATGCAACCGAATCACCTCGACGGATGAGTTCTTCTTGAATGGCATCATGTACCAGCTCTGAAGTTCCAACCGGCACCGTGCTTTTCACCACTACAACAGCACGATTCTGAATCTGCTTTCCAATTGAAGTGGCCACCGACAGCACTTGAGAGAGATCGGCAGCACCACTCGAAAGCGGCGGAGTTCCAACTCCAATGATGATGATCTGACCGTGGTCAATTGCCATATTCACCGAACTGGTAAACCGAAGGTTCTGCGAGGCAACCCCCTGCGAAATCATTTCAGGCAGACCCGGTTCAAAAAATGGCACCTCCCCACTTGCAAGGCTTGCAATCTTCCTCTCGTCAACGTCTACGCACAATACGTGATGACCAATCGCAGCTAATCCGGCTGCGGTCACCAATCCGACGTAACCGGCACCGAATACTGATACACGCAAGGCATTGTCCATTATGCAGCCATTTCTCTTTGATTGTCTACCGTTCTCACCAATGTCAGTCGTCGCACTTGCGAGCCTGCAAGCCAACTGAACGTAAAGTTTCTGGACTCATTGACGACGTCACCGCCAACTCGACGAAGACTTAACATTCGCTTTCCACCGATTGCGTTCATTTCGCCGAAATACGAACTCAGGCCGTGTCGTCGACACATTGCATCCGAATGATCTCGCAACATGCGAGCGGCAAAAGCATCATGGTTTGCTCGGTTCACATTGAGATGAGCATGTGCGTGAACATCTTTTGGCAAAGTGTTCCTACTACGGAAAATTGTGAATGAATCACAGATTCGAAACCAGTAAAAGCGACGAGACTCAACATTGGTTCGAAAGGTAAAAAATGCGAATAAAACTTCAATCGTCAAAAGGATCATTTGTCGATTTTGATGTTTTCTAAATGATCTAGCATCTGCACAAAACAAGCCATACCCAATGACATTTCCATCGCGCTCTACAACCGCAGCATCACCGATTCCTTGAGTGAGATACCAGCCCAATCCGAGCTCTTCGTAACGTCGCGCACATGAGAGCGTGAATGGAAGTGGATTGCCAATCGAAACAGTTTCCCAAAACAGTGTTCGAATGCAATTCTCCGAACCCTTTGCTGGAAGAACCTGCATCATGCTGCCGCTTTCCATGGGTGATTGATTAGCGATGTGTACAAGTCGAGGAATCGATCCGAACAGATGTCCCAGCTCATTTCACGAGCTCGTTGCACACAACGACGTCGTACTAACTCCCTGCTTTCGAGCAAAAGGAGCATGATCGCATCGGCAACCATGGCCCCAGTTGGCTCTACAGCCAAACCGCACCCGCCCGTAATCAGTTCGACTCCAGCACCCTTATTTGCGACAATCACCGGTGTGCCACAAGCCAGTGATTCCAAAATACTGAGACCGAATGTCTCAAAAGGGCTCGGTGCAATACTGACGTCTGCCAATGCCATCAGGTCAGCAAGTTCATTTCGATCTGCAATACGGCCTAAAAATTCAACATCAAGTCCATCAACCATGCTCTGCAGTTTTTGGCGCATAGGCCCATCTCCTGCAAACACAAATTTCGCTCGTACGCCCCTGAGCGCAAGTTCACGCGCTGCTGCTACCGCCACATGTGGTCGCTTTTCAAACGAGAGTCGACCTGCGAACAGCACTAGCGGGATTTCAGATGATTCAACACTTACATCGCGAGGGTGAAAAACGGTGTGGTCCACACCCAAAGGAATGATCTGAAGCTTGTCTGCCACGTCAGAAAACTCATCCGCAGAATATTGACTTGCACAAACAACTGCATCAACATAACTTTTCATCTTTTGAATGACTGGCAAAATGAATCGCGCAACTGGGAGCCACGACGGAAAACGCTCGTGAACCACATCGGTTACCCGTTCATGAGAAAAGAGCACTGTTCGTATTCCATGTGCCTTCGCCCAGCCTGGAACCCACGACAGAGTGGTCTTATCCGATACTTCAATAATGTCGGGATGGAGCTCCAGCAACACTTTTTGCAACTCTTTGCGTCGAATGATCGCCCGGTACCCACCCGAAAACGGGACTCGGCAACCAGGTACGTGGATATAGGTTCGTAGCCCTTCTCCCCACACTTCTCCACGCTTTCCAGGCGTCACCAATGTGCATTGATGACCTCGAGCAACATATTTATGCCCTATGGACTCAAGAGCAAATCGTTGGCCTCCAGATGTTGGAGTGACGAAGTTCGCAAGTTGAACAATGTGCATTATGCAAGCCCACCCAATTGACGCACTTCATGAATATCTTGTTGTGAAACTCGAGATTGATCAATGAATTGTTCGTACGTGCATGATGTGTACCCCTTAGCGATTGCTAAATCAATGATGTGCAGGATCACAGAACGCAATCGCGTATCGGCAAGGTCTTTGGGATGAATTGCTACGCGTAGCGGCAAGCGTGCAAACATCAACACGCGCGCTAAGACAACCGTCGCCTTCGCTATTAGCCCACTCCACTTTGATTCAGGTCGCTGACACACAACAGGCGCAAAAATTTCCTGACGGCGAACCAAATCGGTAATAAACAGATGGTTATTTGTGTAATCAAGTCCTATTTCATGCAACTCGTTGCGCACTTCCTTCGACATCAACCAACCAGGTGCAATGAACCCTGATGGTGTAAATCCAACAACGCCAAGCGTGTGGAGCCCTAGGTGCAAGCGCTCCGCTGCTTCGTCTGCGTTCAGATTGAAGAACTCCTGACAGCCACGAGCAAAAAATGATCCGAACACCGATGACCTCGCTGAATCAACGCTTTTCTGTTCAAATGCATGGGTCCACCCGTGCAACACCACTTCGTGCCCGTGGTTAACGCATGAGTGCAACCACTCGTGCATACGTATGTCTTCTGAAAAATCCATACCATTCCAGCGACCTGCAACAACCAACATCGAAACTGAAACGGCACGAGATTCCAATTCATCCATCCACCTACGTGAAACCTCAGCTGAAGATGGGCCAACATCATGCAGTGAGACAACTAGGGACTTCACGAGGCAACCGCACGATATGCAAACGACATGCCTTGAGTTACTGAGTAATAGTGACCGATCAGTTCTTCCATGATTGATTCCCATGTGCGATGCTGCACGGATTGACGTGCATTGCTAGCGCACTGAAAGCGAACGCCTTCATTCACCACCAACTCTTGAACACTTTCGACCAGTGTGTTCTTTCGTTGAGGTGTCCACAGAAAGCCATTCACTCCATGTTGAACAAGATCAAGCGGTCCACCTACTGCTGGAGCGACAACTGGAGTGCCAGATGAGAGTGCTTCCTGCACTGACTGGCAAAACGTTTCATCCACTCCGGTATGAGCAAATATGTCAAACGATGCGTACATTTCCGAAAGCGTTTTGCCTGAGGCGAATCCTGTGAAAATTGCTGACGGCATTAAGCGTTCTAGTTTTTTGCGTACAGGTCCATCGCCAACAATCACCACTGAAACATTCGGCAGCGAACACACTTCGGCCAAACGCTCTACCTGCTTTTCCCGGGCAAGTCGACCAACAAATCCAACGATTATTTTTCCGTCACCGCCAATCGATTTGCGGAGTTCTTCGTTTCTAAAACTCGGATTGAATCGGTCCGTATCAACGCCACGCATCCATCGCACCGCGTTATCAACCCCATGCCGGCGCAAATCCCAAACCGCAGACGTTGACGGGGCAAGCGTGACATCAGCTCGCTTATGAATTGCCGCAACGTACTTCCATAACGCAGGAGAAGTTGCGCCAAGCCGATACTGCTTGGCAAATCCGGCAAGATCAGTTTGATAAATGGCAACGCATGGAATGTTGAGCTTGCGCGCCACCCTCCCCGCCCATGCACCAAGTACTGCTGGAGCTGCAAGATGAATTACATCTGGGTTGATAGCGCGAATGGCAGCTTCAAGAGCCTTTTGTGGTCGCGAGATTCGAAGTTCTTCATAGCCCGGAAACCCAAACGAGCTCATGCGCACAACTGGTACTCCTGCTTCCATATCAGAACCAGGACCTGGCGCGATAACAACGGCTTCGTGACCGTTGCGCGTGAGGTACTCAATGGTGCGAAGTACCGAGTTGGTGACCCCATTGACATGAGGAAGAAAACTTTCCGCCACAATGGCGACCCGCAGTTTTGGGGTACTCGCGGCCGAGAGATTTCCTATCTGAACGGCCGGAAAAGTCTCCACTGGCTAAAAATATGAAACGACTATGAACACATTGATTACAGAGAAATAGCAGGAGATGTAGTTCAAGCAAACTTGCAATGAACTAATTTGCCTTTTCTAGAACTCCGCGCACCCAGGATCCAATGAGTTCGATGGCGTACACCACCACAAAGATGGACAGCACAACCGCTCCAGTTGTGCCAAATTCGAACACTCGGATTGACCCCAAGAGCAAAAACCCAATTCCCCCGCCGCCAACGATCCCTAGCACTGTCGAGGACCGCAGATTCACGTCCAACATGTAGAGAATTTGACTTACTAGTGCTGGCATCGCCTGCGGTAAAACCGAACCGAAGAGCTCCTGGATCCTGGTCGCACCGGTAGCAAAAATTGCCTCACGAGGGCTTGGGTCCACTTCTTCAAAAGTGTCTGCAATCAGTTTGGACATAAAAAACGCAGTTACCAACGTGAGCGCAAGCGTTCCTGGAACTGGACCAAGTCCCATAGCGCTCACGAACAATACGGCAATGATGAGCTCCGGAATCCCTCGCAGGACTACCAACATTGAGCGTGTGCCGACGAATACAGCTTTACGGACAACGATATTTCTCGAGGAGAGCAAACCCAACGGAATAGCAATAAACAGACCAAGCGTTGTTGAAATAAAAGCAATTGCTATGGACTCAGACATGCCGGTAATGAGTTCACTTCGGGCTGTCGAGAAATCTGGCGGAACCAATTGGGTAACAATTCTCCAGGCATCATCAAAGTATGCAAACGAACTAAAGATAGGCATATTGATGGTTCCAAGAGCGACTGCAAGCATGATGACATACACCCACACGCTGATGATTCGAGATTTTCTGTCTGATGTCATTGGTGGCACCAATGAACGCATCGTCACTGCATCGACTAGCAACGTACGGTCCTTACGAGTACGTCGTACCGCTCTATCTGATTGTCCGCGCACTACGACTACAGAAGCGCTTCGTTCTCCAAGAATTGACGCACGAACTCGTGATGAAAAGAATTCGATAGCAAGGATCACAATAAAAATGACTGATACCGCTGCAAGTGCACTTGGATAATCAAGCGAGCGAAGTGCGGACTGAATGATGAAACCAATTCCACCCGCACCGACTAAACCCAACACAGCAGAAGCACGAACGTTGATGTCAAGGCGATACAGGGCTGTTCCAATCATTGTTGGTGTGGCCTGCGGAAGGATGGATGCGAAGATTGCCTGCCATTTAGAGGCACCTGTCGAAACACTTGCCTCTCTGGGCATTGCGTCCGCATTCTCCAACGCATCAGCAAACATTTTGCCGATCATTCCAATGGAGTGGAGTCCGAGCGCCAAAATTCCTGCCAATGGACCAATGCCAAAAGCACGTACGAATATTGCAGCGAAAATAAGATCAGGTATTGCTCGCGTCATAGTGATGATTCCACGACATACAGCAAAGACAAATCTGTTTGGGGTTGTGTTTTTGGCCGCCCCAAAAGACAGTGGAAAACTGATTAGTACTGCGATAGTCGTGCCAAGCAACGCCATCCATAGCGTTTCTATCGTTGCTGAAATGATTCCACTGAGCTGATAAGTCAGGAGGAAGCATCCGTGCAAGTAGGTTCAAAACATCACTGATCCCGCCGAACAATCCCCCAAACGACATGTGGATATACAGCCACGACCAAACAGTTGCGCAGATATAACAAACGAAAACGATCAAGAGTTTGACGTTGCGTGCAGTAAACGGTGGACTCAGGCGGCGCTGGTCAACCATTATTGAAGACATCGTAATTACGAATTCGAAATAGAAGTTGGCACATCTTCACCCGAAGTTGGTGCCCCAGTAACGTCAACCCGCTGATAAACGTCCATCACATCGCGCTGGTCAAGACCAACAGCACTTCTATCGAGAACAACCTTGCCTGC
>JBEGJW010000077.1:0-6309 GCA_041184445.1 Actinomycetota bacterium | reverse complement strand
GCAACACAATTCGTCCACCTCGAATTCCGAGTTTGGACGTCACTCGCGCCATTGCTCTGGTTGGGGTGGTGATCATGAACTATCACGCCTACCTCAACAAAGACAAGGCGTTTTACCCTCCACATCCTTCGTTTGCCGAACGAATATTTAATCCTCTATCTGGAATTCTGACCACTCGGTTTGCGGCAACATTTGTACTCGTTGCAGGCATTGGAATTGCACTTTTGGTTCAATCAGCAGTTCAGTCGGGCGATAGTGCACTCATCCACACTGCACAAATGAAGTTGGCTCGTCGAGGATTGTTTCTGTATGTCGTTGGCGCGGCTGTGCAGTGGATATGGCCGGGAACCATCCTGTTCTATTACGGCGCTTTCTTCTTGATTTCAGCAGTTATTTGCACATGGTCAAACCGCAGTCTCATTGCTGTATCGGCAATATCTATTGCAGTTTCAACCGGGCTTTCCGCTTGGCGTGGATACCAGTTCTTTCAGGGGAACTTCACGCAGTGGTTGTCACCCACCCCCAATTCTCCGCGAAATCTATTGATTCGAACGTTTGTTGATTACACGCACCCTGTTTTCCCGTGGATCACCTTTATCTGCGCCGGAATCATTCTGGGACGCAACATTCATCGGCTCTCTGAATTACGCACACGCATTATGTTGTGGTCCGGTGTCACGCTGTTTATCACCTTCGTTATTCGTACATTCATCATGCCTAGTTCAATAACGTCACAATCCAATTACGTAATGCAACGCGTACTTTCCACCAACAACGTTGACCATTCGGTTCTTCATGTCACATCAACTGTGTCGGTTGCATTACTTGCGTTTTGTTGCATATCGCTTATTACCGATTCGGTGGGCACGAGTCGTATTGTTGAGTTCCTTGCTCGCACCGGACAAATGACATTGTCGATTTACCTTGCACATGTTTTGGTATTTAATCTTGTTGTGCATTGGTTGAATTGGGTGCGGCCAACTGGGCTCGACACTGCTTTGGTGTTCAGCCTCGTCTTTTACGTTGTTGCTGTTCCTATTTCTTCACTGTGGCATCGCAGATTTGGTATCGGACCGTTTGAGCGCGTGTACCGCGCATTTGGCGGATGATTATTCCCGAATCGTGGCGCGAAGTCTTGCGCAACGAAACCACTCAGCCGTACTTTGCCAAGCTCACCGAATTTGTTGCGCGCGAGCGTAATTCCTTTAATGTTTTTCCTTCCGAAGACCATGTGTTCGCTGCATTGCAATTCACTGCGCCACACGACGTTCGCGTAGTGATCGTTGGTCAAGACCCATATCACCGAGCAGGACAGGCACACGGATTGAGTTTCTCCGTGCAACATGGAACGCGCATTCCGCCATCATTGCGCAACATCTATACCGAGCTGCACTCAGATCTTGATGTTCCTCTTCCAACAAATGGAAATCTCGAATCATGGGCAAAGCAAGGCGTGCTGTTGCTGAACACCACACTCACCGTTCGTGAAGGTGAAGCTGCATCACATGCAGGACACGGATGGGAAACGTTTACCGATGCGATCATTTCGTACCTCGGATCACAAGACCAGCACATCGTGTTTGTGTTGTGGGGCGCTCATGCGGGGAAGAAGGTGTCGCTCATCAGCCAGCGCCACACCGTGATCACGTCTGTACATCCCTCACCTTTGTCCGCCCATCGTGGATTCTTTGGTTCTCGCCCGTTTTCACAAGTCAATCGCGCTCTTTCGGATCACCATCAACCCGAGATCAACTGGCAACTCATTTCCTAGGTACCACCGAACATTCATACACTTGTGGCATGGTCCTTGAAATTGCATTTGTCGAAGTCCTCCCCGAACATCACCTTGCATTTGAAGCTGCGGTAAAGAGAGCCGTTAAAGATGTGCTTCCGCTGGCTACAGGATTTATCGACTTCCAATTGCACAAAGGCATAGAGCAAGCCAACACCTACACGTTTCATATCAATTGGCAAACCCTTGAGGACCACACGATCGGCTTTCGCCAAAGCGATTTATTCGTAAAATGGCGAGAAATTATTGGCGAATATTTTGCCAAGCCACCAATCGTTGAGCACTGGAATCTTGCTTAGTTCCATTTTCGTCAAGGCTGACCGTTAGTTTTGATCCATGGGTTCTATCCGCCGCAGTGACTTCATTAACTGCAGCGCCGACAAAGTGTGGGCCTTCGTTGGACAACCTGAAAAATTGCACGAATGGTTCCCCATCACCAGCACCCGCGTTGAGGGCAGCAAGCGCTGGATCACCCTGGCTGGTGGCATCACCTTTGAAGAAGACATCATCACTCTCGATCACGATCTGCGTCGCTTTCAATACAAAATTGTGAACAACCCATTCATCACCTTCCACCTGGGAACGGTTGACGTAATTGCGGACGGCCCGAATCGCTGCATGCTCATGTACTCCACCGACATGGAGCCTGAAGTCCTTGCACTTCCCATCGCCGGTGCCGCCTCTATCGGAATTGCCAAAGTTAAAGAAATGTTTGACGGTAAATAATGGGTCGCAAAATTCTGTTCATCACTACTGACCAACAGCGTTATGACGCACTCGGTTGCAACGGTGGAACCATTGCGCGCACTCCTGTGCTTGATGCACTCAGCCGCGCGGGAATCACCTTTGATCGTGCGCATCCACAAAACGTGGTGTGCATGCCTTCACGCAGCACCATGCTCACTGGCCAACATGTCAGCACTCACGGCGTATGGATGAACGGCGTGCCACTTCCCGAAGACGCGCCAAGTATTGCCGCCGACTTGCGTGGTGCCGGATACGCAACTGCGCTCATTGGCAAAGCACACTTCGAACCACTGCTTGACCCATTTTTGCGTTTTACCGAAAACCGAATGGGCTCCCAAAAAATCACTACCGACAATCCAAACGACCCTCATCGTGGTTTCGACCACATGGAACTCGCGACACATGGTGCAGCCGGCCAGTTGCACTACTCGCAATGGATTCGTGAAAATCATCCAGAAGCAGTCGGCAACTACTACAACGTGCTCGATCGCGAACTGCAAGTGAATGCCGAAGGTGGTGGCGATACGAATGCGCCGCAAATAAAAGTGAACCCAATTCCGCGCGAGTGGTATCACACCGAATGGGTTGCCCAACGAACGATTGCATGGTTGCAATCACTTCCCGATGATCGCGATTGGTTCTGTTGGATGAGTTTTCCCGACCCGCATCACCCGTGGGATCCTCCTGCATCAGAAATGCATCGCGTGAATTGGAAAGACCTCGACTTGCCAGAGGGTTACATTGCCGATGCGGCGAAGCGCGAAAAAATTATCGATTCCAAGCTGCGTCATTGGCGTGGATGGTACGACGGAACATTCGTGTCGAACTATGAAGCACCAGCAAAATGGGTGCCGGCAACATTGACCGCCGATCAAGTGCGCGAAGTCAATGCCTACACGCACGTTGAAAACGAATTGATTGACGAAGCTATTGGTTCAGTCATGAAAGCCATCGAATCTCGCGGCTGGGGCAATGACCTCGACGTGTTGTACACCACCGATCACGGCGAATTTCAAGGCGATTTTGGCTTCCTGTTCAAAGGTCCGTACCACGTGGATTCGCTCATGCGCTTGCCGCTCATTTGGCGACCCGCACCAAGTTCACATATTGAACCAGCGCGTGTAAGCGCCCCAGTTGGGCTCGTTTCCCTCGCTGCAACGTTTGCGCATATTGCCGGACTCGAACAACCGAGTTATGTCGAGGCTCCACGATTGCCACATACTGACAACGACGCAGCAACACTTGGGCACGAGCGTGTGCTTACAGAGTGGGACAGCGTGCTGTTTGGAAAAATCGTGCACCTGCGCACCATTTGTCGTGACAACTGGGTGTGCACCGCCGCGTTGCCAGGAACCATGAACGAAGCGGGTGAAGGCGAACTGTACGACCTCACACATGACCCACTGCAACATGTGAACCTCTGGAGTGATCCCCAGGCCAAAGCAATGCGTGAAAGTTTGCTTGCAGACATGTGGGATAACTTGCCAAAGCAAGTGTCTCCGTTGCGTCACATGGACGCACCTGTTTGACGCGTAATTAGAGTGCGGGAATTTGCTGCGTGATGCAGTGAATGCCACCGCCGCCAAACGCAAGGATGGCTCCAATATCTAAGCCAACCACTTGCCTGTCGGGAACAAACTCTGCAATAAGCGCCAACATGTCGTCGTCTGCTGCGTGACCACACACAGGAACAATGACTGCGCCGTTTACTAAATAGAAATTCAGATACGGAACCTGCACGGTTACCCCGTGCACATCTATACGCGGAAGCACCGGTACTTCGCGAATGATTACATCAAAGGTTTCAGCAACTCGACGATTTTGGGCAAGTCGTTCGAAGTCACTTACCGATTTATCATCGCATCCCTGCATTACCAATGTGCGTGGTGCAGTGAAGCATGCAACATTGTCAACGTGACCGTCGGTATCTTCGTCAAGCGATAAACCATGAGGCAACCACATCACTTCAGTGGCCCCGAGTTCGTGCTTCATGGTGGTGGCAATTTGCTCACGCGACATGTGTGGGTTGCGGTTCGGATTCAATAAACACTGCTCGGTTGTTGCCAGCAGCCCAGTTCCATCCACGGTGATGGAGCCGCCTTCAAACACCATGTCGATATTGCGTACTTCGTGACCCATGAGCTCGGCGAAAGAATGTGCGAGTGCTGCATCCTTGTCAAAGGGAACAAACTTGTTTCCCCAACCGTTAAACACCCAGTTTCCTGCGATGCGCTTGTCGCCATCGAAGACATAAATAGGGCCGGTATCGCGGAACCACGAATCATCAAGTGGAAGTTCAACCACTTCAACAGCATCGCCACACAGCAATCGAGCACGCACTGCGTCTTGCGCATTGGCAATCATGGTCACTGGCTCGAAGCCAGAAATGGTTTTCGCCAATGCCGCATGGGCTAATCGCGCATCACCAATGTGGTCGCCATAAAGGTCGTGACGGGATGGCCAACAAATGACGGTTCGCTCATGAGCAGCGAATTCGCCAGGCATTTTCACGAAAAATCGTCTCCAAGGCTGTCTTCAACTCCGCCATCCAACGTGAGCAAAGGAACATACAACTCTGGGCGACGATCGCGGAACAGTCCCCAACTGGAACGCATGGCTTGAATTTCATCTAGGTCGAATGTTGCGGTGAGCACTGTTTCTTCGTCGCGGTTTGCTTCAGCAACTTTTGCACCAGTTGCGTCAGCAATGAACGAGGAGCCGTAAAACGTGATTTCGTTGTTTACGCCAACCTCACGACCAGTTCGGTTGGCAGCAATTACTGGCATCAGATTTGCGCCTGCATGACCTTGCATCACTCGCTGCCAATGCATCGATGAATCCCACTTGGGGTTAGGAGGCTCGCTGCCAATTGCCGTTGGATACAACAGCATCTCTGCGCCCAACAACGCCATTGCACGTGCACCTTCTGGAAACCATTGGTCCCAACAAATGCCGACACCGATATTTCCGAAACGCGTGTTCCACACACGGAATCCGGTGTCACCAGGACTGAAGTAATACTTCTCGGTGTAACCAGGTCCGTCAGGAATGTGGCTCTTGCGATAAATGCCGAGCATCGATCCATCGGCGTCCACCATTGCAACGGTGTTGAACAATGCTTTGTTTGCACGCTCATACACACTGATAGGCAATACCACACCAAGTTCTTGTGCAACTTTCTGAAAATGCGCAATGGTCGGATGACCCTCAATTGGCAATGCACGTGACAGTTCGCTGACTAATTGGTCTTTGCAAAAGTAGTGACCCTCAAACAATTCGGGAATCAAAATGACTTGAGCACCAGACTTAGCCGCAGCACGAACCAAGCGTTCAGCAGTTGCAACGTTGGTGGCAACATCGGTTGCCATTGACATTTGAATTGCAGCGACGGTGACCGATCGTGTTGCCATGGAGTTACCTACTGTTTCGCTCAGCCAAGTGCCGAATTAATTGCTGCAAGAACTTCAGGTGCATCGGGTGCTACTTGTGGGTGGAAGCGTGCGACGACATTTCCTTCACGATCGAGCACAAACTTTTCAAAGTTCCAGCGAATATCTCCGGTGTACCCTTCACTATCTGCGACTTCAGCAAGTGCTGCAAAGAGTCCGTGGCGTGCTTCACCATTTACTTCCACCTTTTCGGTCATCGGGAATGACACGCCGTAGGTGGTCGAACAGAATTCAACAATTTCATCAGCGGTACCTGGCTCTTGTCCAAGAAACTGATTGCATGGAACTCCAATAACGGAAAAACCCTTTGCTGCAAGATCA
>JBEGJW010000076.1:0-6348 GCA_041184445.1 Actinomycetota bacterium | reverse complement strand
GCCAAACTCTTGCGAGCTCATGCGATCGCCATCAACAATCGAATGCATCATGACGCTGGTGAGGTCATCGGTTGGGTTGGCTAGGCGTGCCTCGCCAAGCGCCTGTGCGTACGCAAACATTTCGAGTGCCACAGTTATGAGATTTTCAAGTGTGCCACCAAAGTCTGGGTCGCCTGCGCCAAGAATGACGTTCGTCCAATCCAGAATCTGGCGTTCATCACTTTCGGGAATGCCCATCATTTCGCAAATAATTTGCAGCGGGAATGGCGCGGCAATGTTGTCAACGAAATCAAATTCTTCGTTTGCGCCGTACTTCGCAAGCACCTTGTCCACGATGGACTTGGCTTTGTTCTTTACATACTCTTCGATGCGAGTTATTTCCTTCGGCGTAAACCCCTTCGACACGATGGTGCGCAGGCGCACGTGCTTTGGGTCGTCCATGCTGATCATGGAGCCAAAGAATTCGTTTAGTTCAACCGTGAGGTCAGCAATGTTGGAGCCCTTGCCACTGCAGAACAGCTCTGGGTTGCGGCTTACATGCCAAATATCGTCGTGCTTGGTGAGCGCCCAGTAGCCAGGCCCAACAGGGAAGTTGGCAAGAGGAATTTCGGGGAAGAACTTCACAGGGGCTTCGCGGCGCAAGGTGGCAAATACCGACTCGCGGTGCTGGCGGGAACCCTTCCAAAATTCAGGGTCTGAGATGTTGATCGAGTCCACTGCGACAGGGCTGAGTTCCATGCCGAAATGGTACCGTTGCTTCACTATTCACTACGGATCGAACGGAGTTTTCAATGTCCGAAGCAGTCATCGTCGCAACCGCCCGCAGCCCAATTGGTCGTGCCAATAAGGGTTCACTTATCGACCTTCGTCCAGATGACATGGCCGCACAGATTGTGCGCGCACTCATGGCCAAGGTTCCACAGGTGAAAGGTTCCGACGTTGAAGACCTGATGCTCGGCATTGGTCAACCAGCCGGTGAAGGTGGTTTCAACATTGGACGTATGGTGGCAATTCTTGCTGGTCTCGACGATGTTCCTGGTGTAACGGTTAACCGTTACTGCTCATCAAGCTTGCAGACCATTCGCATGGCTGCACATGCAATTAACGCTGGCGAAGGCGATTGCTTTATTGCTGCAGGTGTTGAAACGGTAAGCCGTTATGCATCGGGTGCAAGTGACATGGCGCCAAACGCAATTTTCAAAGGACCAGCAGAGCGCACGAAGGCTCGCGCAGCAGGTGGCCAAGGAACATGGACACCTCCAGTTGGTTTGCCGGACGCATACATTGCCATGGGTCAGACTGCAGAAAACGTTCGTGAAATTGAAGGTGTCACTCGTGAAGAGATGGACGCATTTGCAGCTCGTTCACAGCAACTTGCAGTGAAGAACCAGCAAAACGGTTTCTTTGATCGCGAAATTTCTGGCCTCACACTTCCAGACGGAACTGTTGTTACCAAAGACGACGGCCCTCGTGATGGAACGACTGCAGAAGGTCTTGCACAATTGAAGCCAGCATTCCGCCCAGACGGACAAATCACTGCAGGTAACGCATGCCCTTTGAATGATGGTGCAGCAGCAGTCATGGTGATGAGCGCAACGAAGGCAAAGCAACTAGGTCTCACACCGCTTGCACGAATTATTTCGTCAGGTGTGTCGGGATTGAACCCAGAAATCATGGGACTCGGCCCAATCGAGGCGTGCCGTCAAGCAATGAAGCGCGCAGGCATGACCATTAACGACATTGACCTTGTTGAAATTAACGAAGCATTTGCAGCACAGGTAATTCCTTCAGCGAAACACCTTGGAATTGAATGGGACAAGTTGAACATTCATGGTGGCGGAATTGCACTTGGTCACCCATTCGGTATGACTGGCGCACGCATCATGACCACACTCATTAACGGATTGCAGACCACGGGAAAGACTGTTGGTATGGAGTCCATGTGTGTTGGTGGTGGCCAAGGTATGGCCATGATCGTTGAGCGTTTGAGCTGATTTAAATCAACTGTTCTTTCCGGTTCAGTCGCCACAACATCAGCACGGCTGAACCGGTAAGAACGCTCATTAAAAACCCCACTGCGCCGAATGCGGCGAGTGACCCGAACCATCCGTACAGAGATGGTGTGGTGAATGCAAGCAGCATGGACATAAGCAAGCCGGAGGCTCCAGCAAGACCTTGTGCAGCAGATGCGCGACCAACAGGTGCAGCCTTTGCCACCGCAGCGGCCGAAGATGGATACATCATTGCTTGAGCAATACCTTCAACAACGTTGAGGATGACCACAGGTGCCAAAGACTTAAATGCGCCGTATCCCGTTACAGCTGGAATAACCAGCACCATCATCCACATAGCAATGCGTTGTGGGTCGTATTTGTCGGCAAGCTTTCCGCCAAACGAGGAAAAGATGAAAAACGGAATGGTGTACAGCGCAAACGAAATGCCCACCATGGAGTTTCCGCCGCCAAGATCGGTGAGATAGCGGTCCCACAGAGCATCAAAAATTCCAACAGGTGCCTGAATCGCCATGGCTAACAAAACCGCAATGCGTACTCGTGGATATTTCAGCAATTCGAAACTTGGTTTGCGTGAATCGGTAGATAGTGGCAATACGGGAAACGACCTGAATGAAATGGTGAACATGGCGAGAAGATTCACTGCGCCAAACAATGCGAACACAGCGCGAATTCCAATTGGGTCGAGTAATAAACCACCAAATAGTGGGCCTGCAACAAAGCCAAGTAATTCAACTGCGGCAAGTCTGCCAAGACGTTCGCCGCGTCGCTCGGGATCGACATGGGCAATGAGTGCGCGCACTGCTGGAAACACAAAACCAAAAGACGAACCGATTACTGCACGAGCAATGATGAATTGTGGCAGTGAGCTTCCCGTTGCCATCAGCAGCGATCCGAAAGCGCCAATCATCATTCCCGACATGATGAGTCGTTTCGTGTGACCGCGGTCGGCAAATGGTGCAACGAATAACTGCACGAGGAACCCGCTTAAAAAACCTGCGCCTGCGATTAGCCCAAGACCAGAGTCGGCGAATTTGTATTTGTCTTGTAAGTCGCCAAGTGCAGCAAAAATAACCGAGTTAGAAGTAGCAACAGCAAACGAACACGACATCAGTAGTAACGCGTCGGAGCGATGGTTGCGTTCAATCAGCATGCAAAATTTCCTAGCGACCGAGTTCGTTTAACACTGCTTGGCCAAACTCTGGCCAGTACTGCATTGCCCACTCGTCGAACTCACGGTTGGTGAGTGCAAAGCACGTCACGTTGGCAACAGGGTCGTGCCAGACAAAGGTGCCACTTCCGCCAAAGTGTCCAAATGTTGAAGCGCTATTGCGCGGTGCTGTCCAATGTGGGTGCTTCGCTCCGCGAATTTCTGGGCCAAGTCCCCACGGGCAGGGCGAATATTTACCAAGCCCTGGCACAACACCTTCAAGGTCGGGAAACTGTGGAGTAGTTGCTTCGATGTAGGTGCTGAGCGCAATCACTGTTGGTCGGCGAAGTTCTTGTGCAAACTTGGCCATGTCTTCAATGGTGCAATGTATGTCGGCAGCAGGGGAGCCAAGTAATTGCGCGGTTGTCATGTTGAGTGGCGCGAACAAGGCCTCTTGCAAGTACTGAGCAAAGCCCATGTCCACAAATTCGGAAACATATTGTGCCGCCATGTTGTAGCCCGTATTTGAATACACACGCTTGCGCTCCGGGCTAATAATGCTTGCTTCAGTATCAAACCCATAACCACCTGCGTGGCACAACAAGTGTCGAAGCGTGCAACCAGGTTGACCAACTGGGTCGTCGAGCGAAATGGATCCGTCTTCAACGGCAATCAGTGCCGCCCAAGCGGTCATCACTTTGGAAATGGAAGCTAAGCGAAACGAATGATTGTGCTTGCCACGCGTAAACAGGTTGCCGTGATTGTCGATTACACCGGCGGCCACACCATCAACTGGCCATGAGTCAATAAGTTTCAATGACTCCAAAGTTGCAGCGCCCACAGGCACTAATTATTGCTGCGAATCAGTTCTGCAACGCGGAATGCCAAGTCAATTGACTGACGGCCATTCAGGCGAGGGTCGCACACGGTTTCGTAGCGAGTATCGAGGTCGTCGTTGCCAAGGCCTTCAGAGCCGCCCAAGCATTCAGTCACATTTTCACCCGTGAGTTCGATGTGAATTCCACCTGGCCATGTGCCTTCAGCGCGGTGTGCCTTCACGAAGCCAGTGATTTCTTTAACGATGTCTTCAAGGTGACGAGTCTTGCGACCATTTGGCGCACTGTAGGTGTTGCCATGCATTGGGTCGCATGCCCACACCACTGGGTGGCCAGCATCGCGAACTGCGCGCAACAACGGACGCAACGCTTCTTCAACATCGTTTGCACCCATGCGCGAAATGAGTGTGAGCCTGCCAGGAATGCGGGCAGGGTTCAAGGTTTCGCACAACGAGAGAACGTAATCAACATCTGTTGTTTTGCCGATCTTGCAACCAATTGGGTTGCCAACACCGCGCAAAAACTCAACATGTGCGCCATCGAGTTGGCGAGTGCGCTCACCGATCCACAGCATGTGTGCGCTGCAGTCGTACCAACCACCGGTGAGGGAGTCTTGGCGGGTGAGTGCTTCTTCATAACCCAAAATGAGTGCTTCGTGACTGGTGTACACGTCTACTTGATGTAATGCCGTGTTGGTTTCAGTATCAATGCCACATGCGCGCATGAACGCGAGTGCGCGTTCAATTTCGCTTGCAACATCTTCGTAACGCTTGCCCTCGGCACTTTGTGCAACGAACTCTTGGTTCCATGCATGCACGCGGTTCAAGTCGGCGAAACCACCCTTGGTAAATGCGCGCACCAAGTTGAGCGTGCTTGCTGCTTGGTGATACGCCTGCACCAAACGGTCGGGGTTAGGAATGCGAGCTTCTGCGTGTGCGTCAGGACCGTTCACCATGTGACCGCGGAACACTGGCAACTCCACACCGTTTACGGTTTCGGTGTTATTCGATCGTGGCTTGGCGAACTGACCAGCAATGCGACCCACTTTTACAACAGGCACGCCCATTGAATAGGTGAGCATGACGGCCATCTGCAAAATGACGCGCAACTTTTCACGAATGTTTACCGCACTGAACTCTTCAAAGCTTTCTGCACAATCGCCGGCCTGCAATAAAAACGCATTGCCGCTTGCCACCTGACCAAGTGCGGTCTGCAGCGAGCGTGCTTCACCAGCAAACACCAACGGCGGGAATGCCGAAATTTGCTTGAGTGCGTTATCGAGCGCGCCAGTGTCTGGCCACTGTGGTTGTTGCACGGCAGGAAATGTCTGCCACGATGAAGGAGTCCAGTTGTTGTTCATGAGTGGGCTCTCAGTGTACGAATGAGGCGCCGCTAAACCCGAAGGATTTAGACGGTCAGGAAATCGCCGGCGTCGTCACGCAACGAGTCAACTGCGCGGCTCACCAAACGGCGGGCTGCTTCAGCGGTTACGCCAAGCTCTTCGCCAACTTGGCGGAAGCTCTTGCGCTCACCATCGTGCATGCCAAAGCGTGCTTCAACGGCGTAACGGGCGCGCTCATCGAGCGTGTTCAACAGGTCGTCCAAAAGATCAGTGTCCACCATGGACATGACGGCTTCCTCTGGGCTGATGTCGTCGTTTGGAACGAGGTCACCAAGAGTTGCGTCGCCGTCGTCACCGATGGTCTTGTCGAGCGAGACCGGGGTGGTGAGGCGGTGCAATTCGGCATTCATGGCGTCGAGGCCTTCGGCATCGCCCGAACCCTGACGAAGTGCTGCACGCAAAGTTGCGGAGCGGTCACCAGGAATACGAATGAGGCTTGCCTTCTGGTCGAGTGCGCGGCCAATGGCCTGACGGATCCAGAACGTTGCGTAGGTGGAGAACTTAAATCCACGGCGCCAGTCGAACTTGTCTACTGCGTGCTCGAGGCCCAAGTTGCCCTCTTGAATGAGGTCGAGCAAGTCCATGCCCTGTGGCAATGGGTAACGACGGGCGATGGAAACCACCAGTCGGAGGTTCGAGCGAATGAAGTGATCCTTTGCCTTGGCAGCCGCACGAAGGTCGGCGCGAAGGGCAGCACCGCGCTCGCCAGCCTCAAGCTTCTTGGTGGCATCGCGGCCCTTTTCGATGGCCTTCGAGAGATTGCGCTCATCTTCTGCATTCAGAAGGGGAACTTTGCCGATTTCGTTGAGGTAGAGACCGATTGCGTCAGACATGTGAATTTGGACCTTTTCTTGCGGGGGGTGGGGGGTTGCTAAAACCCGTTTTAAGGGGTAGTAGCGGGGTATTTGACATTAGTTCATCGGCACGTTTTTGTGAAGGGGTTAGAAG
>JBEGJW010000075.1:0-6379 GCA_041184445.1 Actinomycetota bacterium | reverse complement strand
AAGCCGTTGTCTGTGTAGTTCTTCAACTGCTTGGTTGCAAGTGCCGAATACGTAACGTTTGCTGCGCCGTAGATGGTCTTAGCAACAGTCTCAATCTTTTCCTTGAGCGATGCTTCGTCCTTGTACAGCATGTGGAAGTTGTTCTTCTCATTGCATGCTTCTTCAACGGCCTTTGCCAACTCAACTGCGCCAGCACCACCGTCTGCGAAGTGTGTGCACAAGGCAACACGGGCTCCGGCAGACAATGCAATCTTGCGGATTGCTTCGTGTTCCGAAGCATGGTCGGTTGGAAATGAGTTGATAGCAACAACTGGAACCACGCCGTGTGCTTTTACGTTTTCAATTTGTGCGCGCAAGTTCTCGCCACCCATTTCTACGTCTGCTGGGTTTTCTGCAAGCAAGTCTGGAGGCAATGCCTTTCCTGCAACGATCTTGTACTTACCGGAGTGAGCCTTCAACGCGCGCACTGTTGTTACCAACACTGCTGCGTCAGGGGTCATGCCCGAGTAACGGCACTTAATGTTGAAGAAGCGCTCTGCACCCATGTCGGCGCCGAATCCGGCTTCGGTGATGAGGTAATCGCCACCATGAATACCGATCATGTCGCCGATGATTGATGAGTTACCGTGCGCAATGTTTCCGAATGGACCAGCGTGCACAATTACCGGAGTGTTCTCTAGCGTTTGCAAAAGGTTTGGCTTAATTGCATCGCGCATGATGACGGCCATCGAACCTGCTGCACTGAGTTGCTCTGCAGTTACTGGTTGACCCTTGGTGTTGTAACCAACAACAATGCGCGCGAAACGCTTACGCATGTCTTCAAGCGAAGTTGACAAGGCAAGAATCGCCATCACTTCAGAAGCTGCGGTGATGTCGAATCCGGTTTGGCGAACTACGCCGTCTTCTTTGGTGCCAAGACCGACAATGATGTTGCGCAATGAACGATCGTTTACGTCGATAACACGGCGCCAGGTGATGTTGTCCATGTCGAGGTCGAGCTCGTTGCCCTGGTGCAAATGATTGTCCACCATTGCTGACAACAAGTTGTGGGCAGCAGTTACTGCGTGGAAGTCGCCGGTGAGGTGCAAGTTAAGCAATTCCATTGGAATTACCTGGCTGTAGCCACCACCTGCGGCTCCACCCTTGATACCAAAGGTTGGACCCATTGAAGGCTGACGCAAGCTGATGACTGCATTTTTACCAATGTGCTTAAACGCTTGACCGAGACCAACCGTTGTTGTGGTCTTGCCTTCGCCGAGTGGCGTTGGTGTGATTGCCGTAACCACCACATACTTTGCCTTCGGACGTGACTTCAATTCATCAATTGCATCGAGACTAATTTTTGCAAGGCTCTTACCGTATGGCTCAAGCAGGTGTTCGCCGATTCCCATCTGGGCAGCGATGTCCTTCAACGGCAATGGCTTACCCTGGCGCGCAATTTCGAGATCTGATGGAAAAGACATATTGGAGACTCCCCGTTCAATGGCCACTGATTGGCTCTTTGGTCGCACCACTATATAGGAGTCGGGGCGCCTGATATATGACACGCCCCATAAGGATTAGCGAGCTGCTATAGGTTAGGGCCATGTCGGAGAGCTTGCCCATTATTGACATTGCCCCGCTGCGTGACGGCACGGCAAACCCCAATTACAACAAGGCTTCCGAAGAACTGTTTACCGCACTCTCTGAAATCGGCTTTGCGATTGTGGTGGGTCATGGAGTCAGTCCTGACACCACAGCAAACATGCGCGCGGCAGTGAAAAGAGTTTTTGACACACCGCGCGAAATCCTTCTGCGCAACATGGTCGCCAAGGGCAACTACCGCGGCTTTGTGCCGCTTGGATATTTCACGCCTAATTCTGGAAAAGGAAAAGCCGACCAGTACGAAGCATGGAAGCTGCATTTCGAAACCGACGCGAATGATCCCATTCGTAAACAATGCGATTTGTATGGTCCAAACATTTGGCCAGCAATTGACTTTGATGTTCGCACGCCAATCATGAATTACTGGCACGCGCTCGATGCAGTGAGTGAAGTGCTCATCGTTGCTTTATGCGAGCAACTTAGAGTTGACCCGAATGTATTGCTGTCGTGCATGACTATGCCGCTCACCAACATGACTTTGCTGAATTACCCACCGGTTGAACCACAAGCAGACACATGGGGAATTCATCCACATAAAGATTTCAATTTGCTCACGTTGCTCGCACACGACCCAATTGGTGGACTAGAAGTGCGCAAGCGAAACGACGAGTGGATCAATGCCGATTGCCCGCCGAACGGCATGGTGCTCAATGTTGGTGACATGTTGGAACTCTGGAGCGGTGGGCGTCTTCTCTCAACCCCACACCGCGTTTTTAACAAGTCAGGAAAACCGCGACAATCGTTTCCGTATTTCTCGAAGCCACGTTGGGATGTTGTCGTTCAACCACTTGTGGCACCACTTGATGGATTCGATCGTGTGCCACTCCATGTCGGCACATCGGCAGCTGACATTTGGTATTCGAATTGGCCAGACACTTCAAGCACAGATCCAGCTCAGGTGCTTGGAAAATTTGACTAGTTATTTTGGAAGCGGCGAACTGAGTCGCTTACGCACTGCCTGATTCATTTCATCATCAAAACCACGAACATGCTTTTCGCACAGTTCTGCCGCGGTATCACCATCGCCCGCTGCAAGTCGTTCAAACATTTCGCCGTGCTCTTGTACAGCGTGTTTCATGTCTGCAACGTCGGCAATATATAAATGCCACAAGCGATCGCTCTGCGCATACATCATGTCGAGCGTTGCAGTAAGAAAACGATTACCTGCTGCGTCCCACACAATTTCGTGACAACGACGGTCGATCTTCATGAGATCATCGTTTGTGGCGCCAGGCGCATCCGCGCGCGCAAGTACACGAGCCATTTCGTCCCAATGTTCTTGCTTTCCTCGCTTGGCAGCAAGTCGCATTGCATAGGGTTCGAGTAGCGCGCGGGTCTCGTACAACATGCTCAGTTCCATGACATCAATTCCCGACACCAACATGCCGCGACGCGGAATGACGGTGACGAACTGGTCTCGGGCTAGGCGCTGGAGCGCCTCACGAATTGGGGTTCGGCCGATGCCGAGCTGACCCTGGAGGGCCTCCTCCTTAATGACGTCGCCGGGGGCCAATTCGAGGCGGACAATTTTGTTCCGAATCTCGAGATAGGCCTGCTCGCTCAGCGAAGTACTCACGCGCGACATCATATCCCGATTTTTTGCTGATGATATTGCGCTGATATACTACCAAAATTCAATTGTGGCCTCGCCCAACGGGGGTGCGGTCCTCTTTTCGGGGGTATCTCGTGAGTGAATTTCCAAGTCGGGCAAAGTGCGTCGTTATCGGCGCCGGAATCGTGGGTAACTGTCTCGTTGGCCACCTGAGCAAGCTCGGTTGGACCGACATGGTGCTCATTGACAAAGGACCATTGCCAAACCCAGGCGGTTCCACCGGTCACGCATCAAACTTCATCTTCCCTACCGACCACAACAAAGAGATGGCGCTGCTCACCCTTGCTTCACAGCAGCAGTACATCGAACACGGCATGAACAACACCTCTGGCGGTATTGAAGTTGCTCGTACGCCAGAGCGCATGGAGGAATTCAACCGCCGCATGACGTCTGCAAAGGCATGGGGCATCGATGCAAAGTTGCTCACTCCAGCCGAAATCAAAGAACTCGTTCCGTTCATTAATGAAAAGATTCTGCTCGGCGGTTTCTATACGCCAAGCGTGTCCGTTGTTGACTCGCTACAAACCGGAACCTTGATGCGCGAAAGTGCATTGAAGGCTGGTCACTTGCAAGTATTCGCAAACACCGAAGTACTCGACCTCGAAACCAAGAACGGTCAAATCTCTGCTGTTGTTACTAACAAGGGTCGCATTGAAGCCGAATACGTCGTTGTTGCTTGCGGTGTGTGGAGCCCACGCATTGCAAAGATGGCTGGCGCAAATATTCCACTCACTCCAGCCGTTCACCAGATGGCAGACGTTGGACCAATCGACGTATTACAAAAGACCAACGCTGAAGTTGCATTCCCAATCGTTCGCGACATGGACACCTTCTGTTACGAGCGCCAGTCAACGGGCTCAATGGAAGTTGGTTCGTACGCGCACCGTGCAATCTTCATGCACCCAGATGACATTCCATCAAATGAAGCATCGGCACTGTCGCCTACCGAGTTGCCACTCACCATGGACGACTTCGATCCGCAGATGGAACAAGCAATTGAACTCATGGAAATGCTCGGCGACGCCGAAATCAAGTACGCCATCAACGGCTTGCTCTCACTCACACCAGACGCAATGCCAGTGCTTGGCGAAACCGTTGAAGTGAAAAACCTGTGGTCAGCTGCAGCTGTGTGGATTAAAGAAGGCCCAGGCATTGCACAACTCGTAGCCGAATGGATGACATACGGATACCCACACTTGTGTGACCCACACTCATCAGACATCAGTCGCTTCTACCCACACGAGAAGACCGAGCACCACATTTACGCACGTTGCGATGAGCACTTCAACAAGACCTACGGAATTGTGCACCCTCGCGAACAATGGGCATCACAGCGCAACATGCGTCGCAGTCCGTTCTACCCACGTGAAGAAGCACTCGGTGCAACATTCTTCGATGCTCGCGGTTGGGAGCGTCCACAATGGTTCGCATCGAATGCGAAACTTGTAGACAAGTTCCCAGAAGTGTGCGCACCACGCGAACACGAATGGGATGCACGCTGGTGGTCGCCAATCACCAATGCAGAGCACATGCAAATGCGCGAATCAGTTGGCATGGTGGACCTCACCGCGTTCAACGAATTCGACTTCGAAGGCCCAGGCGTTGTGAACTTCTTGCAATACGTTTGCGTAAACAACGTTGATGTACCAGTTGGCCGCTCGGTGTACACGCCACTCCTCACCCCAGGTGGCGGATTCCGTGGCGACCTCACCATCATGCGTCTTGGCCAAGAACACTTCCGCGTCATCACTGGTGCGTTCGATGGTGGACGCGATAAGTACTGGTTCAAGAAGTACATGCCAACTGATGGTTCGGTCACATTCACCGACATGAGCCAAGCACTCTGCACCATTGGTGTATGGGGACCAAACGCCGAAAAGACCATGGCGAAGGCAACACAAACCATTGACGCCGAAGGCAAGTTGGTTCCATTCGATGTGTCGCAAGCAAACTTCCCATACGGATCAGTGCGCGACGTATTGATCGACGGTGTACCTGCAACCATGTTCCGCATTTCATATGTGGGTGAAAATGGTTGGGAGGTTTACACACGCATGGAGCACGGTCTGCGCATGTGGGACACCATTGCAGAAGCCGGAAAAGAATTCGACATCATTCCTGTTGGAATGGGCGTATACGCAGTAACTGGTCGCATCGAAAAGGGCTACCGCCTCATGGGTGCAGAACTCGAAAGCGAATACACACCAGTTGAAGCAGGCTTGGCACGTCCGAAGGTGAAGTCGGCGGACTTCATTGGTAAGGCCGAATACATGAAGGCACGTGAAGAAAAGCCAGCGGCAATTATGTGCACGCTCGAAATTCTTGACCACACGTCGAAGTCAGGTATCAAGCGCTACCCAACCGGTGGCAACGAACCAATCCTCACCAAGAATGGCGAGCGCATCGTTGACGCCAAGGGTCGTGTTTCACGAGTGACTACCGCTGGCATGGGACCATCGCTTGGCAAGTACTTGCTCCTCGCCTACCTCACACCAGAGCATGCTGTTGAAGGCAATGAACTGCGCGTGATGTACATGAACGAGTTGTTCCCTGTGAAAGTCGCACGAGTTGGCAGTCAACCGCTGTTCGACCCAACCGACGCTCGCATGAAGAGCTAAGTAACTCGTCATGAACATTCTCGTTTGCGTGAAGCGCGTGCCAGCTCCTGGCGCACGTATCAACATCACCGAAGATGGCCAAGCAGTAGACACTGCGTTCCTTGGCTTCACTGTCAGCCCACACGAAGAGTGTGCGGTTGAGCAAGCGGTGCAACTTGTGGAGAAGCACGGTGGCGAAGTCACCGTGCTTACTCTTGGTCCAGCAGAAGCCGAAGAGCAACTTCGTACTGCAGTCAGTGTTGGCGCAGCAAAGGCAGTGCTTGTTCCGATTAGCGAATCGGATTGGGACCCGCAGCGCACTGCTCAAGCAATTGCTTCGGTCATCACCGACCTCGAGGACGCAAACGGCAAGTTCGACTTAGTGCTCTTCGGAAATGAATCTGCAGATTCATGTGGTTATCAGGTCGGTATTCGTGTGGCCCTCAAACTTGGTCGCCCAATGGTGAATGGTGCAAAAGGTCTCGACATCGAAGGAACCGTTGCCAAGGTTCGCCGCGAAAGCGAC
>JBEGJW010000074.1:6421-7444 GCA_041184445.1 Actinomycetota bacterium | reverse complement strand
CATGTTTGAGTTCGGTACACGCAAATCTTTGATCTCAATTTCGCAATGGTTATGACCACCCGACATGGTTTCTACGTCGCGGACAATGTTCCAACCTTCGCTTGGAATGTCCACAATGAAACACGAGTTCGCGGCTTGCGGTAGATCTGGATCCTCTTCGGTGCGCGCCACCAACAAAGCAAATTGAGCACCACGAGCACCAGAGATAAACCATTTGTGACCGTTGATCACCCATTCGTCGCCATCTTTATAGGCAAATGTCTTAATGAGAGTCGGATCGCTTCCAGCAACCTCTGGTTCGGTCATAGCGAAACATGAACGTTTCGTTCCCTCGCACAATGGTCGAAGATATTTTTCTTTCTGTTCCGGAGTGGCCCAATGCAACAGCGTGTGTTGGTTTCCTTCGTCTGGTGCTTGAGCATTCAACACGTATGGCCCAATGCTCACCTTGGCTGCTTCGGCCGACACTGCTGCCATTGCAGTTGGTCCAAGTCCCATGCCACCCCATTCGGCAGGCATATGCGGCAACCAAAGATTCCAGTCTTCACGTGCCAACTTACGTAAACCAACAATTGCCTTGACTACTTGCCCGCGATCGTTTTGATCAATCGCGTCCCACTGCGGACGAACCTGTTCATCCATAAATGCGCGAACTTTCAGGCGTACAGCTTCAATCTCTGGCGTAAATGTGAAATCGATCATTGGTCCCCAAACCTTTCCCTCACTACAAAGTAGCGAGGTCAATCGTCAAGTATTGCCGAGAGTGTCGTAACCTGACGAGGTGAGCAATTCCGACAAAGTGGCGTGGGACACCCCAGAACTTCCGCAGGGAGAAGCCAAGGCAAAAGTCGTTCAAAACATGTTCGATGCCATTGCACCGCGATACGACTTGGTGAATCGCATCATGACGTTCCGATTGGACACTCGGTGGCGCAAAATTGCAGTCCGCAGGCTCGCACTCGCAAAAGGCGCGCGCGTGCTCGACCTGGCCAGCGGTACGGGAGATCTGTGCGTCGATCTTCG
>JBEGJW010000074.1:0-6385 GCA_041184445.1 Actinomycetota bacterium | reverse complement strand
GCTTGCTGCCGACCACAGCAAAGCGCCACGAGTGCAGGCAGACATCCTGCGACTTCCCATCGCCACACAATCAGTTGATGGCGTTACATGCGGGTTTGCGTTACGAAACCTTGTCGACCTCAACGTGTTTTTTCACGAGATTGCTCGCGTCACCAAACCGGGAGGACGTATTGCGCTTCTCGATGTAAGCACTCCGACCAATCCCATTATTCGCTGGGGCAACAGCGTGTACTTCGGAAAAGTTGTTCCACGCATTGGAGGCCTTCTTTCCAATCGTGCTGCTTACAACTATCTTCCGAAGAGCGTGGCGTACCTACCTGCCCCTCATCAACTCGTGATAATGCTGCAAGATGCTGGTTTCGAGCATGTCCGCCACGAACAACTTTCCGGCGGACTCACCCAGTTAATGCACGCAACGAAGCGTTAGACCACGCGATGAAGGCAACATCCTTCCCACTAGCGCACATAACGGAGCGCGAAATTGATCTGAACGATGTGGCTGGCTCGAACGGCTTTCTGTTCGTTCGTGAAGGAATTGGCTTTGCTGCAATCGGCATTTCGGCCCGAGCACATGCGGCCGAAGCTCGTGAGCTGTTAAGCGCCATTGAATACTCGTCCCCCGACGCTCTAATTGGAGTTGGCCCCATCATGTTCGGTTCAATTCCGTTTGATACAACACGCGAAGCCGACTTCGTCTTGCCAACCGTTACATTTTGCAAAACCCGAGAAGGCGAAACCTGGGTGACGGTTATCGACGATGCGCAAATCCCAGAGATCAACGTAGATGCCACAGAATCAAGTACTGCCCATTTTGATGTTCGAGATGGTGTTTCTCTGTCCACGTACATCGCAGCGGTAGAGGCAGCCAGAAATGCAGTTCGGAGCGGCAGCCTTACCAAGGCTGTCATTGCGCGCGATGTATTCGTTAATTCAGATGTACCGATCGACATACATCAATTACTGCTCCGCCTTCGGTCATCGTTTGGCACCAGCTACCGCTACTCATTTGATGGATTCGTTGGAGCCTCTCCAGAACTCCTCGTTGCCATTCATGACGATGAAATCACCAGCCATCCGCTTGCGGGTACGACACCGCGTACCGGCGATGCTCAACAAGATGCACTTCTGGCAAAGCAATTGTTGAACAGCACAAAAAATCAAATTGAACATCGCGTAGTCATCGACATGGTCCATGACACACTGTTGCCACATTGTTCATACCTTGATTGGGAAGCCGAACCTTCGGTCGTTCAGGTCGCAAACGTTCAACACCTTGGCACACAGCTTGTAGGCAAACTTTCAGAACCGCGAATGCATGTGCTTGATGCTGCACTCTCACTTTCACCAACACCTGCATTAGGCGGATTCCCTCGCGAGCAGGCATTGCAACTCATCGCGCAATTCGAAGGGATGAACCGCGATAAATACGGTGGCGCTATCGGTTGGTTTGACAGCCGAGGCAATGGCGTATTCGCGGTTGCTATTCGATGCGCTCAGTTCAATGATTCACGCACTCAAGCACGCTTGTTTGCAGGCGGTGGCATAGTGGCAGACAGTGACCCTCAGGAAGAACTTGCCGAGACCAAGGCCAAGTTGCAAGCCATGCTTGCAGCAGTTACACAACAGTAACTAGCTATTTTGACAATGAATCGGCAACTGCCGAATACAAAGCATTGTGATCATCAACATTCGTGTTGCGATTCGTTCGAACACCGATTATCGACGTTGCAACATTGCTCAATTCGCGACGTAATTGGTCCGCTGTTGTCACCCATGTGAATGGAATGCCGTGAGTTTTTGCCAGCGCTTCGAAATCCACGCTGTGCGGGGTTCCAAATAGCTGCTCGAATTGAGCACCTTCCATGGCTTGGGCCTGAGGAAGGAAAGAGAATATTCCTCCACCTTCGTTGTCGACAACAATGACTTTCATCCGAACGTCTCGGCGAATCAGATTAAGCAGACCATTACTGTCGTGAAGCAACGCTATGTCGCCAATCAGAAGAGCCGTTTGCGCCTTTGACGACAGAGCAACTCCAACAGCTGTTGATACCACTCCGTCGATTCCGTTCACTCCTCTATTGCTGAAAACACGAACTCCATTTCGCGCAGGGGCAAACCATTCAAGGTCTCGCACCGGCATCGACGATGACACCACCAAATTTGAACCTGCAGCAAGTGCATCGCTTACCGTTACGGCACACAACGGCTCGGTCAGATGTTCTTGTGAAGCAAATTTCGCGTCAAGAGCGGTTCGCGCATTTCGTTCACAACGGTTCCAGCTTGTAATCCACTCTGTTTCCGATTTTGGTTCGGCACCACGCGTCATCTCCATGAACAGTTCATTGATGGACCCAACGATGTGAGTTGTCACGACTCTGTCGGGGTCAATGAGCGACGGTTGCTGTGTTACGGCAATTTGCTCGGCACCACATTGAGCAAGCCACTGATTGACTACTTTGCTCACTGGAGGATCACCAATGCGAAGGACAACAGTTGGTTTGAGTGATTCGGCTGTTGGAAGATGTCGCAACATCACATCGGCACAGCTGACCACAGTTGATCCATAGCTACTTTCGGAAGCAACACGGCAATTACTTCGTGGGTCAGCGAGAACAGGCCATTTCAATTTCGCAGCCAACTCAAGAATAAAACGAGGCTGGTCAATTCCATTCCCCGCAATGATGACTCCCCGTTCAGCACGTAGCGCCAGCGACAACTTCTTGCGTTCAGATGCTGTGGCGACATCGGCACTTACCCGAACCGGTGAGTGTGCGTCTATTGCAGGAAGTGCTCCAGCCACGCCAACTAGCGGTTCACGGAATGGGAAGTTCACATGACACGGTCCGCGGTTCACACCAACAGTTGCAGAAAACGCATCTCGTGCAACTGAACGCCACTTAGATGCCTTTGCATCGTCAGCCAATCCCACATCGATAAATTTGCGAACGAAAGTGCCATACAAATGTGTTTGGTTGATGGTCTGTGGCGCACCGACGCCTTGTAATTCTGGAGGACGATCAGCAGTGCATACGAGTAGCGGAACATGCGCGTAGTTCGCCTCAATGACTGCAGCAAAAAACTGTGCTGCAGCTGTTCCCGAAGTACATAACAACACAGCTGGAATCCCCGACTCAAGGCCAATACCCAAAGCGGCAAACGCGGCAGATCGCTCATCATGAAAAACATGGAGATCGATTTTCGGATTGCTCGCTAATGCGATTGCCATAGGCGTACTGCGTGACCCTGGCGACACCACCGCGTGAGTGACTCCAAGTCGAACCCACTCGTCCACAAAGGTCGAGCAAAAGGTCGCCGTAGTTGCAGGAGAGGTGGCCATCCCCTCTATCGTGGCACCTATGCGCATAGAAATCTTCTCCGACGTCATATGTCCATGGTGTTTTATTGGAAAACGGCGTTTTGAGACTGCAATTTCACGCATCCGAGCGCGCGGAGTCGATGTTGATGTGGAATATGTTTTCCGCCCTTTCCAGCTTGACCCATCCGCTCCAACCGATTCCCCGACACCCGTAAAAGACGCTTACGCAAAAAAGTTTGGCGGCCAGGAAAAGGCCACCGAGATTCTTCAACATGTCACTTCCGTCGCAGCGCAAGACAACATCACCTTCAATATGGATATCGCAGTTCGAGCAAATACATTTCTCGCCCATCGAATGCTGGGTTATGCACTGAAGAAACACGGTGCAGCGGTTCAAATTGAACTAAAGGAAAAGATCATGGATGCGTATTTCACCAATGGTCGAAACATTGGTGAGGTTTCCGTGCTCGCCGACTGCGCTGAATCTGTTGGAATACCACGACAAGATGCAATCACATTCCTTGAAAGCGATTCGCTCGTCAGTGAGATTCGTTCAGAGATTGCGGAAGCAACCGAATATGGTGTGACCGCCGTCCCAACATTTATTATTGATGGCCAATGGTCTGTGCCCGGAGCACAAGATGTTGAAATGTTCGAACGCATCATTGAAAGGATTCTTGAACGAGCATGAGTTTGTATTACGAGTCCAGCGGCACAGGTTCACGAGATCTCTGCTTCGTCCATGGTTTCACCCAAACTGGGAATTCATGGAAGGTCCCTGCACAGAGCATTCACGATTCAACAAACACATTTATTGACGCTCCTGATCACGGCGAGTCTCAAGGTATTTCGCTTTCATTAGAGGAGACCGCAGAAGCCATCGCCGATATTGCATTTGGCAAAGTTCTAGTGGGTTACAGCATGGGAGCGCGCATGGCACTTCACGCAGTTATGCAACACCCTTATGCAATGACTGGCCTGGTTCTGGTGAGTGGAACTCCCGGCATCGAGGACGACTCCGAACGCGAAGCCCGCGTGCAATCTGATGACGCTTTGGCTACACGAATTGAACAGATCGGAACCCCTGCGTTCATCGATGAATGGATACAACAGCCACTATTCTCCAAATCATCATTTAGCGATGCAGATATCCGTGATCGAAACCGAAACACACCGGCGTCACTCGCAAGCAGTTTGCGCACATGCGGAACCGGGCAACAGCAATCATGGTGGCCCCATCTTCAGGAAATTCGAATCCCTGTTTTGCTTATCGCCGGATCTCGAGATGAAAAATTTGTAGCGATTGCCAAACGAATGAAACAACTCATTCCACAATCAACACTGAACATCATCGAGAAAGCGGGCCACAGCGCTCATACCGATCAACCCACCGCATTTGGTGAGTCGATCAATTCGTGGTTACAGAGCTAAACCAAACGCGAGAAGCAAACCGATAGCAAGCTGCGCCTTACCGGTTGCTCCCAACACAGGAATCAGATCTCGACCCAATGCACCAGATTTCACTGATTTCAAAGCTGGATAAGCAGCAATCAATCCAAACAGTGCAATAAGTACGGTGCGATCTTGCGTTCCAATAAGAATGATTAAGAGCACCACATACACATACATGGCGTAATACAACTTCCTCGTCATGGCATCTCCCATGCGTACCGCCAACGTCAACTTATTGGCGATCGTGTCACCTGGAATATCGCGCAGATTATTCACCACGAGCAATGCGCAAGCGAGCAGTCCTACGATGCACGAGGCAAGCAAGGTTTCTGCATCAATCTTTTGAGTAATCGCATACACCGATCCGCTCGTAGCAACTAGTCCGAAAAACACGAAAACAAACAACTCACCGAACCCTAAATAACCGTATGGTTTTGGTCCACCTGTATACAACCAACCTGCAGCAATGCACAGCGCGCCAAGTGGCACAAGAAGAAGCGTCGTCGCCAGCGCAATGAACAAACCAAACACCGCGGCTACACCAAACGCAATGAACGCTGCCATCTTCACCGTTCTGGCCGGAACCAAACCTGAGCCAACAAGACGTAATGGCCCAACACGCTTGTTATCAGTGCCCTTAATTCCGTCTGAGTAATCGTTTGCGTAGTTAACACCGACTTGCAAAGCCACACTGACGATGAGGGCGAATAGGCCGCACCACCACATTTTGGCGTGCGTGGTTTCCTGAGAAATCGCTCTTCCAAACGCAACGAATACAGGTACGAATGCCGCAGGCAATGTGCGCGGGCGTGCCCCCAATATCCATAGTTGCAGGCCACTCGGTTGTTTTTCCATCCTTCTAGTGTCGCACTTTCAAGCGCCTACGCTGATGATCGTGAATCGCCTCATTGCGCTGGATATGCCGGCAAGCACCGAGTTCGTCATCCATGTGCGCAATGCATGGGATGCAGGCGACGCAGTATTCCCCATCGACCAACGACTCCCCCAAGCGGCAAAGAATGCACTTGTCGCACAAATTAAGCCGTCACTCGTAATTGATGAAACTGGGAACATCGTCAATTGTTCTGAAAGCGAACCAATCGACGATCACGATGCCCTCGTTATTGCAACCAGCGGTTCCACAGGAACACCAAAAGGCGTTGTTCATACACATAAGTCGATTCAAGCGTTGCTCAACATGTCTCAGGCACGTCTGGCCACCGATTCATCCACACATTGGCTGTTGTGTCTGCCTGTTTCGCATGTCGCCGGATTCAGTGTTCTTGCTCGATCAATTTTGTTTGGCAATCCCATCAGCATTCTTCCCACGTTCAAGGAAGCCGAGGTGATAGCTAAAGTCAATTCAGGAGCTACCCATGTTTCGCTTGTGCCTACAATGTTGCGTCGAATTGACCCTGCAATGTTTGACCTCATTCTGCTTGGCGGCGCTGCGGCTCCTGCTGATCTTCCAGAAAATGTCATCACCACCTATGGCATGACAGAAACATTCGGTGGAATTGCATACAACGGCGAACCTCTTGATGGCGTCGAGATGCGCATCAAACACGAGCTCATTGAAGTTCGTACACCATCGCTATTTCGCACCTACCGCTCTTC
>JBEGJW010000073.1:0-9513 GCA_041184445.1 Actinomycetota bacterium | reverse complement strand
GTGGCGCAGAAATTATTCGTGGCGCTGAAGGAAGCGACCCATCGTCAGTCATTTTCGATGCCGTGCAAGCAGCCAACGCACGCAAGTGCGATTTGGTGCTTGCCGATACCGCAGGGCGTTTGCAGAACAACACCAACCTCATGGAAGAGCTGCGCAAAGTGCGCCGCGTTGCCGAAAAAGGCGCGGGCACAGTTACCGAAACGTTGTTAGTTATCGACGCAACCACTGGTCAAAACGGACTCAGCCAAGCACGACTGTTTGCCGATGCAACGCAGGTAACTGGAGTAGTGCTCACCAAACTGGACGGCTCTTCGAAGGGTGGCATTGTGTTTGCCATTGAAACCGAGTTGGGTATACCTGTGAAACTGGTGGGCCTTGGCGAAACCATGGAAGACCTTGTGGCGTTTAACCCAACAGAATTTGTAGAGGCGTTATGTTCGACAACCTGAGTGATCGCCTAGGTGGCGTATTCAAGCGCATTCGTGGCAAAGGACGGTTAACCGAAGCCGATGTAAACGAAATGCTTGGCGAAATTCGCACGGCATTGCTGGAAGCAGACGTAAACATAGGCGTTGTACGCAACGTTATTGAACGCATTCGCGTGCAAGCAGTTGGCAGCAAGGTTTCTGAAGCGCTTGACCCAGGCCAACAGATCATCAAAATTGTTAACGCCGAACTTGTTGCAATGCTCGGTGGCGAAACCTTAAAGATCGCCTATGCATCGCAACCACCAACAGTTGTGCTCATGGCAGGTTTGCAAGGTTCGGGTAAAACCACCAGCGCCGCAAAACTTGCATCGTGGTTTAAAGCACAAGGACGCAACCCATTGTTGGTTGGTGCCGACTTGCAGCGACCAGCAGCTGTTGAACAGTTGAAGGTGCTTGGCGCACAGCTGAATGTTCCGGTGTTCTCTGCACCTGGCGACCCAGTGCAAACTGCAGCCGCTGGTCTTGCAGAAGCAAAACGACTTGGACGCGACGTTCTCATTGTTGACACCGCAGGTCGTTTGGCAATTGATACCGAAATGATGCAACAGGTCAGCGACATCAGTGCCGCAGTAAAACCTGACTACACGTTCTTGGTGATCGATGCGATGACCGGTCAAGACGCGGTGAACGTGGCGAAAGCGTTCGACGAAACACTCGCCATTAGCGGTGTGATTCTTTCGAAGCTCGATGGCGATGCACGAGGTGGTGCCGCACTCAGCGTGAAAGAAGTAATCGGTAAGCCAATTGCGTTCGCTGCAACTGGCGAAAAACTTGATGCGTTCGAACAGTTTCACCCCGACCGCATGGCAAGCCGAATTCTTGGCATGGGCGACATGCTCACGCTTATTGAGCAAGCCGAAAAGGCTTATTGAGCAAGCCGAAAAGGTTTTCGAAAAAGACGAAGCCGAAAAAGCCGCAGCAAAACTTATGGAAGGCGAGTTCACGCTCGACGACTTCCTCGATCAACTGCAACAACTTAAAAAAATGGGCAACCTTTCTTCAATGATGGGCATGTTGCCTGGCATGCCGAAGGAAATGAAGAACGCTCAAATTTCCGACGACATGGTGAAGAGCACCGAAGCCATCATTCGCTCGATGACGCCTGAAGAACGACGCAAGCCAGAAATCATTAACGGCAGTCGTCGTCAACGCATTGCCTTAGGCAGTGGCACGCAAATTGCCGATGTCAACAAGCTGGTGAAACAGTTCAGCGAAATGCAGAAGATGATGAAGCGCATGGGCGGCGGAGGCAAAAAGGGTGGCAAAGGCGGGTTGAACCCCTTTGGTGGTGGGGGAATGGACTTGGCTGCGGCGTTGGGCTCGCGGCCCCCGTCCCGATAGCCTGCAAGCCATGTCAGTAAAGCTTCGCCTCACACGAGTAGGCAAAACCAAGCAGCCGCATTACCGCATCGTCGCTGCCGATTCACGTTCTGCCCGCGATGGTCGTTTCCTCGAAATCGTTGGTAACTACCACCCACAGTCCGAGCCATCGGCTCTTACTGTTGACAGTGCGAAGGCCATGAAGTGGCTGACGCAAGGCGCACAGCCAAGCGAGCGCGTGAAGAAGTTGTTTGAAATCTCTGGCGTATGGGCCGAGTTCATGGCAACCAAGAAGTCCAAGTAAGACTTTCTTTTTCTGTGACTGATTCAGCAAATCTCATTCCAGCACCTATTGCTACGGCAGTGCTCGACCATGTCGTGCGTTCCATCGTTGACAACCCAGATGCGGTTGTTGTTGAAGGAAGCACAGACGGCGACAAAGTGTTGTTGGAAGTTCGCGTTGGTGAAGGCGACCTTGGTCGCGTCATCGGACGCCGCGGTCGTACCGCAATGAGCATCCGCACCGTTGTGCGCGCTGCTGCAACACGCGATGGCGTGAATGTCGATGTCGACTTCGTCGACAACTAATTCGCAACCACCACACGGTCTGTTGCATGTAGGTCGCATTGGGCGACCACACGGAGTTCGCGGCGAAATGTACCTCGACTTGTTTAGCGATCATCCATTGCGCACCGGCAAAGGCGCGAAGTTGTGGGCCGCAGGCACGTGGTACGAAATTGCGTCGTCGAAAAAATCCACTGATCGTTGGCTGATGTATTTCGTTGGTGTAACCGACAGAAACATTGTTGAGCGCTTAACCAACAGCGATGTGTATGGCGAACCAATTGACGACCCAAGCGTGGTGTGGGTGCACGAACTGATTGACAGTGTTGTGGTGGATACCGCGGGAAATAATTTGGGAACATGCACAGGCGTGATTGATAACCCGGCACACCCCATTATGGAACTGGATAACGGGTTCCTTGTACCAACGCCATTTATCGTGTCGAATGAAAACGGGCAAGTAGTAATTGATGCACCGGAAGGTTTGTTCGATGCGGATTGATGTATTCACATTGTTTCCGAAGTTGGTGGACGACTTCTGTTCGGAAAGTTTGTTGGGCCGCGCGCGCAAAGAAAACCTTGTTGATTTGCGCACACACGACTTGCGCGAACACACCACCGACGTTCACCACAGTGTTGACGATTCGCCGTTTGGCGGCGGCGCAGGAATGCTCATTGCAGCAGAACCCGTGTTCAACAGCATCGAACGCGCCGATGCACCGCGACCAGGTGGCAAGCGCTTCGATCAAAAGTTTGCAAACAAACTGGCAACACTCGACGGCTTCAGTTTGTTGTGCGGCCGTTACGAGGGCATCGATCATCGCATTCGCGAGCACCTGATTGACGAAGAAATTTCAGTGGGCGACGTGGTGCTTGCCGGTGGCGAAGTGGGGGCGTGCTTGGTGATCGAAGCTGTCACCCGTTTGATTCCAGGAGTCATGGGTAACGCCGTTTCGCCCGTGACCGAAAGCTTTGGGCAGTCGGGAATTCTGGAAGAACCCCATTACACACGCCCTGCGGACTTTCGGGGCTGGGAAGTGCCCGAAGTGCTGCGCAGTGGCGATCACGCCAAAGTAGAGCGCTGGAGGCAGGCTCAGGCCCTGCACCGCACCATTGCCCAGCGCCCCGACCTGATGGCCCTGAGGGGTCCGCTAACCCAGGCAGAGCAACGCCTGTTGGAAGAGTTCCCGCCGACCCCGTATCCTTCACACTTCACTATTTAAAGGATTTCCTCATGAAGACCACCGACATTGTTGACAACCAATACAAGCGCGACGACCTTCCAAAAATTGGTTCTGGCGACGAAGTAAAGGTTCACGTACGCGTGGTTGAAGGTGGCAAAGAGCGCATTCAGATTTTCCAGGGAAACATTGTTGCCATCACTGGATCGGGAATCGCAGAGTCGTACACCGTTCGTAAGTTGTCGTACGGAGTGGGCGTTGAGCGCACATTCCCATTGCACAGCCCATCGGTTGCAAAGCTTGAAGTCTTGAAGCGCGGCGACGTGCGTCGTGCGAAGTTGAACTACCTGCGCGATCGCAAGGGTAAGTCAGCAAAGATCCGCGAAAAGCGCGACGACCAATAGTCGCCACTTTTCCGCGTCACTGCACACTTTGAATACAGACGACCTCGAAAATTTCGAAGCGGAGCGAGAGCTTCAGCTTGCACAGGAATATCAAGATGTCGTCAGCATGTTTCGCTACGCAGTAGAAACAGATCGCCGGTTTTATCTGGCCAACAATGTTGATGTGAAGGTTCTTTCAGAAGGACCTCGCCCAATTGTGGAAGTGATGCTGTCAGACGCATGGGTGTGGGACATGTACCGCAAGAGCCGATTCGTACCGAAGGTACGAGTGCTGAGCTTCAAAGATTTAAACATCGAAGAACTGCCTCCAAAAGATTTGTAGACGCGCCGGTTACAAACACCGGAATTGCTGCGCGGCGAAATGCGCGCGGCAGGTGGGCCGAAGAATGTGTTGCTCGCTGGTATGCACAACACGGATACACCGTTGTTGCACGCAACTTTCGTAGTAAGCGCGGCGAACTCGATGTGGTGCTGATGCACGGAACAGAATTGGTGGTGTGCGAAGTGAAAGCACGCGCCAACAATGCATTTGGCTTTGCAGCCGAAGCGGTGACAACGGCAAAACAATTGAAAGTGCGGCGCGCGACATTTGATTTTGTTGAACACTTGCGTGTGAACGACGCGGCGTTGCATGCGCGAATACGCAGCACGCGGTTCGACGTTGCCACCATGACAGGCATGCAACTAGAAGTGTTACTTAACGCGTTTTAGGCAGGCGATTGTCCCAGCATGCGTAGTGCCAGTGACGGCGTAAATCCACCGCATCGGCAGGCACGCACACGTAGTGGCCCATGCCAACGGGAATGTCTTGGTTGCAGCCGGGGCAGATGTACACCTTGTTGGCGTCGTATGGCTGCACTCGGCGCACGTCGACAACGCCGTATAAACCGTCCCACATTGACACGGTCGTTATCCCGAAAACGCCCACAGCACGAGGGCAACAATGATCACAAACGCCGACCCCACAATGAGAAAGTCGCTGGTGCGCTTGACGCGCTTGCGATGCGGATTGAAACCCATTTCCTAAGTATCGTCTGTGTATGGAGACAGTTGAGGTTTTTCGCGAAAACGGCATTGTGACCGTGACCATGAATCGTCCAGCAAAGAAGAACGCCGCTAACGGCACCATGTGGGATGAGTTGCGTGACACGTTTAAAGAAATTGCCAACAACCCAGACGATCGAGTGATGATTTTGACCGGCGCGGGCGGCGAGTTTTGCAGTGGTGCCGATTTGAGTGATGGCGGTGCACGTCGTGCAAACACCCACGCACTGGCAAGCATGCGCAACATCACCGACGTGGCCATGTCGCTTGCGCGAATTCCGCAACCAACCATTGCCAAGGTGCGTGGAGTAGCTGTTGGCGCTGGTTGCAACATGGCGCTTATGTGCGACTTGGTGGTGTGTTCAGACACCGCGCGCTTTGCCGAAATCTTCGCCAAGCGCGGACTGTCACTCGACTTCGGTGGATCATGGGTATTGCCACGCCGCATTGGTTTGCACAAAGCAAAAGAGCTCGCGTTGTTTGGCGACATCATTAGTGCGCAAGAAGCAGAGCGCATTGGTTTGGTGAACCACGTTGAACAAGATGCCGAGCTAGATGCATTCGTAAACAACTGGGCAACCAAGCTTGCCGCGGGCCCACCAATTGCACTTGCGCAAACCAAACGCATGTTAAACAACGCCATGCAGGTAACTCTTGAGCAAGCATTAGAGGACGAAGGGTCTGCACAAGCATTGAACTTTGGTACCAAAGACACAGCCGAAGCAATGGCTGCGTTTTTGGAAAAGCGCGTTCCTCGATTCACTGGTCGGTAATGCGCAAACGATTGTTATTGGCGTGCGCAGTTGGCACGCTCGTGTGTGCGGTTGGTAGTGCCGCATCGGTGTCGGCAACGGTGCCTCCACCAGTGGACACCGTTGCGCCGGGCGACAGCATTCCCGATGAACAAGGTGGCTTGCTGGGCATTCCGCAAACCACCACATTGATTAACCCAGCGGCAACCACCACCATTCCTGAAGGATGCTTTGCGCAAACCATTCCGCAAGTGGTGTTTATGGGCAAGGTCGAAAAAGTTTCGGCAACGTCGGTAAGTTTTTCCATTCAGAAAACCATTTCTGGAGATGCCAGCGCCTATGTATCGAGCGATGGGCGAGTGGAAGTGCAGTACGGAACTGATGGAAAGTTTTTAGACACTGGTTCGGTGTATGTGGTTGGTGCGGTAACCGATCCGTTTTCGCCAATTTTGGTATCAAAGGTTCGCGCAGAAATAACGACGCTCAGTGGAGCGGGTGGTCAAACTAACACTGGCGATGCTTGCCCAACGTTTGAAGACGCAGTAATTACGTTGCACGAAAATGGCACTTCGGTTGACACCGGAGTGTTGCGGCCGTTAATGAAACACAAAGTGCTTATTGCACTGGTACTGATTGCTTCGCTAGCCATTGCCTTTGGCGGGCTTGCCACTGTGGTCATTGTGCAACGCACGAAGCGCGGCATTGCGCGCACCATGAAGCGCCGAAAACTGTTTAAGCAGTAAACGCTGCAGTTGCCGCTGCACGCAATTGCGTAACCGCGTGCTTCAAGCCTTTTGGCTCTTTGAACAATGCGCTGCCTGCAATAAGAACGTTTGCGCCGGCCTTGGCTGCGCCAGCAATGGTGTTTGGTCCAATGCCGCCGTCAACTTCAAGATCGACAACATCATCAAGACCTGCATTGCGAATCATGTTGCGCACTTCGCGAATTTTTGGCTCCATGGTGGAGATGTAGCTCTGACCGCCAAAGCCTGGGTTCACGGTCATGACCAACACCAAGTCCACAAGATCGAGCACATGTGCAATTTCACTTGGCGGAGTGCTTGGGTTAAGAGCAACTGCTGCAGTTGCACCAAGCTCGCGAATGTTGCCAAGAGTGCGATGCAAGTGTGTGCATGCTTCGGCGTGCACGATGAGACGCTGACATCCAGCTTCCACATATCGCTTAGCCATCACATCGGGCGTGAGCACCATGAGGTGAGCCTCAAACGGAACTTTGGTGAGCGAGCGAGTGCTGGCAATGATGTCGGGACCAAATGTGAGGTTGGGAACAAACTGACCATCCATTACGTCCCATTGAATGAGGTCAACACCGGCTTCATCGAGGGCAACAATTGCTTCGCCCAACTTTGAAAAATCGACAGGAAGTACTGAAGGGGCTATTTGAATTGGCCGTGTCACGACAATCAGCCTAGTTCTGCATGCTTTGGCTCGTAGAGTTAATAAGAGTGAATAGCGAACAGGTACGTATAGAACGGCTTGTCGCCGGTGGAGATTCGTTGGGCCGTTTGGCCGATGGCCGTGTGGTGTTTGTGCCAGGTGCTCTTGCAGGCGAATTGGTAGATGTACAGATCACGCAGAGCAAGAAGGATTTCGCTCGCGGGTTGGTGACCAACATTGTTGAAGCATCGCCGCATCGAGTGGAGCCACCTTGCCCACATGTTGCACGCGGATGTGGTGGTTGCTCGTGGCAGCACCTGGACAACTCGCAACACATGGAAGCCAAGATCGGCATTGTGAAAGAAGCGCTTCGTCGCACAGCGAAAATGGAAACGCTTGAAGTGCGCGAAGGCGGACATGTTGCACCAACCGCATCTCGCACCACCTTGCGCATGGCAGTAGATGGCGAAGGTCGTTTGGGTTTCCGTCGCGCAAATTCGCACGACATTGTGAACACTCCGGTGTGCATGGTTGCGCACCCATTATTGAATGAGTTCATTGCCGATGTGCGGGTGAAAGGTGCAACCGAAGTAACGCTGCGCTGCGGCGCGGCAACTGGCGAAATTGGTGTGTGGCTGCACGACGAAGATGGTGAAGACGTGCCTGGTGCAACCATTACGGGTTTGCCAAGCGGAGTTGAAGTTGGTCGCAAGTCGGTTGTGCACGAAATAGTGCACGGCGTGAAGTTGCAAGTGTCCATGGCGTCGTTCTTTCAGGCATCGCAAACTGCTGCAGAAATGTTGGTGTCTGAAGTAAACGAAGCTGCTGGTGAAACCGCGCTGTCGGGTGGATTCGGAATGGTGGTCGATGCATATGGCGGTGGCGGATTATTTAGCGCAACGTTGCTTGACAACACCACGAAGACCACGCTCATTGAGTCGAATCCGTCAGCTTGTTCCGATGCGCGACGCAACTTGTTTGACTACAACGTGAAGGTTGATCAAATTTCAGTAGAGCAGTGGAGCCCGCAGCCTGCAGGTTTGGTAATTGCCGACCCGGCACGTAACGGCCTTGGTGCTGTTGGCGTAGAAACGCTGAAACTGACCGAAGCACGCCGCATTGTGTTGGTCAGTTGCGACGCCGTTGCTGGCGCGCGAGACATTCGACTATTAACCGACGCGGGGTACACCTGCGAAGGCGTGACCGTGTTGGATCTTTTCCCCAACACTCCTCACGTAGAAATGGTCAGTGCGTTCTCTCGTAACGCATAATTAACGCATGGCAACCAGCTATTTGGTGTTCGACGGCGAGTGCGGCTTTTGTCGCAAGTGGGTACGCCACATGACGTCGTGGTTTTCGAAGCATCCAACACCAGTTGCGTATCAAACTGTTGATTTGTTTGCGTTGGGCCTCACTGCCGATCAGTGCAAAGAAGCCGTGCAATACGTAAGCGAACGTGGTGAAATTTCCAGTGGATCTGACGCTGCTGCGCGCGTGTTAATTCACGCAGGTTTTCCATATTTGATTGCCGGTTGGGTCATGTTGGTGCCAGGAGTTCGCAACATTGCGCAATACGCATATAAGTGGGTTGCAAACAATCGTTATCGCTTTTCTGGAGACCCGCTGTAACCATGTTCGCGTTGTACGCAAACACCATTGCAACTGCAGTGATGGTTGGTGTCATTTGGTTTGTGCAAGTGGTGCACTACCCATTGCTCGCAAAATTCGGAGGTGCGCAATCGGTTGCAGTTGCAGAACAACATCAACAGCGCACGGGTTACGTAGTTGGTTTGCCGATGTTGGTAGAAGGGTTGAGCACACTGTGGTTGCTTGCGCGCACGCCCGACGGGGTAGCGGTGTTGTTGCCGTGGGTAAACGCGGTGCTGTTGGCGGTTGCGCTTGGCAGCACATTGTTTTTGTCGGTGCCATTGCACGCCAAAATGGCGGTTGCCCACAACGACGAAACGGGTCGAAAATTGGTGGTTACCAATTGGCCACGCACCATTGCCTGGTCGGCACGGCTGGCGTTGTGCGGCGTAATGCTCGCTCAAGTGCAGTAACACTGCGAACTAAGTGCCCCCCCTCGGATTCGAACCGAGGACCTGCGGATTAAGAGTCCGTTGCTCTAACCAACTGAGCTAGAGGGGCGACTTGTATTGCGCCCGAAACTATATAGCACCGCCTCGTCTGGCGAAAATTGACGCAAATGGGCAGAAATCCGAATGCTTCCGTTACACCACCACGGCACCGACAGGAAGTGTGCGGGGGTTGGGAAGTGAGGAAATAAAAAATGACGACACCGAAGTGCCGTCATTTTTAACCGCGAGGTTTATCTGGAATTTCCAGATCGCGTTTCGTCACT
>JBEGJW010000072.1:0-6647 GCA_041184445.1 Actinomycetota bacterium | reverse complement strand
TGAGTGTTGTTGCGGTGCTTGCATTGCGCGCAATTGGAGAATGGCGCGAGTTGGCCGACAAAGAGTCACAGGCGCAATGAATCTCGCTGACGAATTGCTCCTCGTTGCAAGTGAACTGGCTCGCGCAGCTGGCGACATGGCACTCAAAGGACGCAAGACTGGTCTGCAAAATGTGCAAACAAAATCAACAGCCACAGATATGGTCACCGAATTTGATCGCGCTTCCGAAAAGCTCATCGTGGAAGGAATGCGCGAACGACGTCCGCTCGATGCCATTGTTGGTGAAGAAGGCGCTTCAATTGCCGGGACAAGCGGTATCACCTGGTACATCGACCCAATTGATGGCACGACCAACTTCTTATACGACCTCCCAGCTTGGGCAGTGTCAATCGGAGCAGAAGATAGCAATGGGCCTCTCGCAGGAGTCGTATATATACCTTCTCTTGGCGAAATGTTTTCCGCCACTCGCGGCGGCGGCGCATTCTTGAATGGCTCGCCGATTAGCTGCAACACCATCGCCGATGTGTCCCAAGCATTGGTTTGCACCGGGTTCAGCTATTCAGCAGAACAGCGCACCATTCAGGCACAGCGCGTTTCCCAGTTCATCCACAAGATTCGTGATATCCGTCGTGCAGGTGCCGCGGCAATTGACTTGTGCTTTGTTGCGTGCGGTCGAATTGATGCGTATTTCGAGGAGAATCTCCATCAGTGGGATATCGCGGCAGGAATCTTGATTGCACACGAAGCCGGGTGTCGAAGTGGCGATTTCAGTGGCAATTCAGCACGTCCCGCCGAAATTCTGACCGCTGCCCCAGCCATATTTGACCAGCTCTCACAGTTGATCATGGCTGCAAGCGCGAAGACAGAGTAAACATTGTGACTGTGGGTATTCGCGTATTAGCCGTTGAAGACGACGAGCGGATTCGCGCCTCAGTAAAACTCGCACTTGAAGACGAAGGCTGGATCGTTGATGAGGCGGCTAGTGGCGAAGACGCAATAGCAATTTTCGCTAAGCACCCTGCCGACGTCGTGTTGATTGACATCATGCTTCCAGGTATCGATGGATTCGAACTCTGCCGCAATATCCGCAAGTCAAGTGATGTACCGATTGTTATGGTGACCGCTCGCGCAGATACCCACGACGTAGTCGCGGGTCTTGAAGCCGGCGCCGATGACTACCTGACAAAACCGTTTGCACCAAAAGAACTTGCAGCGCGAATTCGAGCATTGTTGCGACGAGTGCGTCCTTCAAAGCCGGGCCATTCCAAATTGATATTTGGCAACTTGGAAATCATTCCCGACGAAGGCAAAGTGCTGCTCGACAACGCAGAGGTCGAACTCACGAAAACCGAATTTCGTTTGTTGTGTGAACTCGCGAACGATCCGGGTGGAGTATTCAGCCGTGAACTACTGCTCGACAAAGTGTGGGGATACGGATACTTTGGCGATGGACGCCTAGTGGATGTACACATCCGACGACTGCGCATGAAAGTGGAAACCGATCCTGCCAACCCCACACATGTGGTGACGGTTCGTGGGCTTGGCTATCGCTTGCAATCGTGACCGACATTTTTTCCGCTAAGCCCGACACTCGGTACCGACTTACTCGCACGCGCAAACTCATTCGCACAACAGTGCACCGTCTGCGGCCACGAAGAATTGGTCTTCGTAATCGAATTTTGCTCATCTTCGTTGCTGGAGCTCTGCTGCTCTCCAGCGTTCTTGCGGTGGTGACCTATTCATTCACGCGTTCGAATCTGGTTGACCAACGTGTGTCCACGGAAACAAACCAAGCAATTACCAACGCTCGGCGAACCCAAAATGATTTGCTTCGCTCCCCTAAAGAAATCCTGCTTGCACTCGACCAAGGTGGAAGCGCGCATCGATTGATTTACATCGATAACACGTGGACAGGAAGTAGCCCATTGTTTTCGCATCAAATGATTCCGCAAGCCTTACTACTGCGTGTACAACGCGACCAAAAGGCTGCCTCCATGATTGTGGACAGCTTGAAAGGCCAGGCGCTCGTTGTCGGAATTCCGCTTCCCCGTATTAACGCCATGTATTTCGAGTACGACAATTTGCGCGAAGTGCGCGACGCACTCCAGAGCGTGCGATTAGCACTTGCACTCGCAGCAATTATCACCACATTCGTCGGTATTGCTCTTGGAGTATTTGCTTCACGCCGCGCGGTACGGCCACTTGCCAATGCGGCGCAAGCTGCACGCGCTATTGCTGATGGCCGTCTAGAAACTCGTCTCGAACCCACCGACGACCCCGACATGCAAGCGCTCACAGCGGCGTTCAACGACATGGTGACCACCTTGCAAGAACGAGTGGAGCGCGATGCTCGTTTCACGTCTGACGTGAGTCACGAGTTGCGCAGTCCGCTCATGACACTTGCAGCATCGGTGCAAGTACTCGAATCGCGGCGCGATGATTTGCCAGAACGTTCGCAGGCCGCACTCGACCTGCTGTCCAGCGACGTTGTCCGCTTCCAAGGACTCGTCGAGGACTTGCTCGAAATCTCCAGGTTCGATGCTGGCGCCATTCGTTTAGTTCTCGAACCACTCTCCCTTTTTGAATTCATTAAACAAGCCGTGTCGGTGAGCAGCCTTCCTCGCACGGAAATTCGCTGCGATGACATCGCTGCGCTGGTAACCATTCGCGGAGATAAACGACGTTTGGCGCGTGTCATTGCGAACCTTCTCGACAATGCCCGCATCCATAGCGGCGGCAAGCCAAAAATTGTTATCCAGTTAGCCGACGATGAAGCCCCTCCGACCAACGTGTGGATCATTGTTGAAGATGACGGCGATGGCCTGATTGAAGGTGAATTCACCAAGATCTTTGAGCGATTCTCCCGCGGTGGCGCGGCTGGCAGGCGTGCCGGAACTGAAGGCGCTGGCCTTGGGCTTGCATTGGCACGCGAACACGTGACGTTGCACCGTGGCAGAATTTGGGCCGAGAACCGTACGGATGGAATCCGTGGAGCACGATTTATTGTTGAACTACCAATCGACACCACGCAACCCAACGAAGAGCAGCACCATGAATAACACTTCCATGCGTTTCCGAACCCTGTTGCTCATTGCCCTTGTTTCTGCACTGCCCCTGCTTGGCTCATGCGGTATTCCCACCGACAAACAGCCTCGCGACATCGACCCTTCGCAACAAAGCAATCTAAACAAGCCATGAGTCAGTCCGCTGTCGTCATTGCAATTGATGCAGGGACTACAGGAATTCGGTCTCGTGCAGTTTTCGCAGATGGCACACCTTCGATTTCGGCTTATCAGGAATTTACGCAGTACTTCCCTAAGCCAGGTTGGGTAGAACACGATGCAAATGAAATTTGGCAAGCTGTTCACTCCACGTTGAGTACGGTCATTGCTCAAGTCAATGCGCCAATTGCCGCAATTGGAATAACCAACCAGCGCGAAACCGTTCTTGCATGGGACAAAACCACAGGCATGCCACACGGAAAAGCAATCGTGTGGCAGGACCGTCGCACCGCAGATCGTTGTGGCGAATTATCTTCCGAACTTCCACTTGTTCGCGCGAAAACTGGTCTTGTTCTCGATCCGTACTTTTCTGGATCAAAAATGGAATGGCTGCTGGTGCATGGCAATGTTCCCATCACCCCGCAACTCGCGCTCGGCACCATTGATTCCTGGATCATCTGGAACCTCACACAAGGCGCTTCGTTTGTCACCGATGCATCCAATGCAAGTCGCACCATGTTGTTTGATATCACCTCCATGCAGTGGAGCACTGAACTTTGCGCGATGTTCGGCATCCCAATGCACGCGCTGCCAACCGTTGTCGCTTCAAGTGGTCGTGCTGGACTTACAGCAGCTTCTTCCGGCATCCCAGCAGGTATTCCAATTTCTGGGATAGCCGGAGATCAACAAGCTGCTCTCTTTGGCCAGGCATGTTTCGAAACTGGAAGCAGTAAGAACACCTACGGCACGGGAAGTTTTGTACTCATGAATGTGGGAACAACATGCCCTCCTCCAACTGAAGGCATGCTCACCACGGTTGCATGGGACTTGGGTACAGGCGAAACGACCTACGCACTTGAAGGCGCAATCTTTGTGACCGGCAGCGCCATTCAGTGGCTACGCGACGGCATCAACATCATCGATCACGCATCGCAGGTCGGTCCCCTTGCAGAATCTGTTGAAAACTCTGGTGGCGTTGTAGTTGTCCCTGCATTCACCGGACTAGGAAGTCCATGGTGGGACCCTTATGCTCGCGGAGCAATACTTGGCATCACACGCGGAACCACAAGCGCCCATATTGCACGCGCGGTAGTGGAATCCATTGCTTTCCAGACGCGCGACGTGGTTGACGCCATGACTAGCGCAGCTGGAGTCTCGGTCATCGACATGCGCGTAGATGGTGGCGCTGCCGTGATGAATATTCTGCTGCAATTACAAGCCAATCAACTTGGTGTCAACGTGTTGCGTCCGCGCGAGTTGGAAACCACTGCAATGGGTGCTGCATTTCTTGCAGGACTCGCAGAGGGTGTGTGGCCTTCCCTGCAGTCGGTTACCGATGCGTGGCAACTCGATCAGCAGTTTGAGCCTGCGCTTTCTGGTAGCGAGACACACTCTTACGAACTGTGGAAGCGTGCAGTGAGCCGCTCGTTGCAATGGGCTCGCGACTAGCCCAACGTTTCGCGCAGCAATGCACTTACCCGATTAGCCACCATCACCACAGGTAGGTGCGTATTCGCACGTGGCAATCTTGGAAAAATTGAAGCATCACAGAGCCACAAGTTTTGATGGCCAATCACTTCTGCACGTTCATTCACTACAGCCATTTCGTTGCGACTGTCCCCCATTGCACACGAACCTGCAGCATGCGAATAGGCACCCACTTGACGCAAAGCCCATTCGTCAATTTCCCTATCGCTGGCGCTTCCAATCCAGTGCGCAGACGTTCCATTGGCATCGCTCAAAATTGAATCGGCAATATCACTTACCGGTTGCGAACTCGACAATTCGTACACATACCGTGCAGCATCGCGCATCGCCTCTAAGTCGCGTTCGTCATTGAGTGAGTTAAACACCGGCATACCTGTGCCCGTTGCCGAGTCATACTTCACCTCACCACGCGAATGCACATGCATTACTCCAGCGATAAGCGCACCGAATTTTCCCGACTCATCGGTTTCATTCAGCGACAACACGTGAATGTCTGCATAGCCCTTCTGCGACGAAGTCCGAACGTTTGCCCCAATTCGTACTGCCGATTGCTGCGGTTGCCGCAAAGCAAGCGTGATTGAAACTGATGGGTGATCGTGAAGGCCAATTCCAACTCCTGGCCTATTGATATTGCTGCGGCGCAACAACACGGGAGTGGCAATGGCACCAGCACACACCACTACTCCTCGTGCTTCGATGTGCTCTCCGTTTGAAAGCCGTACACCAACTGCACGAACTCCATCCATCACCACAGAGTCAACAACTGCATTCACACGCACTGCCAGGTTTGATCGACACTTCAACGGATTGAAATATGTTTCCACCACACTGTGTCGAACACCGTTACTGCGCGTGAGCGAGCAATACCCTGCACCCTGGCCACTATGTGCATCGTGTGCCAATCGAGCAATGCGAGGCACTCCTGCATGGTCTGCGGCTTCAACCAATGCGCTGTCTACCTGTCCAGCCTCACTGTGCTGCACATCATGTAGAACATCGGGCATTGCCTTAAACGTTTTGCGTGCGGTCTCCCAATTCCACCCCGCACACCCAAAGTCGCGCTCCCATTCATAGTCATCGTGCATGCCTGTCATGCCCACCATGTAGTTGCGCAATGAGCTTCCACCAAGTTCGCCACCCGACTCCAACAACAGCACCGAAATTGATGTGTCCTCGGCTAATCGGGAAGCCACCACAATTCCGGCAGAACCCGCACCCACCACCACAATCGGCAGTTGGTTACGTGCAGTCATAGTGCTTAGGAGTTGTTTGTTGCCAGGGGTAGACCGTGCAGGTGTGCATGGTCGTTGTAGCGAACAAGCGCAAAGTGGCCGGCACGAACTTCCACCAATTCAGTAATCGAACAATTCTTCGTGTGCATTTCAAAAGCACCCGTAGCTGGAGTTTGCATGGTCAGTCGTAGCACCGCATCAACCACGCCACCGTGACATGCAACTAACACAGTCTTACCGGAGTATTTGCGAAGCAAATCGTTCAATGCCCCAGAAACTCGCGAATGGAATTGCGCAATGGTCTCTCCGCCAGGGAAAAACTCGGCGTTTGGGTCTGCGCTCCAATCGGGCGGGCCATGACGACGAACAAATTCATCAAAGGTCAAGCCGTCGCACTCTGGTCCTGGATCATGTTCGCCAAAATTGGTATCGATATTGATCGGCAAACTCGACAGCGCTGGAGTAATAATCTCTGCTGTCTCTCGCGCGCGCGGAAAACCACTCGACATCAAGACATCAATAGACAGTTCCTGAGTGTGTGCAAGCCGATCACGTAAACGAGCCGCTTGCAGTTTGCCTAACTCTGAAAGACCATTACATGTGCGCGGTCCGCCCAAAATTCGATTGACGGTTACATTCGACTCGCCGTGCCGCACCAGCACGATGCGGGTTTTGCTCATACCAATTTTTCGACGAAGCCCTCGAG
>JBEGJW010000071.1:0-7182 GCA_041184445.1 Actinomycetota bacterium | reverse complement strand
CCAGCACATCCGTGACCTGGCGCGAATGCAACCTCGTAAGTAGTTGCGCCATCTGCATTGATCGCTATTCCGGTCATACCAGCTGCGTATACCGATACGTGTGCGCTTGCTGAGTTAGACATTCCTAACACTGAACCAATTAACGCAATCGCGCATATCAGTCGTATTGATCGTTTCATGAGTTCTCCTTATTTTGAGGGTCACCTATATAGACACTCTCAATGCATGAAAAGTTCCACTGTTACTCAATGCATGAAAAGTTCCACTGTTAGAATAAAAAAGTGGCCCGCAGACAAATTGACCCTTTTGAGGCATTTGTCAATGACAACATGACCTCGGTGACGCTTTTTTGTCGCGCTACCTGTGGAAACCCAGCAATAATCGATGACGTAATCCAAGAAACGTTTATTCGCGCCTGGCGTTACTACCCCACTTTGCGCGCTGAGCACTCTTCCAGATCCTGGCTTATCCGAATCTGTCGAAATGTCATGACTGACTTGGGCACAAAATGGGCACCAGCAAGCCTCCAAGTGTCTGACGAAATTGCTGATTGCGTTGACCAATTTGGGCAAAGTGATCTCATCAACCTCATGTCTGCCCTCAGTAACGAACATCGCGAAGTACTGGTGCTCTGTGGCTTACTTGGTTACGACTATGAAACTGCTGCTGAAATCCTGGAGCTACCTCTGGGCACCGTTCGATCGCGCCTTGCACGTGCGCGAGAAAACATGACTCAACTTTTGCAAGAGTCCGAGCAGCAAATTGCAGCGGGGTCGTAATCATGGATTGCGCCGATGCCCAAAGAACAGTGATGCTCAGCATCGCTGACGCGCAAAAAATGGAAGAAGCCCGCCTGCACGTACGGACATGCACCAAATGCGCAGGTTCGAATATCTCACCGTCCATAGAAGCCCTCGCCTATGAAGTAGCTAGGCGCGCAGATCGATCGGGCAAGGGTCGGTTAGTCCTATCCGTACTTGGCGTTATCCAACTATTCCTTGCACTTCCGTGGCTATTTGGCTCTTCGCCTTTTTGGAACTCTTCTGCAGGAACTGATACCAGCCATTTATCGCGCGATGGAGCAATCGGAATTGTGTTTGGGCTTGTCGCCATTTCAGTTGCATATTCCCCTCGTCTCGCAGTGTTTGCTCTACCAATCACATTTGTCATGTTGCTATTGCAAACAGTCACTGGAGTATTCGATAACTCGCAAGAGCACGTGCACGCCAACTTCGAAAGCGTGCACATCATTGGTGCAGCAATCAGCATTGGCGTTGCAATTTTGGCCAGACCTAAGCGTTCTTCGAAACAGACAACTTTGCTAAAAGCGCTATGAATCTCCATTTTCTGTACCTACTCACGCATGAAACGAAAGTAGATCGGAATCCGACGGTAAATGGTCTAGTTATGGTGATTTCCGTAGCAGCAATAGTGCTGACTGGATATTCCTTACTTGTAGTAATCGCTCAACAACGCAAACAACGAAAGAGCGCGTCTACAGTTACAAAATGATCTTGGTTCGTCGGTGCGTTGGAGTATTCGCATTAATTACAACACTCTCGGCCTGCGGTACATCCTCTCCGGAGGCAATTATTGCAATCACCGATCATGGCTGTGCAGCTGGTGTCGCGCTCAATCGCAACCTCAACATTGCAACGACCGTCGCACCGATCACCAGCATCGTGGCAAATATCGCCGGTGGCTCCGGGGCCACCATCACTGGAATCGTTCCCGAAGGAACTAACTCGCACACGTTTGAACCAAAACCAAGTGATGCTGCGACGTTGGAAAACGCAGATGTCATTTTTATCAACGGCCTTGTACTTGAAGAACCAACAAAAGACTTGGCACTTGCCAACCTGAAAGACGGTGCGATTATCTGTGAAGTCGGATCGGCAATTCTGTCGCCCGATCAATACATCTACGACTTCTCTTTTCCTAAAGATGGCGGAAAGCCAAACCCACATTTGTGGACGAACCCGCCAATGGCCAAGCAATACGCCGAAGTCGTTCGCGATGTTCTGTCACGTCTAGATCCAGCACACGCCGATCTCTTTGCCCAGAACTACGCAGCTTTTACAGAAAAAATTGACGCACTCGATGCCGCAATGATCACTGCAACAGCAACCATTCCGGAAGCGCAACGCAAGCTGCTCACCTACCACGACGCATACGCGTACTTTTCGGTGCATTACGGATACACGGTGATTGGAGCAATCCAGCCATCATCATTTGATGAACCAACGCCGAAGGAAATAGCCGACCTCATCACTCAAGTAAAGGAGTCTGGGGTTACTGCAGTGTTTGGCAGCGAAGTTTTCCCATCGCCAGTTCTGGAACAAATTGGCGCCGAAACTGGAGTGCGATATGTAGACGTATTGCGCGACGACGACCTGCTTGGTGAGCCTGGTGGTGCCGAACATTCCTGGCTTGGGCTCATGCGCTTTGACTACGTAACCATGGTTGAAGCCCTTGGTGGTGACGCATCTGCTCTAAAAACATTGGACGTGAGTGATGTTGTGAAGGACAATGCCACCTACCCTCAATAGCGAGCCATGAGCACCCCATCACTCATTAATTGCGAACACGTCTCGTGCACCTACGGCAATGCCGCGGTGCTTGATGACGTATATATGCAAGTCAATAGGGGCGAGTTCGTAGGAGTCGTTGGACCATCCGGCTCAGGAAAAACCACCTTGCTCAAAGCAATCCTGGGAACACACCCTGTTGCTCACGGTTCAATCACGATGGACACAAAGTTGACCATTGGTTACGTGCCCCAGGTTGAAACTGTGGACTGGTACTTCCCTGTCACCGTTGAAGAAGTCATTGTGATGACGCGCGCAAAAAGCACCTGGTGGCCTCGAATCACTCCATCTGAACGTAAGGCGGTCCGCGAAGTTCTTGATCGCTTAGGTATTGGCGATGTCGCTCAACGACATATCCGCGAACTCTCTGGCGGACAACAACAAAGAGTGTTCCTTGCTCGCGCAATGTTTCGCAATCCAGACATTCTCATTATGGACGAACCAACTTCTGGAGTTGATGTTCGAACGCGACACGAGGTGTTGCACCTGTTGGCTGACTTGCACGAAGACGGCCTCACCATCTTGCTCACGACTCACGACCTAAATGGTCTTGCCGCTCACCTCCCTCGACTGGTGTGTCTAAACAAGCGTGTCATTGCCGATGGAAACCCCCGTGAAGTACTCACTCCTTCAGTACTTGAAGCCACATATGGCGCGCCGATGGAAGTGCTGGAACACGGTGGCATGCCACTTGTTGTGGATCATGGAAGAGTGCAAATGCGAGGTGAAGGAAAATGATGCTCGCGTTTGACATTTTTGAACCGTACGGTTTCCAATTCTTTCGTCATGGTCTCGTTGTCGCCACCATTGCCGGCGCGCTGTGCGGACTGCTCGGCGTGTTCGTGGTGTTACGTGGCATGAGCTACATCGGGCACGGTTTATCGCACGCAGTATTTGGCGGAGCCGCAGCAAGCGCAGTTATTGGCATCAACTTTTTCATTGGCGCGGGCATTTGGGGAATCGTCTCCGGCGTATTGATTGCGCGCGTTGCTCGGCGACGGGTGTTAGGGGCTGACGCAGCAATTGGTGTTGTCACCACCGCATCTTTTGCGCTGGGCTTGGCACTCATGAATCGATACGGCCAAGCATCAAAGAGCATCGAAGCCGTGTTGTTTGGCAGCGTGCTTGGCGTCAAAGTTGCAGACATTATTGCCGTATCTGTAGTTGCGCTCATTGCGCTTGCAGTCATTGTTGCGTGGTATCGAAAGCTGCTGTTTTCCACGTTTGATCCAGATGTTGCACAGGTATCTGGGGTCAACGTTTCGGTCGTCGAAATGGTGTTGTTGTCGCTGCTTTCGCTCACCATTTTGGTCACCATGCGCGTGATCGGAACATTGCTTATTTCAGCACTCCTCGTTATTCCTGCCGCTGCGGCACGTATGACCACAAACAGCTTTTCCAAACTGCTCTGGATTTCACCGCTCATTGGTGCTGTCACATGTTTTGTTGGCATGAACTTGAGTTATCACCTCGACACTTCAGCAAGCGCAACCATTATTTTGCTGGATGCATTGGTATTCATTGTTGTGTACACCGTTGCCGGTACTCGCAATCGCATGAAGATGGCATCGCTCGGACACGTATAAACCTTTAGATTAAAAGCGTGAAACGCACTGCCCTGCTTGCATGCACGTTGATTGTTTCAGCATGTGGAACTGCAGTATCTAGCAGCACCACAATTCCGCTTCGTGAAACAACCGTCACCATGGCTTTTACGGGTGACATCTTGCCCCACAGCCCACTTGTTGCTCGGGCACAGCGAAATGCGCAGGGCTTCTCGCCAATGTTTGACGACATCACTCCGCTCATTGCGTCTGCTGATCTTGCAATATGCCATCTTGAAACACCAATTGCCCCACAAGGCGAAGCTCTCTCAACATTTCCATTTTTTGGAGTTCCGCCAACAATTACGAATGCAATTGCGCGTGCAGGGTTTGATCGATGCAGCACTGCGAGTAACCACACGTACGACCGTGGCGTAAAAGGAATTGACGCAACCGTTAATGCCCTGCTGAACAGTGGTGTACAGCAATCTGGAATGGCACGTACGCCAGATGAAATTTCTCCTCACATTTTTGACGTGAAGGGGATCGCGATTTCCCATCTCAGTTACACCTTTAGTTATAACGGCCTTTCCTTGCCATCTGACCAAGAGTGGCGTTCGGCGCTCATTGATACCGATCGCATTCTCCGCGACGCACACACCGCACGGGAAATGGGTGCAGAAGCTGTAATCGTCAGTATGCACTGGGGCAACGAAATGTCTAACCAGCTCAATTCTCAACAGATTTCAGTTGCAGATGCATTAACCAAATCTGGTGACGTTGATTTGATTATTGGACACCACGCACATGTCGTTCAACCAATACAGAAGGTAAATGGCGTGTGGGTTATTTACGGAATGGGCAATGTGTTGTCCAACCTGCCCACCGATGAACGTTGGCCGGCAAGCAGCCAGGACGCCGCTATTTTCACTACTACTTTGCACCGCGACACTGCAGGAAAAATTTCGTTCGACACACCAGTTGTTCATCCAACATGGGTTGACAAACAAAACGGATGGATCATTCGAGACATTCAGAAATCGCTGTCTAACCCAATTGCTGCTGGCGTAAATGCACAAGAACTCGAGTTGTCACTGGGTAGAACAACTCGAGTTCTCGGCGACTTCATTGCTGGCTAGTAAGCAATGAAAACACTGTTATTTGTGTGAGCCCTGGAATTCTGGGTACGCAAGCACACCCATTTCTCCAAGGTCTAGACCCACTTCTTCATCGGCTGCACTTGAACGAATTCCACCCTTGGTGAACTTGTTCTGAAGTTTGAAGAACGTGTACGACATGATTCCGCACACCACGATGATGACGGCTGCACCAAGTGCCTGCGCACCAAGTTGACCCCAATCACCTTTGATAATTCCCTTGATTCCTTCGCTTGCTGAACCGTTCCAGCCTGCGCCATACGAACCATCAGCAAAAATTCCCACACAGAGAACGCCAAAGATTCCACCAACTCCGTGCACAGAAATTGCACCAACCGGATCGTCAATGCCCTTGCGCTCAAAGAAGTACACGGCTTCGATGATGATCACAGCAGCAACCGTGCCAATTACCGCTGCGGCCCATGGTGCAATAAATGCACACGGCGCCGTAATTGCAACGAGGCCAGCGAGCATGCCGTTCACCATCATGCCTGGGTCTGGCTTTCCAGTTTTGCGTGTGATGTACAACATGGCTGCAATTGATCCGAACGCACCAGCAATTGCAGTGTTGGTTGCGGCTACTGCAAATTGAACATCTGTTGCTGCGAACGTGCTCGCTGCATTGAACCCAAACCAACCGAAGAGCAAAATAAATGTTCCGAGCATGGCCATTGGAATGTGATGTCCGGCAATTGTTCGCGGTTTACCATCGGCGCCGTACTTGCCTAAACGTGGTCCAAGCACAATTGCTCCGGTAAACGCGGCCATTCCACCAACCGCATGCACAACTCCCGAACCTGCGAAGTCGACATAGCCGGCGCCAAGTGACATAGAGCTCCACGTCTTTGCCAACCAGCCGCCACCCCATGTCCATGCAGCAATTACTGGGTAATAGATGGATCCGCAGAAAAAGCCCCAAAGAACGAAGCTGCTCCATTTCCAACGCTCGGCCATTGAACCAGTTGGAATCGTTGCCGTGGTGTCCATGAACGCCACCATGTACAAAAAGAATCCGACAGCTGCTGGAGTAATTCCGCCACCAGTGAGCGCCCAACCGCCCTTCCAGAGAAACACCCAGTCGCCACTGCCAAGCAGTGCGCTTCCCACTGGTGCGTCCATTCCAAAAGCGGAATAACTAAATCCACCAAATGAAAATGCAAATCCAACAAGGTAAAAACCGATAAAGCCCAAACCGAAGATGGCGAAGTTAGTACTCACCACATGCGCTGCATTTTTTGCTTGAGTAAATCCTGTTTCAACTAATGCAAAACCAGCCTGCATGAACACCACAAGCGCAGCGCCAATAACTATCCACAACAAGCTCACCTGTTGCCCCAACACAGTTACCGGATCGGCAACGTCGGCAAGAAATTTCATAACTCTCTCCTTATTTGTAGGTCGAATGAAATGTCAGGGGCGACGATGCAACCCAACGGCAAAGAAACTAGAAGACGCATGTTTCTGAATTGTCTACGAATTGTTTCGCTCATGGCCACAAAACGCGCGCAATCGAAACATTCCGTTAACAAACTGGAGCTACCACCTCTTGTCGCCGAACGCATTTCATGTGTCCTGTCCAAATGGTCGGGAGAAATGGGCCGATGCCATTGGTGCAATGAAATCATTACCGGCAAACGCAGACGCACCTGGTGCTCAGATGCGTGTGGCCGAGCTTGGCAACGCGAACATATTTGGCGATTTGCTCGATCGGCCGCAAAGCGTCGCGCGAAATATCGCTGCACAAAACCTGGATGCACTGCTGAACGCAGAGACTGCGAAGTGAATCACATTCTTCCGCTTAATGGAATTGGTTACGGACCAGGATGTCAACACCACTCCAAACCAAACGCGCAAGGAGTAGGTGGTCTTGAAGTGTTATGCCGTGCACATCAT
>JBEGJW010000070.1:0-10718 GCA_041184445.1 Actinomycetota bacterium | reverse complement strand
GCATCGGGCAGAAGTTCCATTGCTGCTGGCAGCATGCCAAGACCAGCGCGAAGAATCGGCACGAGTACTGGACGCTGAGCAATTTTGATGCCATCGGTTTCTGCAAGAGGAGTGGTTACGCGGACTTTTGTCGTTGGAACATCGCGCAATGCTTCAGCGATAACAACGAGTGAAAGGCGACGCATTTCAGCGCGAAAGAATTGATTTGAAGAGTTTTGATCCCGAAGGTGAGTAAGTGCTTCGGCGGCAACAGGGTGATTCACAACGGTGACTTTTACGGACATAGCCCTATCTTTACCGATGAGTAGAGTTTTGACCAATGTCGAATGATTTGCGAATTCAACTGGCGCACAGTCCTGCGGATGCAGCGCTGATTTCGCAGGTCTTCGACGAGGTATGGTCGGTGAAAACGATGGTCTCCCCAGAGATCATCGTGGCGTCTTTGCATAACGGCGCGTATGGCTCGGTGGTGTGGGACGGTGATAAGCCAGTTGCTGCCGCATTTGCCATTGTTGGAAAGTCCCTCACCGATCGGGCAAGCGAATTGAACCTGCACTCACATGCAGCAGGCGTCGTTCAATCTCATGCTGGTCGGGGAATTGGGACCCAAGTGAAATTGCATCAATGGCAGTGGGCGCGAGAAAACGGTTTTGCGACCATTACGTGGTCATTCGATCCATTGGTTCGTCGTAACGCATGGTTCAACATGGTGAAACTAGGTGCGGAGGTTGCGAACTATTACCAAAATTTTTACGGCGAATTAGACGACGGAATAAATGCAGGAGAGCAAAGTGATCGCGTGTTGGTGCGATGGCAAGTTTCGGCATCAGGTGAACCGCAACCGCAAGAAGTAGTGGCCGAACAAGTTGGCGATGTGGTCATTGAAACGCCGGGTGACATAGAGATGCTTCGCAAGACCGATAAAGCACAAGCACAAATGTGGCGCGCACGGCAACGGGCCTCATTTGAGGAAGCCATGAGCAATGGTTACTCAGTGCGAGGATTGAATGCAGAGTATTCGTATGTCTTGAGCAGGGGTTAAGCAATGATCCGCAGAATTGAAATAGTGCGCGCTCACATCAACTTGGTCTCGCCTTTTCGAACATCGTTTGCAACAGAAGTAGATCGTGATTTGTTGTACGTGCACGTGGTGGGTGATGACGAAGAGGGTTGGGGAGAGTGCGTTGCAATGGCGGCACCGCTGTATTCGTCGGAATATGTAGACGGATGCGAAGAAGCGATGAAGCGTTATTTGCTCAAGATGATTACGCCGACAACGACAGCAGAAGAATTTGTGCAAAAGGCGTCGGTAATTCGTGGCAACTTCATGGCTAAAGCAGCTATTGAAGCAGCACTGCTGGATTATCAATTGCGCAAAGCCAGCATGTCGCTCGCAACATTCTTAGGCGCAACACAAACCAAAGTTGCTTCTGGTGTTTCCGTTGGCATACAGCCGACAATTGACGATCTGCTTCGAGTGGTTGCCGAGTACCGCGCAGATGGTTACGTGCGCATCAAATTGAAAATTGAGCCGGGCCTAGACATTGATCGTGTGCGTGCAGTACGTGAAGCGTTCGGCCCAGACATGTTGTTGCAGGTAGATGCGAATGCGGCATACACCGTTGACGATGCAGCTCACTTGGCCAAGCTTGATGAATTCAACCTCTTGCTTATTGAGCAACCATTGCCCGAAGAAGACATTGTTGGGCACGTGGAGTTGAGTAAGCGCATTGGCACGCCAATTTGTTTAGACGAGTCCATCACTTCGTATGACGTTGCGCGTGGCGCGCTCGACATCAACGCGTGTTCCATCATCAACATCAAGCCAGGTCGAGTTGGCGGATACTTGGAATCAAAGCGCATTCACGACTTGTGCGTTTCTCGCGGAGTGCCCGTGTGGTGCGGAGGAATGTTGGAAACCGGAATCGGCCGTGCTGCCAACCTGGCACTAGCAGCGCTACCTGGGTTCACACTTCCTGGAGATACTTCGGCTTCAAAGCGTTACTTCACGCAAGACGTAACCACACCTTTTGAATTAGTAAATGGTTATATCGACGTACCCAACACGGTGGGTATTGGCGTGCGACCAATTACTGAGGTACTTGGCGCAATGGCGTCGCGTGTGGATTCGTATTCAATTACGAATTAACAGTTACGCCTTCAGCGTGACAACAACAGCAGTTTCAGGCTGGTCTTTGTGGCTGCCGAAATGTTCGGAGAACCACAGGTAAATCGAAAATACTTTGTAGGTGAACCCGTACTTGTGGGCAACCGCGTCGCGTACTTTTTCGGCTTCCGTGCCGCTAACGACAACTGCGGTTCCACTTGCGATCGGTGAGCCTTGAACGATGCGGCCGCGAATATCGCATGGCTGCACGGTGACCGTGTTGGTGTGCGCGAGACGTTTCGCTTTGCCGGCGTTGGCATCGATGGTGAAGCCGAACACGTTTTGTCCAAGATAAGGAAGCGGTGCAACCCACACAGGCGTGGGAACTGGTGTTCCGTTTTTGCGAGTGGAGACAAACGAGATGTACTTCGCCTCGCGTATTGCCTCTATCGAAGACGAGCCTGATGTATTCATGAACTGGTCGGAGTGACAGGATTCGAACCTGCGACCCTCTGGTCCCAAACCAGATGCGCTACCAAGCTGCGCCACACTCCGCTAACTCGTTCATCCTAGCGATGACAAGTGAAATACAGGCGAGAGAAAACTTATGCGCGTTTTGCAGCGCGAGCCAAGCGACGAGCAGTTTTGCCTATCGGTTGCAAGTGGCGATGGTCTAAATCGCCAATTTCGGTTCCGTTCGTAAAACGCACGCGATAGCGAAGCCAGTTGAAGCCATTGGCCAAGATGACCTTGCCCTCAGTTCCAATAGGAAGTCCGTCTACTTCGGCGGTGAGGGAGACCTTGTCGCCCATCTTCAGGTTGATCTGGCCCTCATGGGGCGTTGCGAGTGCATGGGGCTTCCACGAGGCTGTCACGAATGCAAAGGGTACACTTTGCGCCCTGTGAAAACCATTATTGAGACCCTCGAGGGCAACAAAGTCAAAGTGTCGGTGGAAATTGACGAGGTCGAGTTCGACCGCAATATTGACCAGGCATTCCGCAAAATCGCACAAGAAGTTCGCATTCCGGGCTTCCGCCAAGGCAAGGCACCACGCCAATTGCTTGAGGCACAAATTGGCTCAGGAGCTGCACGCTCGCAGGCCATTCAAGATGCAGTGCCTGAATACCTCTCGCAAGCAGTGCGTGAACACAAGATCGACCTCATTGCGACACCTTCTATTGAAGTGACGAAGGGTGAAGTTGAAGGCGTTGTCGGTTTTGACGCAACGTGTGAAGTTCGACCAGTGATCACGGTTGGCGGTTACAAAGGTTTGCGCGTTGAGCTTCCATCCATTGAAGTGAAGGACAGCGAAGTAGACGATGCGGTGCGCAGCGAGCAATCGCGTCATGGCAAGCTCCAAGATGTTGATCGCGCAATTGCAAAGGGCGATCATGTTTCGCTCGACCTCAGCGGTGTCCGTGATGGTGCACCAGTTCCAGGACTCAATGTTGAAGATTGGGCATACGAAGTTGGCAAGGCTTGGGTGTCACCAAGTTTCGACGACAAGTTGATTGGTAAAAAAGTTGGCGACAAGGTGGAATACACCGAAGCACCAAACGGAACTACTCAAGATGCCGAGATGACCGTCGTTGTGAAGAAAGTGCAAGAGATGGTGCTCGAAGAACTTAACGATGAGTGGGTGTCGAGCCACGTTGCAGAATTCGACACGGTAGACGCATGGAAGTCCACCTTGCGTAAGCGCTTGGAAGATATGAAATTGAATCAGGCTCGTGGCGTGTTCGTAGACCGCACTACAACAGCACTTGCCGAATTGGTAGAAGTTGACTCGCCAGAAGCCATGGTTAACAGCGACTTGCAGTCGCGTGTTCGTGGCACGGTTGAGCAGTTTCAAGCCCAGGGCATTGCTCTTGAGCAATGGTTGTCAGCAACTGGGCTGTGAAGATCGATCTTGCATTGCGTGCAGTTGCACTTGCCGAAGGTTTTGAATCTGACGCAGACGATCTTGAAGCAGAACTTTCCCGTATTGCAACGCAGGCTGGCCGTAAGTTGGCTCAGGTGCGCAAGCTGTACGAGCAAAACGATGCGATTGCAGAACTTGAAGCACAGATTCGCAAGTCGAAGGCTGTGGACTGGTTGTTGCGCAATTCAACCCTTGTTGACGCAGATGGCAATGCAATTAGCGCCGACACCTTGTTTGGTGAGGAAGACGGCGAATAAGCCTGAAACTCGCGTATTTCTAGCGAGCAATGGGCAAGTGCCACACCTAATTGACGCAAGGGCGTGAGCCCCCGCAACTATCATCGTCTCCAGAAGGTTCGCCCTGAGGAGATGCACCATGCGTGAAAACAATGTGATGCGGAATTACTACATTCCGAGTGTCACCGAAACAACTAGCCGTGGTGAGCGCACGTCCGACTTGTACAGCCGGTTGTTGAAGGAAAACATCATTTTCCTTGGCACGCCAATTGACGACACCATTGCAAACTTGATCTGTGCACAGCTCATCCACTTGGAGAGCGAGAACCCTGACAAAGACATCAACATCTATATCAATAGTCCTGGTGGAGACATCACGGCATTGTTCGCAATTTACGACACCATGCAGTTCATCAAGAACGACATTGCCACCATTTGTTTGGGTCAGGCTGCTTCGGCCGCTGCAGTGCTGCTTGCTGCTGGCACCAAGGGCAAGCGTCTTGCGCTTCCGCACGCACGAGTGTTGTTGCATCAGCCGTATGGCCAGGTTGGCTATTCGCAAGTCACCGACTTGGAACTAGCTGCACGCGAAATTTTGCGCATGCGCGAATTGCTTGAGCAAATTTTGTCGAAGCACACCGGACAATCGATTGAGCGCATTCATGGTGACACCGATCGTGACTTCACGCTTGAGGCACAAGCCGCACTTGACTACGGCGTCATTGACGAAATCATTACTACTCGTGCGATGACCGACCGTTCCGGTCCAATTCGCTGAGGCTCGACTAACTACTCATGGCAAAGTTTGGCGACACCGCAGAATTGGTGAAGTGTTCGTTCTGCGCAAAGTCGCAGAAGCAAGTGAAGAAGCTCATCGCAGGTCCTGGTGTGTACATCTGTGACGAATGTATTGACCTCTGTAACGAAATCATTGACGAGGAGTTCACACAAACTCCAACGGTAGGAGTTGAAGAACTCCCCATCCCGCGTGATATTCGTGCATTCCTCGATGAATACGTGGTTGGGCAAGACCAGGCGAAGAAGGTGCTCGCGGTGGCAGTGTTCAATCACTACCGACGCATTAAGCACAAGTCGACGAACACTCGCAAGGATGATGTTGAACTGCAAAAGAGCAACATCTTGCTACTTGGTCCAACCGGTTGCGGCAAAACGCACATGGCACAAACGCTTGCCAAGTTGCTCAATGTTCCGTTTGCCATTGCCGATGCAACCGCGCTCACAGAAGCTGGTTATGTGGGTGAAGACGTTGAAAATATTTTGTTGAAGTTGTTGCAAGCTGCAGACTTCGACGTGGCTCGTGCTGAAACCGGCATTGTCTACATTGACGAAATTGACAAGGTCGCTCGTAAGAGTGAAAACCCATCAATTACTCGAGACGTGTCAGGCGAAGGCGTTCAGCAAGCATTGCTCAAAATTCTTGAAGGCACCGTTGCGGCCGTTCCACCACAGGGTGGGCGCAAGCATCCGCATCAGGAATTCATTCAAATTGACACCACCAATGTGTTGTTCATTGTTGGTGGAGCCTTTGCAGGTCTCGATTCCATTATCGAACAGCGCATTGGACACAAGGGCGTCGGATTCCATGCCAACGTTCGCTCCAAAGCCGAAAAAGACCCAGGTGAATTGTTTGCGCAAGTACTGCCAGAAGATTTGCAAAAGTTCGGCATGATTCCAGAATTCATTGGCCGCTTGCCAATGATTGGGGCAGTGCACAGCTTGGATAAGCAGGCGCTCATTCAAATTCTCACCGAGCCAAAGAACGCGTTGCTTAAGCAATACCAAAAGTTCTTTGAGTTTGAAGACATTGAGTTGGAAATTACGCCTGATGCGATGGTGGCAATTGCCGATCAGGCTCTGAACCGCGGCACCGGAGCCCGTGGGTTGCGCGCAATTCTTGAAGAAGTATTGCTCAACACCATGTACGAATTGCCTGGCCGTACAGATGTGGCGAAAGTGATTGTGGACGTAGATGCTGTGGTGAGCAAGGCTGACCCAACCATCGTTCCTCGTTCCACGCGCGTTGCCCGACAACGTCGCGCTGCTTCATAGCCCTAACCTCGTCGTTATGAATTACGCCGAGGCGCTTGTCTATTTAGACGAACACGCAAGCTACGAAAAAACTGGGCGAGTCGAATCTCCTTCGCTCGACAACATTTCGGCGTTTATGGATGTGATGGCGCACCCAGAATTGAGTTACCCAGTTATTCACGTGACTGGAACGAACGGCAAGGGATCGACAACGCAGATCATCACCAAGTTGTTGATGGCGCATGGTTTGCATGTGGGTACCTACACGAGCCCGCACCTCGAGCATTTAACCGAACGTATTTCTCGTAATGGAGTGCCAATTACGCAGGAAGCGTTTGCTGAGTGTGTTGCAGCAATCGCAGACGCCGAAGTGATTTCGGGAGTGCGTCCTACGTATTTTGAAATTGTGACTGCTGCAGCATTTCGACATTTTGCCGACGAAGCAGTTGATGTTGCCGTTATTGAAGTGGGCATGTTGGGACGCTGGGACGCCACCAATGTGGTGCGCTCGGAAGTTGCAGTCATCACCAACATTGCACTTGACCACATGGAGTTTGCTGGCCCAACACTTGCCGATATTGCATTTGAAAAAGTTGGGATTTCGAAAGAACACAGCTCGCTCGTCATTGGTGACATCAATCCAGATTTGGAATCGGTATGGGCAAATGCTCCTGCCGCAAAGTTGCTGAAGCGCAATGAAGATTTCGATTGTGCCGACAACGAACTTGCAGTAGGTGGGCGATTACTTGACGTGCGTACCCCACGTGCGCTGTATCAAGAGTTGATGTTGCCTCTACACGGACAGCATCAAGGCGATAACGCAAGCATCGCTCTTGTTGCTGTAGAGGAATTTTTTGATGCGCAACTTGATGTTGAAGTGGTGCGTGAAGGCTTTGCCATGGTGGAAATGCCTGGACGGTTTGAAGTGCTCGGTCGTCAACCACTTGTTGTTGTGGATGGTGCTCATAACCCAGCGGGTGCAGATGTATGTGCTCAAGTATTCTTCGACGATTTTTCTCCAGAGGGTCGTCGTATTGCTGTAGTTGGGCAATTGCTTGGTCGAGATCCCGAACTGTTGCTCTCAGCGTTACGGATAGATGAGTTCGACTTAGTGGTGTGCTGCACGGCGCCTTCGCCGAGAGGCATGAGTGGCGAGGAAATTGCGCAGAGCGCACGTGCAATGGGATGCGATGAAGTAGTGGTATGCGACACGGTGGAAATGGCGTGTTCACGAGCGCTCAAGGATTCGCGAGCCGAAGATGCCGTATTGATTGCAGGATCTTTGTATGTAGTAGGTAGTGCGCGCACCTATTTACGGCGTAACCTGTAACCCGTGAGCAACAGAACCCTCGTCCTCCTTAAACCAGATGCAGTTGAACGCCAGTTGGTGGGCAGCATCGTTTCCCGTTTTGAGACCAAAGGCCTCAAGCTTGTCGCAATGGAGTTGCGCACACTCGATGCAGCAATTTTGGAGCGCCACTACGAAGAGCACAAGGGCAAAGGTTTCTATGGCGAGCTCGTGTCATTCATGTCGCGCGGTCCAGTTGTGGCCATGGTTGTTGAAGGTCCTGAAGACACCTGGGAAATTTTGCGCAACATGATGGGTGCGACAAACCCACGTAATGCAGCACCAGGAACGATTCGCGGCGATTACGGCACATTGTTCACCGAAAACCTCATTCACGGAAGTGACTCTGCAGCATCTGCAGCCCGTGAAATTGGTATCTTTTTCCCAAACCTGTAGGCGTTAGGCGCTCGTCGCCTGCTGAGGAGACCTAATACATGGCTGGTGGAGGCTCACTTTCGTTGGGGCGTGATATCGCCATCGACCTGGGTACCGCAAACACGTTGGTGTATGTCAAAGGTGAAGGCGTCGTTCTGAATGAGCCAAGTACCGCAGCAGTAGACAGTCGTACCGGTCAATTGGTTGCCGTTGGTTTTGAGGCCAAGCGCATGTGGGGACGAGCTCCGCAAAACATTCGCCTTGTGCGTCCACTAAAAGATGGTGTCATTGCCGACTTCGATGTGTGCGAAAAGATGTTGCGCTTTTTCATTCAAAAAGTGCACACCAGCAAGTGGAACAAACCACGCATGATCATTTGTGTTCCTTCCGAAATTACGGGAGTAGAAAAGCGCGCAGTGCAAGACGCAGCCGAGTTCGCTGGTGCGCGCAGGCCTGTGTACATCATTGAAGAACCGATGGCTGCAGCAATTGGCGCCGGTCTTCCTGTGCACCTACCAAGTGCAAACTTGATCGTTGACATTGGTGGAGGAACAACTGAAGTCGCAGTTATTTCCATGGGCGGAATTGTTACTGCTCATTCGGCTCGCGTTGCAGGTGACGAATTGAATGATGCAATTGTGGCCATGTTCCGCAAAGAGTTTTCGCTTGAAATTGGTGAGAACACTGCAGAAGAAGTGAAATTGCAACTTGGGTCTGCATGGCCACTAGCCGAAGAACTCACAGCAGACGTAGGTGGCCGAGACGTAAACACAGGGCTTCCGCGTACGCAGGTGATTACGAGCGAAGACGTTCGTGCTGCACTCGATGAATCGGTTGGCATGATTGTTGCGGCAATTAAAACCACTCTTGAACGAACACCGCCAGAACTTGCTGCCGACATTATTGGCCACGGCTTGGTGCTGTCGGGTGGTGGAGCATTGTTGGCTGGTTTGTGCGAACGCGTTACCTACGACACCGGCATTCATGCGTATTTGGCGCCAGAACCGTTGTACTCGGTGGTGCTTGGATGTGGATTGACACTGGACAACATTGACGCGATGAAGGGTCTGACAACACAGACCTCATTCGACTAGGTCGTATTGGTACACGATTGTGTCTGCAATTTCGGCGAGACGAAAAAGAGCAATCGCGCTTCTTTCACTGACCTCAATCATTTTGGTAACCCTCGACCTGCAGGGAAGTGGTTCTGCTTCGGTATTGCGCGGCACGTTTGGTGTGTTCTTTCGCCCGATTGAAGGGGTTACGCGCGTTATTTCTCGACCAGTAAGCAACGCATGGCATGGAATCACGCACTACAACGCAGTGACAAAAGAAAACGATTTACTTCGCGAGAAAATTGCGCAGCAAGAAGGAGCAGCTGTGGCTGCCGCAGCTTCGGTGCGATTGTCGCAAGAACTGTTGGCGCTAAATGGTTTGCCAACACTTGCGGGAATTAACTCGGTAAGTGCGCAGGTAATTGGAGACTCACCTTCTAACTATTCGCAAAGCGTTGAAATAAACCAGGGCAGTGACAGCGGAGTAAAGGTTGGCATGCCTGTTATGAACGCTGCTGGTCTTGTTGGCAAAATCACCAAAGTGTTTCCACGACGTTCAATCGTGATGTTGATTACTGATCCTGAATATGCATTGTCGGTGAAGGTCATCAATAATCCAGAAGCATCTTCACCAATTAAAGACCCTGAAGCATCTGCATCGACGTCGAGTACCACCACCACTACAACGACGATTCCAAAATCACAGGTCACGTCAAACATTCCAGGGTTCACACCAGGAACCACCACCATGCCGCTGACCACCGTGAATGTAACGGTGAGCGTTCCTTCGCTAACGCCAACTTTGACTGTGCCATCGAATGGCGCATTGCCAGTGCGCGAGACAGGAATCCTTGAAGGTCGTGGGCCATCGAGAGTGCCAATTGTTCGATTCATTGATAGCGCACAGCGCTTCGGCACCATTCTTCCTGGCGCGCCGATTGTGACTTCGGGCGGCTCGTTGAGTCTTGCGCCGCCAGACATTGTTGTTGGAACAGTGTCGAAGGTGACCGATCGATTGGGAACAGCAGGACCAATATTGGAAATCAATCTTGTTGCTGACTTGACCAACCTGTCGTTCGTGCGCATTTTGCTGTATCAACCAATCACCGAACAGGTGATACCGTGAGCATCCGGTTCATTCGATTTATTTCGTCGCGCTGGACGCGTTTGGTGCTTGTCGCTTCGGTTGTACTCGGATTTCAAACCACAATCTTCGATGACTTGAGACCGTTTGGCGTGATGGTTCAGGTCATGGTGCTGTTTGCATCGTGTGCCGGTGTTGTGTATGGGGCAGAAATTGGCGCAGTCGCCGGATTAATCATTGGTCTCATGTATGACTGTGTGCTGACAACTCCACTCGGTTTAGCTTCTTTAGTGCTTGGGGCAACTGCGTTTATTGCCGGTGCATTTCCATATTTCGTTCGTGATTCAAGCTGGTGGAACAAAGCGATTGCTGTGGCAGTGGCGAGTGCAATTGGCGAAATTCTCTTTCCGATTGCGCAAGCACTTGTTGGGTTGGGCGGTTGGGTGCAATGGCGCGTGATCGGGGTGGCGCTATTCGTGGCCATATTTAACTTGTTGCTTGCTCCGTTATTGATTCCGGTGGTTCGTTGGACGCTTAAAGAA
>JBEGJW010000069.1:0-9755 GCA_041184445.1 Actinomycetota bacterium | reverse complement strand
TCAATTTGTTCGAGCAAGTTGATGCAACGAAGCAGCGTGGTTTTGCCCGAGCCGCTGGCGCCGATAAAGGAAATCACTTCGCCTGCATTGATAGCTAGCGAAACATCGTTAAGTACTTGGTTGGTGCCGAACGACTTGGATACTCCGTTAAGAATCAGTTTGTTACTCATCGAACCTTGGATGCTCCCGTGCGGTCGCGTTCGCGAGTGAGTAAGTAGTCGGTAAAGCGGGTGAGCGGAATAGTGATGGCTAAGAAGATGAGCGCGGCACCAATGAACGGTGTGAAGTTGGCAAACTTGGCCTTATCAATGCCGGCCTGGCGCAGGATTTCAATGGGCCCAATCAGGCTGACGAGAGCGACGTCTTTTTGTAATGACACCATGTCGTTCATCAGTGGCGGAACCACGCGACGAATTGCTTGGGGCAAAATGACGTGGCGCATAGTTTGCGAACTGGAAAGTCCAAGAGAGCGGGCAGCTGCACGTTGGCTTTCGTGCACGCTTTCAATACCAGCACGAAACACTTCGGCTACGTATGCGCTGTAGGTCATGCCAAGCGCTACTGAACCCCAAATGAGCGGCGAGTTCCACGGGCGGTCCATGCCAATTCCTGGAACACCGAAACCAACGAGATAGATCCACAAAATAACGGGTACACCGCGCATGATGTCGGTGTAGGCAATAACAAAAATGCGAACTGGAAAGAGTGCAGGGTTGCGCGTACTGCGCGCGATGGCAATGAGGATTGCAGCAATCAAAATTGCTGGAGTAGTCCATGCGAAAATTTTGATGTCAAGAACAAATGCTTTAAGTAAGTGCGGAAATGAATCGGTGAGACGTTCCCAGTCGAAGAAAGATTTCTTCACGCGGTCCCAGCGCGGCATGCGCGGAACCAAAAACACGACGAGCGCAACAACGACGGCAGTGCTCAACGCAGCAATGGTATTGCTACGCCGGCGCTGCCGTCGTTCAAACTCTTTTCGTTCAGTTTGTAGTTGCGTACGTTTTACCTAACGCGAAATCAGCCGAGGCTAATTACTGGTGCGCTGGTCTTGTCGGACAACCAGGTCTGCTCAATAGTTGCGAGCTCGCCCGAATCCTTCAATGCAGTAAGTGCAACGTTGACACAGTCAACAAGTGGGTTACCAAGGTCGAACACCATTCCGAATTGATCTGCTGCTGTGCCTTCGCCTGCAGGGAACTGACCAATAACTTTGGTGCCTTCAATTTCAACTGCCGAAATGTAGAACGCGGTTGGCAAGTCAACAACGATTGCGTCAATCTGCTTCGCTTCAAGCGCTGCCTTTGCGGCTGCGTTGTCGTCGTATACATATGGCTCGTTTGTTGGCTTCACCACGGTGTTCAAGAACTCCAAGCTGGTGGTTCCTGATTGCACACCAAACTTCAAACCTTGCAACTCGGCAACGGTTGTTGCGCTTGCTGCAGCTGAGTCTGCGTAACCAACAATTGCTTGGTTGGTGGTGTAGTACGGATCACTGAACGAAACAGTTTGCTTGCGCTCGTCGGTGATGGAGTACTGCTGCAAGTTGAAGTCGAAGCTCTTTGCACCTGGCTGAATTGCTTCGTCGAAACTTGTGCGAACCCATGAAACGTTTTCGGTGGAGAATCCGAGTTGCTTTGCAACTGCGTATGCAACTGCTGCTTCGAAACCTTCGCCAGCTTCAGGTGCGTCGTTTTCTACCCATGGGCTAAATGCTGGGTTGCCGGTGCCAATGGTGAGTTTGCCTTCAGCAAGGGTTTTGCCGGTGGTGCACTCATTGCCAGTGGTTCCTGCAACAGCAGTGGTGTCAGAAGAAGAACTGCTTCCGCCACATGCCGAGAGGGTGAGGCCTGCTACTGCGAGCAGACCGATGAGGGATTTACGCATGAAATATGCCTTTCTTACGGTTGGGACTGGCGAGCGGGTGCCCTGGCCAGCGCCCCAACACTAGTTGAGGGCAAGTGGAGTCATATGCTGACAATTATGACCGTTACGCATAACAGCAACGAACAAATCATCGGCCGCGATCAGATCAATGACATCGAGGCAATTCTTAGTGTGACCAATACCGACCCAAATGCGGTTGAGCATGCAGTGAAGAGTGGTGGCGAAACCATTTTCACATGGGACTACACGTTGACACGTCCGCCACTACGCAAGCTGTATGAAAAAGCGAAGACTGGTCAGTGGAACGGTGAAACCGATCTTCCATGGGAAACCGAAGTTGATATTGAGCGCACCATTGCCGCAGACCAAGCAGCCATTGGTGCAGGAATTGATCCAGCATTTTACGCCGACACTCCAATTGCTAAATGGGGCGACAAAGAATGGTTGGAGTTTGGTATTGAAGGACGTCGTTGGATGTTGTCGCAGTTTTTGCACGGTGAACAGGGTGCGCTTGTGTGCACGGCAAAAATTGTGGAGACCGTTCCTTGGTATGACGCAAAGTTGTACGCATCAACACAAGTAATGGACGAAGCTCGTCACGTAGAAGTGTTCGCTAAGTACTTGAATGAAAAACTTGGCGGCATGTACCCAGTGAATGCTCACTTGGGTTTGTTGCTTGACGACATCATTGTCGATAGCCGTTGGGACATGACGTACCTCGGAATGCAAATCATGGTTGAAGGACTTGCGCTTGCTGCATTTGGTTACATGCACGAACTCACTGGAGAGCCGTTGTTGAAGAAGTTGCTTCGCTACGTCATGAGCGACGAAGCACGTCACGTGGCTTTCGGCGTACTCAGCCTTAAAGAGGTATACGACGGAATGTCGGATGCCGAAATGAAGGATCGTCAAGAGTTTGCATTCGAAGCAAGCATCCGTATGCGCGACCGCTTCTTGCAGCAAGAAGTTTGGGAGCGCATGGGCGTTCGTCCTCGCGACGTCGTTCCATTGGTCTTGCAAGACCCAACTCGTGCGTTCTTCCAGCAGTTGCTGTTCGCCAAAATTGTGCCGAACTGTAAGAAGCTTGGTCTGCTTGACCGCAACGACAAATGGCTACGCCATCGCTTTGAACATGAAGACACTGGTGAAGAATTCACCAAGTTTGAACTTGGGTCCGAACTGGTTGCTGGCAACTAGTCTTTCTTAAATGGCAAGGTTTGGGCGTGTAGTTACAGCAATGGTTACGCCGTTCCACAAGGACGGCTCATTGAATTTGGATGGCGCTCGTCGCTTGGCCAAATGGCTGCAAGACAATGGCAATGACGGACTCGTTGTTGCCGGAACCACTGGTGAATCACCCGTACTTACCGACACCGAAAAACTGAGCTTGTTTGAAGCCGTTGTTGGCGCCGTCACTATTCCCGTCATTGCTGGAACAGGGTCGAACGACACTGCGCATTCCATTCACATGACGAAGGAAGCCAGCAAGTTGGGTGTCGCCGGAATTTTGGCTGTTACTCCTTATTACAACCGTCCTTCGCAGGCGGGTATCGAAGCGCACATGCGGGCGGTGTGCGAAAGCACTGAACTTCCAGTGGTGTTGTACGACATTCCTGTACGAACTGGTCGAAAGATTTCAACGCCTCTGTTATTGAAGCTTGCGCGCGAAGTGAAGAACGTAGTTGCAGTGAAAGATGCCGCGGGTAGCCCTTCGGAATCTGCTGTGCTCATGAGTCAAGCACCGGCAGGCTTCGAGTTGTACAGCGGAGATGACATTTTGACTTTGCCATTCATGTCGATTGGTGCAACTGGGGTAATTGGTGTGGCAACACACTGGTGTGCACAAGATCATCAAGAGATGTTCAACCTGTGGGAAAAGGGCGACACCGCAGGCGCGCGCCGCGTGAATGCACGCTTGCTTGAAAGCTTTATGTACGAAACAGGGGACGACAACCCGAACCCGTTGCCAAGCAAAGTAATGATGAACCTGCTTGGTCTTGAAGTTGGTGAAGCGCGATTGCCAATGGGTCCGCCACCTGCTGGTCTTGAAGATCGTGCGAAGAAGGTGCTCGAAAACCTTCGCGCGGCTCGCGCAGCAAGCAACTAATGGCAGCGCCAGTTCGCGTTATCTTCCTGGGCGGTCTCGGCGAGATCGGCAGAAACTGCATGGTGATTGAGCAAGACAATCGCTTGTTGCTTATTGACTGCGGACTCATGTTCCCAGACGCCGACATGCACGGCATCGACTTGGTGTTGCCAGACTTCACATGGTTGCGTGAAAACGCAGATCGCATTGAAGCATGCGTTGCAACGCATGGACACGAAGACCATGTTGGTGGCTTGCAGTTCTTGTTACGCGAAATGTCATTCCCAATTTATGGATCGCAGGTAACGCTTGGTCTTGCACGCAATCGAATTGAAGAAGCAGGGTTGCTTGGCAAAACCGAAATGATTGCGGTGAAAGACAACGAGCGCCGTCGCATTGGGCCATTCGATGTTGAGTTCATTCCGGTAACGCACTCGGTTCCATATGCACATGCAATTGCGTTGCACACACCACAGGGCGTCATTATTCACTCGGGCGACTTCAAAATTGACCTCACACCAGTAGACGATCGACGTACCGACTTGGCACGCTTAGGTGCACTCGCTGCAGGCGACGGTGTTCGCTTGCTCATGTTGGACAGCACCAATGCAGAAGAGCGTGGGTCAGCTCCTTCGGAAAAGTCGGTTGGTGTTGTACTTCGCCAGTTGTTTGCTGAGCACAAAACACGCCGCATCATTACCGCAAGCTTCGCCAGCCACATTCACCGAGTGCAGCAAATTGCTGATGCGGCAATTGAAAGTGGGCGAGTAGTTGCCCCGCTTGGTCGCTCCATGATCAACAACATTCGTATGGCTCGCGACTTGGGCATTATCAAACTGCCCGACAAGTCGTACATCAATGTTGAAGATATCGACGACTATCCGCCAGAACGCGTGTGCGTTATTTCCACCGGCTCGCAAGGCGAGCCAATGGCAGCACTCAGTTTGCTTGCGCGCGGCGACAACAAATTCGTCACCATTGGCCACGATGACACCGTTATTTTCTCGAGCCACGCAATTCCTGGCAACGAAGGAAACGTAAACCGCGTTATCGACGGGCTGCTTCGACTCGGTGCCGACGTTGTGCACTCCGGAATCGCTGACGTGCATGCAACTGGTCACGCACAAGCTGAAGACTTGAAAATGTATTTGTCAATTACCGAGCCTGAATGGTTTGTGCCAATTCATGGTGAATATCACCACATGGTTGCCAACGCGCGCCACGGCCGCACCATGGGTATTCCAGAATCCAACATTGTGTTATGCGAAGACGGCGACGTGATTGAAATTACCGATGATGGAATCGTGCGTAAAGAGCGCGTGCCTGCCGGCATGTTGTATGTGGACGGCATTGTTGGCGATGTTGGTCAAGGTGTGTTGCGCGACCGCAAAGTGTTGGCCGAAGAAGGTGTGGTAGTTGCAGTGGTCACTGTTGACGTTGAAGCTGGCAAGGTACTGGTTGGACCAGAAATCATCACGCGCGGATGGGTGTATGCACCGGAAGCCGAAGACCTCATAGAAGAGGCGTGCGAAACAGTTGCACGCGCAGTGGAAAAAGCCCTGAAGGGCGGAACTCGCGATATTGATGCACTGGAAAAAGAAGTGCGCCGTGCGGCTGGCAAGTTTGTGTCGGAGCGCACGAAGCGCCGTCCGATGATCGTGCCAATCGTGATGGAGATCTAAGAATCTAAATTGTCACCACATTGATGATGTGGCTAAGCCCTTTAAAGTCATCTGGGTTTCGTGTGTACAGAGCAAGGTCGTGAGCGCTAGCAGTCGCTGCGATGAGCAAATCTGCGAGCCGTGCTCCGCGTGGTTTGCGTCCAGCAGAATGTACCGCTGCATAAATTCTGCCATATGCGCGAAATGATGCAGTATCGAATGGAATCGGGTCTACCAATGCTTCTGCCCGCTGCAGTCGTTCTTGACGCCTTGCACGTTCGTCTGTGTCATTCGTTGCGTGAGGTCCGGCAGCTAACTCGGCCATGGTGATTGCACTGATTGCAAATTCAGCAGGAAGCTGAGCACGATCTATTTTTTCAAGATCAATGACAACCGATGTATCGAGTAATCCTCGAACGGCTTTGGATTTAGACACGTGTGAAATACCTTGATCAATTACTGAGTCGATGTCTTTACGGAATTTCTTTGCATCAATTGGCGGAGCGGAAGCAAACATGGCAGCAGCTGCAATGGAAGACACGAATCGGGGGCGATGAAGTGGGTTGAGTTCACCAACTGGTCGACCGTTGCTGGTGACGATGAAAGATTCGCCCTCATCAAGTCGACGCATAATGTCGGCGTTGTCGTTGCGTAGTTCGCGTTGGGTGATGACTGTTGACATGAGCCAATCGTAGCACTAGGTGCTACAAGGTTTTCCTAGGGGGTATATGGGGTATGCCTCAATGGGGCAGTACCCCCTCACTACTGTTGACGCATGGCCGCACAGCCCCGGAAGGGGTCTTCCCGCACGCGCCCAGCCTCAAAATCGGGCTCAGGCGTGCGCCCAAAGATCGTGCGTAGCCACGCGCCCGTAGACGAAGACGAGATCGAATCGTTCCGCATGCCGCGCCGCCGCGAGCGTCGCGAATCGGTGTTGAAAACTGTGCTTGCAGATCGCGGACATGAATTCGGCGGGGTAGCACTCATCTGTTTCGGCATTTTGTTATCGATCTCGATCTACGTGGAATTTGCTGGCCCGCTCGGTCGTTTGCTCGACACCACATTCTCGTCGCTACTTGGCGTTGGCCGTTTTGTTTTGCCAGTCGTCATCATTGCTGCGGGTTTTGCGTCTATTAACAGGAAGTCGCTACAGCATCGCATTCGTCTTGCGTTTGGCTGGACGGTGTTGTGTGTAGGAATTCTTGCAGTCGTGCACATTATTTGGGGAACGTCGTTTGGCGAACTCGATAACGCATCGGTGTCGCGCACCGGTGGTTGGTTCGGTTGGATCGTTGGTGAACCATTACAAAGTTTGATGGGCAGTTTTGCTGCAGTCATTGTGCTTATTGCCGTGATGTTTTGCGCAGTGTTGCTCATTACCGGCAACTCGCCAGCACAGTTGTATCGCCGCATTAAAGCGTGGGCTAACGGCGTGTCACTTGAAAACTTCCGTTCGTCAGAAGATGATGGCGAAGAGGTAGAAGAATTCGATGAATACGGCGAACCAATTTTTTACGACATTGATCTTGACGAAGCACCAAAGCGTCGCAAGCGCAAGGCCGTAGTAGAGGAAGAAGTTGAAGAGGACGACGAGGAAGAGGAAGAAAAAGAAAAGCCGCGTCGTGCGCGTAAGCCGCTGTTGAAAGACAAGCCGGTTGTTACCTCTGCAGCAAATCCGTCCGCGGCAAAGATTGAAAAAGCGGCGCCACAACAGATGCCTCTTGGCCCAGGCGCAAAGCCAAGCGTGTGGACATTGCCGAACCTTGACTTACTCACCATTACGCGTCACGAAAAAGCCGACGTGAAGGCCACAGAAGAGCGCGGCGAAATTTTGGTGAATGCGTTGAAGGAACACAACGTAGAAACTGAATTGGTGGACTACACACGAGGCCCGACTGTTACGCGTTACGAGTTGTCTCTCGGTGGCGGTGTGAAGGTTGCAAAGGTGACGTCATTGTCGAAAGACATTGCGTACACCATGGCTGCGACCGACGTTCGAATTCTCGCGCCAATTCCTGGTAAGTCGGCTATTGGTATTGAAGTACCAAACGCACAACGCGAATTGGTTTCACTCGGCGACCTCATGGTTTCAACAGAAGCTCGCGCAGCAATGCATCCACTCGACGTAGGTGTTGGAAAAGACATTGCAGGGCGTTCAGTGTTTCTCAATATTTCCACTACGCCACACATGCTTGTTGCAGGTACCACTGGCGCTGGAAAATCGAGTGCAATTAACTGCATCATCACTTCGGTGCTCATGCGTTCGACACCAGAACAAGTACGCATGATCTTGATTGACCCGAAGCAAGTGGAAATGGCGCAATATGCACGCCTGCCACACTTGCTTACACCTCCAGTAACCAACCCAAAGAAGGCGGCAAATGCGCTGGGCTGGGCAGTGAAAGAAATGGAACGTCGCTACGACCTCTTGGTTGAAGCTGGCTTTCGCGACATCACCGGTTTTAACGCTGCATATGACCGCGGCGAATTGGAAGGCGAAGAAGGTGCCGAGAAGTCGTTCGAGCGCATGCCGTTTATTTTGATTGTGGTTGACGAGTTGAACGATCTCATGATGGTTGCCGCACGCGACGTTGAAGACTGCATCACGCGGATTGCTCAGAAGGCTCGTGCAGTTGGTATTCACCTCATCGTTGCCACGCAGCGTCCAAGCGTCAACGTCATCACCGGTGTTATTAAGGCCAACATCCCTGCTCGTATGGCATTTGCAGTTTCCAGCCTTACTGATAGCCGTGTAATCCTTGATCAGCCAGGTGCAGAAAAACTGATTGGTAAAGGTGACATGTTGTTGTTGCCTGGAAACACCTCGGTTGCACAACGTGTGCAGTCTGCTTGGGTGGACGAAAGCGAAGTTCGTAAAGTTGTTGCTCACTGGCGTAGGCAAGCACCTGAAGTGGTGTACGTGTCGGGTGTTGATGGCGAAGGCGCTGGCGGGAATGCCAGCGACAGTTTGTTTGGCGGAACTACGGGAGACGCCGATGACGACGAACTGTTGCGTCAGGCAATGGACTTGGTGGTGCGCAGCGCACAGGGCTCCACTTCAATGTTGCAGCGCAAGCTGAAGATTGGCTTTGCTCGCGCTGGACGCATTATGGACTTGCTCGAATCTCGCGGCATCGTGGGACCAAGCGAAGGCTCACGCCCTCGCGAAGTGCTGATGACCGTTGAAGAACTCGAGCAACTCCAAATGGGTAGCTAGCCCCGTAATTTCGCACCTCAAAAGGGCGTAATGTTTGCCCATGGCTGAATTTACAGAAGTTGCATCTGGTCTCCGTTTTCCTGAAGGTCCAATTGCGATGCCCGATGGCAGCGTGATCTTGGTGGAAATGTTTGGCAAACAAATCACGCGAGTGAAGCCAGACGGAACGAAAGAAAAAATCGCCGATGTTCCTGGTGGTCCAAACGGAATTGCGTTTGGACCAGATTGTGGTTTATACATTTGCAATAACGGTGGATCCTTTAGCGAAGTTGATTTTCTTGGCCTCACATTTCCGGGACCAATGATTGAAGCCGACTACATCGGTGGACGCATTCAACGCCTCGACATGGAGACCGGTGAACTGAAAGATCTATACACCGAATGCAACGGCAACAAGTTGCGCGGACCCAACGACATTGTGTTCGATGCGCACGGTGGCATGTGGTTTACCGATCACGGCATTCGTCACGGTCGACATGCAGACTTGAGCGGCATCTATTACGCAAAAATTGACGGCTCAATGATTAAGGAAGTGGTGTTTCCAACAGACTCACCAAACGGCATTGGTCTTTCGCCAGATGGCAACACGCTGTACTGGGCAGAAACTCACACGGGTCGTGTGTTCCAACTAGCGATTACTGCTCCGGGAGAGACCGCGCCGTTTAGTCCAATTGATCCGTCCGTGTGCTTGTGTGGACTGCCAGGAGTGCAGTTGTTTGACTCACTCGCAGTTGACGGTGACGGCAACGTGTGTGTTGCAACGCTCGGTTTGCAGACTGCTGGCATCACCGTTATTTCGCCACAGGGTGAAGTGCTTGAGCAAATTCTCACGGGTGATCCGTTGACTACAAATATTTGTTTCGGTGGCCCAGATTTCAAAACGGCATACATCACGCTGTCGGGT
>JBEGJW010000068.1:0-7204 GCA_041184445.1 Actinomycetota bacterium | reverse complement strand
ATTGGTCTAATCCCTCGGCTTTGCGTTGCAAGTACACCTGCTCGGTAATCCAGTCAACTGTTTGCGTAGGGGTGAATCGAGCAATGGCTGCAAGCCCCGTGAGTCCGAGAAACCCGAGACGTTCTTCACGTGACTTCGCAAAAATTGGGGCCGTGCTGCACAACACCAATCCGTTGACGCGTTGTTCGTGTTGCTTCCAAATGAGTTGCGCAATGGTTCCGCCCATTGAATACCCAACGGGTATGAACGTGTTGATTCCGAGTGCATCTGCAAGTGCAACGACATCGTCTGCGCAGTCTTCAAGTCGAAACGAACTGCGCGAGCGAATTCCCTGTCCGTGACCACGATGGTCGAGCGCAACGACATTGAAGTGTTTGCCAAGTTCTTCAAAACATGTAAACCAATTCAGGTCGGCAGTTGCTGTCCAGCCGTGCAACAGAATGAGTGTTGGCGCATTATCTGGGCCTTGAACTTCACGAATAAATGTTTGACCGCGACCAGGTATGTCGATCAAGCGACCGGGAGGAAGCGTCATAATCTCCGAACTATTTCTGAGACTTTGCGGACAACACTTTTACTTTGAGCATTCCATTTGGCGCTTCATACGAAACCATGTCGCCTTCTTTGGCACCGAGCAATGCAGAACCAAGTGGCGACGAAGGGCTCATCACACTGACATCTTTTGAGGCTGGCTGTTCTTCAACATGGCCAATGAGGTAGGACTCGGCATCGCTGTCTGAGTCGCCTTCGTAAACAATGGCAATGATTGATCCAAGTCCAACAACGCCGTCAGGAGCCGGAGACACCACTTCAGAATCTTCAAGGATGGATTCGATCTGGCGAATGCGACCTTCCATATGGCCTTGTTCGTCTTTCGCCGCGTGGTAGTCGCCATTTTCCTTGAGGTCGCCCAGTTCGCGAGCACGCTCAATTTTGTTGGCCACATCAATGCGTCCGCGGGTAGTGAGGTCGTCAAATTCGGCCTTTATGCGGTCATACGTGGACTTCGAGAGTTGGTGCTTAGCCATACGCCCAAAGGCTATCTGCGCAAAATCCACCCTACGATAGAGCATCACTATGTCTGCGAAATCATCACATGCTCATCGCGTTGCAGTTATCGGCGGCGACGGAATTGGACCAGAGGTCACGACTGAAGCGTTGAAGGTGGTGAAGGCCGCAGGAATTGAATTAGAAACCACAAGTTTCGACCTTGGCGGTGCTCGTTACTTGCGCGATGGAGAAGTGTTATCAGACGCAACACTTGCCGAGCTTCGCAAGTTTGATGCCATCTTGTTGGGTGCTGTAGGTACACCTGCGGTACCACCAGGAGTAATTGAGCGCGGCTTGTTATTGAAGATGCGTTTTGAATTGGACTTGTACATCAATCAGCGTCCATTCGCCGGCATTGCGCCAGGACATACGCAGTCACACGACTTTGTGGTGATTCGCGAAAACACAGAAGGACCATACGTTGGTGAAGGTGGAGTGTTGCGCAAGGGCACACCTTATGAAGTGGCAACACAGGGCAGTGTGAACACCGCGCATGGCGTTGAGCGTTGTGTGCGTTACGCATTTGAACTTGCTGCACAACGTGAACGCAAGCACCTGACATTGGTACACAAAACAAACGTGCTCACTTTTGCTGGCGATTTGTGGCAACGCACATTTAACAAAGTTGCCGAAGAGTTCCCGCAAGTTGGAACTGCGTACAACCATGTGGATGCTGCGTGTATTTATTTCGTTCAAGACCCGCAGCGTTACGACGTGATTGTGACTGACAACTTGTTCGGCGACATTTTGACCGACCTTGGTGGAGCAGTGAGCGGTGGAATTGGTGTTGCATCTTCGGCAAACCTGAACCCAAAGCGCACTGGACCATCGATGTTCGAACCTGTACACGGCTCGGCACCAGACATCGTTGGCACAGGCAAGGCAAACCCGGTTGCCGCCATTCTTTCGGCTGCGCACATGCTGGAATTCCTGGGCGAACACGCAGGGGCAGCCACGTTGCGCGCAGCCTGTGAAAAGCCAAGTGTGGGCTCAACTTCGCAAATTGGCGATGAAATTGCAGCCCGAGTAGCAGCCAAGTAACGCTAAGTTTTATCAACATTTTTAATTAAGGGGAAGCAATGCCAATTACCACGACACCAAAGATTTGGATGAACGGAACGCTTGTTGATTGGGACAAGGCACAAGTTCATGTGCTTACGCACACGCTGCATTACGGCACTGGTGTGTTCGAAGGTATTCGCGCATACGAAACCGACAAGGGTCCTGCGGTGTTCCGACTTACAGAGCACATGCAACGATTCATTAACTCGGCAAAGATTTTGGCAATGCCAATGCCGTACTCGCTTGAAGAACTTGTTCAAGCCGTAAAGGACACCGTTGCATCGACCGGATTACCTGCTTGTTACGTACGTCCGCTTGCGTATTACGGATACGGCGAAATGGGATTGAACACCACACCATGCAAGACAGACGTCGCCATTGCGTGTTGGCCATGGGGTGCATATTTGGGTGACGATGCAGTTGAAAAGGGCGTGCGCATGAAGATTTCTTCATGGACCCGCCACGATCACAACACCATGCCACCTGCAGCAAAAACTGTTGGCAACTACGTGAACTCATCGCTCGCCAAAGTTGAAGCGCTGAAGGCCGGCTATGACGAAGCCATCATGCTTGCACCAAACGGTTTAGTTGCAGAGTGCACAGGCGAGAACCTGTTCGTCGTGCGCAACGGAATTATTTTGACTCCACCAACATCAGCTGGTGCGCTTGAGGGAATTACGCAAAACAGCGTTACCCGCATTGCTCGCGATTTGGGTTACGAAGTTCGCGTGGACAACATTGCACGCAGCGATTTGTATATTGCCGAAGAAATCTTTGCTTGCGGAACTGCAGCAGAAGTTGGCTCGGTCAGTTCGGTTGATGACCGACCAGTTCCATGCCCAGGGCCAATAACCCGAGCAATCGCTGCAACGTATGCCAAGGCTGTGCGTGGGCAAGACCCGCGCTATGTCGACTGGCTCGAATACGTGAAATAACAACCTTCGTATTACACGAAGGTGACTTGGAGGGGTTTTCCCCCAGGTTCATCCACAGCCCTTTCCACATGCGGAATATCGTCCGCACGGCTTTATCCACAGGTATCCCCACAGGTTCATGGGGCACAGGTTGGCGAACGCCATTTCGTGCGTCAGACTGGAGCCGTGAATCATTTCGGAGCCAACACATCCAGCATTGCGATCATCATTATTCGATAGGCGTGCGTCACCCGACGTACGCCCAAGCCGCCCAAACGGGCGGCTTTTTTAATCCCCAAAATTCGACAGTAGAGAAGAGCAACAGATGACAAAGCAACAACTTGTAGAAGTGTTCGACACCACATTGCGCGACGGCATGCAAGTGGAAGGCGTCTCGGCGAGCGTTGAAGACAAGCTGCGCATCGCGGAACAACTGGATTACTTAGGCGTGCATTTCATTGAAGGTGGCTGGCCTGGAGCGAACCCAAAGGACATTGAATTCTTCGCGCGTGCAAAAAAGGAGTTGACGTTTACTACTTCAGCATTAGTGGCCTTTGGCTCAACGCGACGACCACTTGGCAAAGTTGACGATGACGCAACACTGCGAAATTTGATTGAAGCGCAAACTTCTGCTGTGTGCATTGTTGCTAAAGCATGGGACTACCACGTTGAGCACGCACTGCAAACAACGCTTGATGAAGGTGTTGCGATGGTGGCTGATTCAGTGAAGTACCTCACGGCTAACGATCGCCGAGTGCTCGTAGACATGGAACATTTCTTCGACGGATTCAAGTCAAATCCAGAGTTTTCACTGCGTGTGCTTGAGGCCGCAATCATCGGTGGAGCAACGCACCTCGTGCTGTGTGATACGAACGGTGGGTCACTGCCGAACGACGTGTTGCACATTGTTGGCGAAGTGAAGAAGCACATCGGTGACGATGCGACTATTGGCATTCACTGCCATGACGACACGGGATGTGCAGTTGCCAACTCGCTTGCAGCAGTGCAAAGCGGAGCGCGCCATGTGCAGGGAACGCTGAACGGTCTTGGCGAGCGCACCGGTAACACCAACCTGACAACAGTTATTCCAAACTTGCAATTGAAGATGGACTTCGAATGTTTGCCAGAAGGAAGGCTTGAGCGCCTAACCACGGTCAGCAATTTCGTTGCCGAGGTGCTTAATCGTCCGTTAAATCCGCAAGCCCCATACGTTGGTTCGTCTGCGTTTGCCCACAAGGCAGGGTTGCATGTTTCAGCAATCTCGCGCGCAAAAGATGCCTACGAGCACATTGCGCCAGAGCTTGTAGGCAACGGCACGCGATTCCTGGTGAGCGAAATGGCTGGCCGCGCAACCATCACCATGAAGGCAGAAGAACTTGGATTGACCATGGATGGTCCTGCAGTAAACCAAGTGATTGACGACTTGAAGCGACTCGAGCACGAGGGCTACCACTTCGAAGCAGCAGATGCGTCGCTTGAGCTGTTGATGCGTCGTGCAACCGGATGGAAACAGAGTTTCTTTAACGTCGAATCAATGCGAGTGATCACCGATGAATCGTCGGCTGGAACTTTCACGACCGAAGCAACAGTGAAAGTGTGGATAGGCGAACATCGCGAAGTGTGCACTGCGGAAGGTAACGGTCCAGTTAACGCAATCGACACCGCACTTCGTGCTGCGCTTTTAGAAAAGTTCCCTCAACTCTCCCGTGTGCATTTGACTGACTACAAGGTGCGTATTTTGGACTCGGGATCGGCAACTGGTGCGGTAACTCGCGTATTGCTGGACGCGTCTGACGGAGAGCGCAATTGGACCACAATCGGCGTGTCGTCAAACATCATTGAAGCATCGTGGCGCGCACTCGAAGAGTCACTCATCTACGGGCTACTGCATTCCAAGTAGGCTCGCAGGAGTATGGCTGCTCCAAAATTTGCTCCAGTAAGTGCAACTCAAACGCCGCGCTCGTATGAATCGCCTTTGCATGTTCCGGCGCCATGGTCTCCGGGTCGCCCTGGAGAAATAGAGGGCAAGCAGCCGCGTGGTGCGAGCTTGGGCAATCAAGGTCCAGACCAGGGCTACATTCTCACCCTTGCGCGTGTTGCGCGAAACAAGATCAAGGTGCAAGCAGGCGAGTCGGTAGACGACGCCATTCGCGGGTCAATTGGCATCGCACTACGCAGGTCGTCGATGTACGGTCGCGCGCCAGTAATGCATGACCTCACGTTTGCACTCACCATTTGGGGATGGCTTGTCGACACTGTGCCAGCAGATCTATTGGCTCGTCGCAAAGAATTGTTTTCAGGAGTTGCTGATGCTGCGCATTCGTATTATGAAGTTCGCGAAATAACAGGGCTTGTTCCTGAAACGACGTACCAGCTTTCCATCGAACAGCTCACCGCCAGCACACCGATGTCGTGGCGTGCACTTACGGGCGCGTAGTTCATGCCAACTTCTGTAGTCGGCGTTCATCTCTCGCCAGAACACACATTCACAAAGCAAGCACAACATTCAATAGAGCTTGTTTCCGGAGTTGGGGTAAAGGGTGATGCACACGCTGGCGCAACGGTGAAACATTCGTACTTGCGCCGCAAGAAACCAGAGAAGGCGAACTTGCGCCAGGTTCACCTCATTGCAAGCGAACTGATTGAGGAGTTACGCCTGGAAGGTTTCAATGTTGAGCGAGGCTCAATGGGCGAAAACATCACTACAAGTGGAGTGCAACTTACGTCTTTGCCTCACGGAACTCGGTTGGTGTTTGCAAGTGGTGCCGCAATTGAACTCACGGGAATTCGCACGCCGTGCAAACAGCTCAATGGTTTTCAGGATGGATTGCTTGCTGCAGTGCGTGAGAAGGACGAAAACGGGGCGTACCGTCGACCGGTTGGCGTGCTCGCAGTTGTGGTGGCTAGTGGAGTTGTTTCGCCAAACGACACGATTGATGTACAACTTCCAACAGGCGCGCATCGCGCTATGGAATTTATTTAACTACAGCGCAAACTTTTCTAAGTCTGCAAGGTTCACGAACTCGAGAGTGTGTACGTGTGTTGCGCGTAGGTTCACTTTTGGCGCCATTCCTGCTTCGAATGCTTCTTGCCAGCGCGATGCGCACAGGCACCAATGATCTCCGGCCTTCAGTCCGTCAAAACCGTATTGCGGCATTGGAGTAGACAAGTCGTTACCACGCGACTTGGAGAACGCAAGAAATTCATCGGTCATTACTGCGCACACCGTGTGCACGCCGGTGTCGTCTCCGCCAGTCTCACAACATCCAGTGCGGTACCAACCCGTCATTGGAGAAGTGCAACATGTTTCGATTGGTTCGCCGTACACATTGACTTGAGTTCCAATTGTCATGTGCCACAACTTAGTGTTCGCTCAGGGTGAGTGCTTTGCTCAGATAGCCTGAAAGCACATGTCTGCTACTCCTCGCTATCGTTTCGCGCCATCACCAACCGGCTATTTCCACGTAGGCGGTGCACGCACCGCGTTGTATAACTGGCTGCTTGCATTGAAGAACAACGGCACCTTTGTGCTTCGCATTGAAGACACCGACGAATCCCGAAACGAACCACAGTGGACTCAGGGAATTATTGATGCACTTGCGTGGATTGGCATTGACAGCAACGACCCGCATTTTGAAGGGCCATATTTCCAGTCCACGTATGCAGCGGAGCATGTCGCTGCGGCTCACAAGTTGTTCGATTACTGCGACCAGACCACCGAGCAAATTCAGGAACGAGCTAAAGCAGCCGGCCTAAATGGTTACGACGGCTTTTCGCGCGACCGAAAGCTGGGTCCTGGTCCTGGTCATGTTTTGCGATTCCGGGTTCCTGAAGGAAAGACCATTGTGAACGACACCGTTCGCGGGGCAGTGGAATTCGAGAACTCAACAATTGAAGACTTTGTGTTGTTGCGTGGCAATGGAACACCAGTGTTTCTGATTGCCAATGTGGTTGATGACATCACCATGAACATCACGCACGTGGTTCGAGCAGAAGAGCATCTTCCAAATACACCAAAGCAGCAAATGCTGTGGGACGCTTTGGGCCACACGCCGCCAGTGTGGGCACACGTACCCGTGCTGGTGAACGAACAGCGCAAGAAACTGTCGAAGCGCCGCGACAAAGTTGCAGTTGAGCAATATCGCGAAGAGGGAATTTTGCCCGACGCAATGGTGAAC
>JBEGJW010000067.1:0-7034 GCA_041184445.1 Actinomycetota bacterium | reverse complement strand
CATAAAACTATTCGAAATTTACGGTTCTGAAAAATACGACGAAAACATTTCACAAACTGAACATGCTCTGCAATGCGCGTTGCTTGCACAACGGGAAAACGCGTCAGACGCACTGGTTGCGGCTGCGTTACTGCACGATGTTGGGCATTTGCTGCAATTGCGAGGCAACAACGGAAACGCAGATTTTTCACAAGACAATCTACACGAGAACTCAGGAGCAAACTTCTTGTCGTCAACTTTCGGGCCAAACGTAACTCAACCAATTGCATTCCACGTTCAGGCCAAGCGGTATCTGTGTTCTGTCATTCCTTCGTACGAAGCCGAGCTTTCAGAAGGCTCTCGAAGAAGCCTCGAGTTACAAGGTGGCCCGATGGGCGCTATCGAAATAGCAGAGTTTTCACAAAGTGAATACTTCGAAGATGCGATCAATATCCGTACTTGGGATGACCTAGCAAAGGTTGAAAACATTGTTTCAGGACAATTTGCAGATTTCATTCCATTGCTGGAACGAGTTGCTACTCAGTAAGTCTGATACTTAAACAGCTGGAAGAACGTCAACAACCTTGCGGCCACGACGTTCGCCAAACTTCACGCTGCCGGGTGCAAGAGCGAACAAGGTGTCGTCTTTACCAATGCCAACGTTTTTGCCAGGGTGCACTTTGGTGCCGCGCTGACGAATGAGAATTGTTCCTGCGGTGATCTTGGTGCCGTCAAATACTTTGACACCGAGTCGTTGCGCGTTTGAATCGCGACCGTTACGTGTAGAACCGCCACCCTTGGTCTTTGACATGTTTCAGCCTTTCGCGATGCTGGTGATTTCAATCACCGAATACTTTTGACGATGTCCGAAGCGACGGCGCTGGTTAGTGCGGCGCTTATAGGTGAAGCCGTCGATCTTTGGACCAGCAGCCTTACCAACAACTTTTGCAGTGACTGTTGCCTTGGCCAATTCGCCAGGTGTTGACAACACAGTCGCGCCGTCGACGAGGAGCACTGGGGTGAATTTCACCTCAGCGCCATCTGCTGCATTGAGAAGTTCCACATGGACCTGTTGGCCCTGTGCGACTTTCTCCTGCTTTCCTCCGGTTGCGATTACTGCGTACATAACGGTCTCCTACTCTACCCCTGAACTATCGGGCTTCCCAACTCTGCTTAATCCAACATTGACAAGTCGATCATGACCCCGCGACCCTCACAGGTCACACACGGATCGGCGAAGTTAGTCAATAACCCCTCGCCAATACGCTTTCTAGTCATTTCCACCAAGCCAAGCTCGGAAATCTCAAATACCTGTGTGCGTGTTTTATCGCGCGACAGAGCATCTTTAAAGGCTTCAAGCACCTTGCGACGGTTCTCGCGAATTTCCATGTCGATGAAGTCGATCACAATAATTCCGCCGATGTCACGCAGGCGCAACTGGCGAGCAATCTCGTCTGCTGCTTCAAGGTTGTTGTGAAACACGGTTTCTTCAAGGTTGGACTTGCCAACATTTTTTCCGGTGTTCACGTCGATGACCGTGAGCGCTTCGGTGTGCTCGATGATCAGCGAACCACCAGATGGCAACCACACTTTTCGATCAAGCGCTTTACGCAGTTGCTCATGCACACGATGTTGCTCGAATAATGGCAAGCCTTCTTTTTCGGCGTCGTACAGTTCGATGCGATCGGCAAACTCAGGGTTGAACGCGCCGATGTAGTCGCGCACCTCTTCGAATAATGCTGCGTCGTCAATCACAATGCCGCGATAGTCGCTACTGAACTCCTCGCGAATCACTCGCACTGCAAGTGGCGGTTCGCGATACAGCAATGTTGGTGAAGTTGCCTTCTCTGCCTTGGCACGAATTTCATTCCATTGCTCAATCAAGCGAGTGAGGTCTGTAGTGAGCTCGTGTTCAGTTGCGTTCTCTGCTGCAGTACGCACGATAATTCCGTGCTGCTCTGGCTTAATGCGATCAAGAATTCCGCGCAAACGACGACGCTCGCCTTCTGGCAAACGCTTCGAAATTCCGTACGTACGCGAGTCTGGAATGAGCACAACGAAACGACCAGGCAACGACACTTCTTGTGTCAGTCGACCGCCCTTGGCAGCAATTGGGTTCTTCGTAACTTGGCACAAAATCATTTGACGCGACTTCAGTACCTGCTCAATGCGCGGGTCTGGACCTTGCTCCACCACGTCGTCTTTATCGAATTGCACATCGCCGCGATATAACACAGCATTTTTCTGCGTACCGATGTCGACGAATGCCGCTTCCATTCCAGGCAATACGTTTTGCACACGACCCAAATAGATGTTGCCGTGAATTTGAGTTTCATCATCGGCTGGACGCGAAACGTAATGTTCAATCAAGCTGCGTCCTTCGAGCATGGCAACTTGAGTGAATTCTTCACGCACTTGCACGCACATCATGTAGCGACCAACCGCTTTGCCGTTGCGCTCTTTTCCGCGTCGACGCTCAATCAACTCTGCGTCGGTGCCGACAACTGAATTGTCGCCGCTGCGATCAGATGACTTTCGACGATTGCGACCACCACGCTTACCACCACGACGATTGCGGCTCTTTGGCTTGGGTTCGGTGTCGGCTGTTGCGGCAGCAGGTTTTGCGGCTGCAGCGCCTCCGGCAGGTGCTGGTCGCGTATCACCAATTTGTGGTTTGCGAACCAATGCAGCATCTGCAGCTTCAGGACTTGCCATCTTGCCCTCGCGTGGCGGATCTGGAAGCTCAATGTCTTGAACGACTGGCGCTTGGCGTGGTGTTCGAGGCGTTGAGGATTGACCTGGCGTCGCACCTTCAACACGTGTTTTATTGCGGTTACGCCCGCCACGCTTTCCGCGTCGGCGCTTTTTCACACCGCCCGGAGTTCCAGGAGTACGTGGTTGACCAGTCTGTGGTGCGTCGCCCTGTGGCTGCTCGGGGGTTGGAACCCCTGCGCTCATTTCACTCATTGTGCTTGCTCGTTTCCTGTATTGGATATCGCACCAACGCGGCATCGTTGCCCACACTGTGCAATATCGTCGCGGTCCAGCGCTTCAACCAGCCGCAACGAGGTGTCGCATGCCGGGCTCGAATCGCTATCGCGTGATCGACCTTGGGAGGGGCAAAACGCCCTTCCGTGACTTTCAGGCTACCCCATTGGGGTAGGCCTTCCTACAGCCTCCGCATGTGAATGCTCTGGACCAAGCCAATGAGGATGGCCGAACTGATGAGGTGTGAGCCGCCATACGAGATGAACGGCAGCGGCAAACCACTCACTGGGGTCACCCCAAGAGTCATACCAATGTTTTGGAACACCTGCCACACCACCATGGTGAACGCGCCGCTTGCCAAGAAGAAGCTGAACCGATCGCGGGCCATTTGTGCCGTTCGCCAAATACGCCACAGAATCACACCGAAAATTCCGAGTACGACTGCTCCCCCAACCATGCCGAACTGTTCGCCGATTGCAGAAAATGGAAAGTCCGTAAATTGCACGGGCACGTACTTTCCATTTGTCAGCGGTCCATGCAGGTAACCCTTTCCAAAGAATCCGCCTGTTGACACTGCGCGCTTTGCATAGCGCACTTGCAACACGATCTTTTCTAAATCTTTATTGTTGGAGTTCTGCAAGAACCACGCAATGAATCGGTCGCCCTGATACCGCAAGCTGGAAACTGCTGCCATAAGACCAAGTGCGGTTGCAATGAACATTCCACCGATGAGCGCCAAGTAACGGCGACGTGCATTACCGATATACAGCACTCCAGCAACGCCAGCCAAGATCACTGAAGCTGAGCCAAGGTCGGGTTGCATCAAAATCAATCCACACGGAATGAGCACGATGTACAAAGTCATCACAAAGTGATGCCAATCAATTTTGTCGGGAACCGATTCGCTCAAATAACTCGACACCAAAATCAGCAGTACTGGCTTTGCCAACTCTGCTGGCTGCACCGAAAAGGGACCAAAGTCAAATGCCAACCGCGCGCCACCAGTAACCGCGCCAGCTCCAAGCACCATGATCAACAACAACAACACGCCGCCATAGAGAAAACCACTTTGCGCACGGAACCAATCGTGACCAAGCGACATCACTACCGTCATTACCGCCGCAGCAATAATGATGAAGAACACTTGGCGCTGCACGTATACATACACGTCCATGTTCTGATCAATCAGTCGTTGACGTGTTGCACTGAACACCGTGAACAAACCAATAATCACCTGCGCGATTACAGCGCCCAACAGAATCCAATCAATGTTACGAATTGGATCGGCGTAGCTTCCTCGTAAACCAAGCGGCCCAGAGGACGTCTTGCGTGGAAGCACGCGATTGATCATTGAAAAATCCATCAATCGCGACTTTCTGAACGACCACTTACTAGGCACGAAGGATTACGCAAATACGTTGGTTGCGCAGCAAGATTGCTATTTGTATTAAGCGGATCTGCTGCGTTCACTGGATCAAATCGATATTTACCAGCGAGTGCTATGTACATGCACTTCACCACCGGCGCCGCCGCCTGTGATCCGTAACCCGACTTTTCCAAGTATGCAAAAGCTGCATACTTGTATTCCGGTCGTGGGCTCAAACTCAGTGCACCAAATGCCGACGAGTCATTCCATGGCAAGTTGCCAAAGCCCTGCGCCGTTCCGGTCTTACCTGCAATCGGCAGTTCTGCATATGGGTAACCGCGGAACAACAGCTCGCCAGTGGTCTTGTGGTACGAACCGAAGTTAACGCCTGGGCCACGTATCACTCGTTGCAAACCACGAACAATCGGGTCTCGACGGTCCTCCGTCATGTCCAAAGTACTTATTGGCGCTTTATCGTCAAAACGCTCAACCACCTGCGAAGAGTCAGGGATATTGAGGAATCCAATGTTGGCGATACCAGGTTTGATGTCTGGTGTACCAGGCGTCAGGATTGCCTTCACAACATGAGGCTGCATCAGATTGCCGCCGTTACCGAGTACTCCATAAGCAGTCGCCACCTGAATTGGCGTAGCCGACAGTAAACCTTGCCCAATGGCAAACAAAATTTGGTCGCCTACGTAGTACGCCTTTCCTGACTCTTTTGAAATTGCACCGATATCAGCCATGCGCTTCTTCAAAGCTTTATTAGGAATTGTTCCTGCGTATTCATAGGGCAAGTCAATATTCGTTGGTGAGCCGAAACCAAATTTTCGAACCTCATTTTCTAAAATTGGTTGATAACCACGTTCTGTCAATATCTGTTCGCCAATTTTGTAGAAGAAAGCATCACTCGATACCGCTAGGGCGCTCTCCACATTTACTGGTCCGTATTGACATGGCGAACCTGTTGACGCACAAATTGCATTACGGAACACACACTTCACACCATCTTGACAGCGACCATTGGGAATACTTTCAAGTTTGTACGAGCCCAAGTCTTGGTATTTGTATTCAGCGCCACCCGGCAATTGACCCGTATCCAATGCGGCGTAAGCAACAAATGGTTTAAATGAAGAACCCAAGTTGTACCGGCCGGAGACTGCACGATTCACAAGAATTGACAAGTCTGGGTCGTCCGATTTTGGAAACACCTGAGCGAACTTCTCTGTAGACACTCCAGCTGTAAACCAGCGGGAGTCAAAGCGTGGATACGAAGCCATAGCCAAAACTTGGCCGTTGTCTTGATTCAACATCACAACCGAACCCGCAGGAGCTTTGTAATACATCGGTTCAGGATGCGCTGGGTCTGGCGTGCCATCTTCAAGTTTGACAATTCCTGCTTCAACTCTTCGTCGCATTGCCAGTTGCGTTTCCAAGGCTTGTTCGGCAAATTGCTGCATCTCCATGTCAACCGACAACACGATGTCATTGCCAACTATGGGTTCAACACGCTCCTCAAGGCGCAACAACTTTCCCTGAGCATTTACCTCATAACGCACGTAACCAGGCGTGCCACGAAGAATGGTTTCATAGGACTGCTCAACTCCGTAGCCACCGACGCGTTCATTGGGGTCGTACCCGATCGACCTGTAGTACGCAAGATTCTTTTCCAAAATCGCGCCCATATAGCCAATGACATGACTACCAATTGCCCCATAGGGATAATTACGTTTCCAATCTTCACGAATGTAAATGCCTGGGTAGTCCTCCGACCGCTCCACCAAAAACTGAGCAGTCTCTTCAGAAATATCCTCCTTTAGCGGCAGTGCTTCAAGTGGCCCGAACCGTTTGTCTTCATAGCGCTTAAACAATCCTTCAACCGAAATTTGCAATGGTCCAGACAGTCTCTGAAACATCAACAGTCGATCCTCAGGATCACGAATTACTTGTCGATCAATCGTGGCGGTTAGCACGCGCTTATTGTCGGCAACTACTCGTCCCTTAACGTCAAAAATTCTGCCTCGTTCTGGGTATAAACGAATGGTCCTAGTGCGCACAGAAAGCACAATCTGTTCATTCGTTTCTGCTTTCACGGCTTGCAAAAACCACATGCGCGCGGTCAACGTTCCCATCAGCACCAACGCCACGATGCCAAGTGAAAGCAATCGGCGCGACTGGTTATTTGGAGGCATCGCTCGTGCTACCCAACCAAAGTTTCTTTAAGCGTCCAACGAACCACCGGAATCAATAACGGAGCAAGTAACAAGTTGAACAATGCCACGACAAGAGCCACACCAATTACACGCCACTGCACCCATCCGCCCAACCCAACGAGTGCTTGGGCAATGGGAAACAGAATTTCTCCAATCGCGCTTGCCACCGCCACCGCAATGGCCACCACACGGCCATTCATGGTGGCGCGCACTTTGCCGTCACCGCCCGTCTCACCCTGGCGTGCACTGGCCATGCGGGTGCGGTCCAACACCTCATACGGCTGCCCCTGGTGCAGCAGCCACAGATGATGGCCCTCACGCTCGAACGACACCCCTTGCATCACGCGGTCGAGCACAAAGCGCGCCTCATGCCGCGTCACGCGCACAGCGGTGATGCTGTGTTGCACCTCACCCATGCGCAGCACAAAGTCGTGCGGTGCGGTTTGGGTGACGCTGACCTGCACGTCGTGCCCCTGAATCTGCAAACG
>JBEGJW010000066.1:0-7218 GCA_041184445.1 Actinomycetota bacterium | reverse complement strand
ATGGGGTGTTGCCGAGTTTGTGGCCGCAGAGGAAATGAATCGGCAACGTGGCTACTGGTGGTCGCCGAATAGTGATGCTCTCGTTGTGGAACGCGTAGACAACTCCCCAATTGAACTCATCACCATTGCCGACCCATCACAACCAACAGTTGAACCGCAAACTCGCAGGTATCCATTTGCAGGAACGAGCAATGCACGTACTTCGTTGCATGTCATCGACCTAGAAGCACGTTCAACCGACATTGTCTGGGACGCAGCAACATTCGAGTATCTGACATCTGTGCAGTGGAACAAGTCAGGACTAGTCATTTCAGTAATGTCGCGTGACCAAAAGTTGCTCGACATTCGAATGGTGCACACCACCACCGGCGAAACAGAATCGCTGCATGTAGAACGTGATGACAAATGGGTTGAACTCGTTGCTGGTGGCCCGTCACTCATTGCCGAAAACAACTTGTTGTGGTGTGGCGAACGCAATGGCGCACGCGCAATTCTGCTGAACAACACAGCAATCACTCCACCCCATATTCAGGTGCGCGGAATCGTAAGCGCAAATGCCGAATATGTGACGTTTTCTGGAAATCCCATTGATCAACCACATGTTCTGCACGCATGGACCGTGAACAATGCAACTCATGAATTGACTCAACTCACCCATGACGATGGCATCCATTCTGTTGCCACTGGTGGCGACACCATCGTGGTTCGCAGCGCGACCATGCAGCACCCACGTTCGCGAACATTGGTGAACAATCACCACGAATTGCTGAATAACGCTGAACAATCACTGCTCAGCGTCAATGTTTCGTTTCACCGCGTGGGCAAACGAAACATCAGCACCGCAATCGTGCTGCCCGAGAATCACGACGGTTCGGCGCTTCCCGTATTGTTCGACCCTTACGGCGGTCCTCACGCACAACGCGTAGTTTCAAGCAGCATGGCGTTTACTGCTGCTCAATGGTTTGCTAATCAGGGTTTCTGCGTCGTCATTGCCGACGGAAGCGGCACACCAGGACGCGGAAGCGAATGGGAACGCGAGGTGTATCACGACCTGGCGACCACTGTGCTCGATGATCAAATTGATGTGCTTGCGCATTTGAAAGAAATTGCCCCGTGTGCAGACACTTCGCGAGTAGCAATTCGTGGATGGAGTTTTGGTGGCTACCTAGCTGCGCTTGCCGTTATTCGGGCACCACAACATTTTCATGCTGCAGTAGCCGGCGCTCCAGTTACCGAATGGAAGCTGTACGACACGTTCTACACCGAGCGATATTTGGGAAACCCTGCACACGACCAACAGCCGTATATCAACTCTTCACTGTTGCATGACGCAAAAAATCTCACTCGTCCGCTGCTCATCATTCATGGCCTTGCCGACGACAACGTGTTGGCAGCACATTCGCTAGATCTCACCACTGCGTTATTGCACGCTGGAAAGCCGCATGAGTTTTTACCATTGGTTGGTGTCACTCACATGACACCGCAAGAAGTTGTTGCAGAAAACCTGCTGCTCCACCAGTTGGATTTTTTACGACGCAGTTTGTCGTTGCGCTAACGCGATTCGGTCTTTGCCGGCCAGGTCAAGTCGAATATCAATGTTTACGAGTCCAGCATTTTCAAACAGCGCACGCACTTCGTCGCCCTGTCGATAGCCAATTTCAAGCGCCAACCAACCATTGTTCGCAAGCCAGGTTGGTGCACCACTAATTACTTCTCGAATATCTGCAAGTCCGTTATCACCCGCATACAAAGCAGAGTGCGGTTCCCACTTGTGCACGTCGGTTGCAACCTCGTCATCGTTATGAGCAATATACGGAGGGTTGCATAAAGCAATGTCAATTGCACCTTTTAGCGATGTATCGAGTGCGTTCCACCAACTGCCGAGTGCAAGCCGAACCCCACCACCTTTTTGACCAACACCAACCAAGTTTCCGCGTGCAACATCGAGCGCATCGCTTGATTGATCGGTCAGCCACACATTGGTTTTGCCAAGTGGCAGTTCGTGCGCCATCGATAGCCCAATCACTCCACTTCCCGTACCCAAATCAACAATGTTTAACGGGCGCTCTACGTGCTTCAATCGTTCAGTGGCAATTGTCAAACCAACGTCAACCAACAGTTCGGTTTCTGGCCTTGGAATAAGCACTCGCTGATCCACAAGAACATCTAAGTGCCGGAACGCCCATCGCTTCATCACATACTGCAGTGGCTCCCCGACCAAACGTCGGCGAACCATGTCGTGCAATTGCTTCGCCATCGCAGAGGTCACAAACTCATGTTGCGACTGACGAAACTCTGCACCATCTAGTCCGCTTGCGTGCTCGCAAAGCCAGCGTGCCTCGTTTGCATCGCCAAGTTGCTCGGTTGTTTCAGCGAGCATCTCGCTCCATGTCACCGCGTCTTCGGGTGTCATGATTCGTTTAGTCGTTTGCGGCGCCCGCCAACTGCTCAATCTGGAATTGCGTAGTTAACGCATCCACGACTGGGTCGACGTTACCCGCCAGGAAATCTTGCAACTGATACAGAGTGAAACCAATTCGGTGGTCGGTGATGCGATTTTCTTTGAAGTTGTAGGTGCGAATCTTTTCGCCACGCCCACCCTTGCCAACTTGCGCCTTCCGCTCTGCTGACATTTTTTCTGCTTGCTCTTCTTCACGCTGCTTCAACAGACGTGAACGCAACACCGTCATTGCGCGCAATCGGTTCTGCAATTGCGAACGCTCGTCCTGCATGGCAACCACAATTCCCGAAGGTTTGTGAGTAATACGCACTGCGGAGTCGGTGGTGTTTACGCCCTGACCACCCGGACCACTGGCGCGATACACATCGATCTGTAAATCTTTTTCGTCAATAGACACGTCTACTTCTTCTGCCTCTGGCATCACCATGACGGTTGCAGACGAAGTATGAATTCGGCCTTGTGCTTCGGTTACTGGAACACGTTGCACGCGGTGTGGTCCGCCTTCAAAACGCATACGCGTCCACACGGTGTCACCCTTGAACAACATGGTCACCTGGTTGATTCCACCCATAGGAGATTTGTCAAGTGACATCACTTCGACCGACCAGCCATTACGTAATGCCCATGCGCTGTACATGTCGAACAAGTCGTGTGCAAACAAGTTTGCTTCTTCGCCGCCTTCTGCGCCGCGAATTTCCACGATGATGTTCTTGCCATCATTTGGGTCTGCAGGAAGCAGCAACACCTTCAATTGGGCCTCAAGTTCAGCAATGCGCGCTACCGCACCATCGAGTTCAACTTGCAGCTGTTCGCGCTCAGCGCCTTTTGCGTCGGCCATCAATTCACGTGCGGCTTCTGCATTGCCTTCCGCGTCTTTGTACTCGCGTATGCACTGCACCAGAGGCGTTTGCTGCTTATACCTGCGCGAAGCATCACGCAACTTGTTCTGATCATTCAAAACTTCTGCGGTGCCAAGACTTTCCTCAAGAGCCACATATTCGGCTTCAATTTGGGAGAGACGTTCAAACACGATGCTTAGGCTACGGGCTAATTAACGGCGAACTGGGGAAACTTCAACGAAACGCGCTGGATTACGCAATGACTGCGCCAATTTATGCAGCGAAGGGGTCACATTGTTTGCATGAGTTGCAATGAACAGTTCAGCATCTGGCGAGGTGCGCAAGCGAGCGTCTGCACCAAACGCCACTACATCAACATCAATCGACGCTGTGCACACCACTACTACTGGATCTCCACCCGGAAGTGAACCAAGTGCAACACATGGCATTTCATCTTTTACATTCATGCGGATGATCGGTGGCTCAACTGGTTGAAGTTGTTGGGCACCCACCAACTCTGGCGCCAACACAATTCGGTGGCGCAGCATTCGCTCTGGCGCAAGACGGTTTAATGGGTGTGGAACTGATCCTTCATTGCGATGTTCACGAACTATTCCCACCACACGTGCAAGTGATTCCACCGTTGCATTGCGACCGTGAACTAACTGAAATGTTTCACGATCGTGTGCGCCGACTCCAATTTCCAGCCGTGCTCCATCACCTTCGTCTTCATTTAACACGCGGCAAACTTCAAGGCCCATCACTTCGCCCGTTAATAGGCCGTGCTCACGCACCACATCGGCACCAGACGTTTCAATCATCAGCGCTAGTCGCTCATGCGAATCTGGAACCGAGACTTGTGCAAGAGGCTGTGCAGCAGAAGCACGCAACACCTGACCATTGCTCACACTCCACACTGTGATGTCGAAATTGAAAAGCGGCGCGCGGCGCGCAAGTACGTCGGCGTCAATTTCGCTCAACACATTGAGCGATTCAATGCCGTTTTTACCTGCCCACAGCAGAGCCGGGCTCAGCGCACGTGAATGTTGCTCGGCGACATAGATCCACCCTTGCTTGCCACTAATTGCGGCATGCCCAAATGGAAACTCAACCGATTCGAATGAAGCGGTATCGGCGCCGCATTGCGACGCCGCCATGCGAAGGCGAGCGTCAGACACTTACGCGGTTGGCTGCTTGGCGATTTCGTTCAAGAAGTCGTCGTTGTTCTTGAATGTCTTCAAGCGATCAATCAACAACTCAAGGCCAGGTGCAGCGTTTCCGTCTGCAGCAAGTCCGCTAAGAACTCGACGTAACTTCCACACCATCTGCAATTGCTTGCGCTCGAAGAGCAACTCTTCGTGACGAGTGCTTGAAGCATCAACATCGATTGCTGGATAGATACGGCGTTCTGCAACTTTGCGGTCGAGGCGAAGTTCCATGTTGCCCGTTCCTTTGAATTCTTCAAAGATGGCATCGTCCATGCGGCTATTCGTTTCAACAAGCGCCGTGGCCAAAATGGTCAAGCTGCCGCCCTCTTCAACGTTGCGAGCAGCACCAAAGAATTTCTTTGGTGGGTACAGCGCACCAGCATCGATACCACCCGACATGATTCGCCCGGTCGCAGGTGCAGCCAAGTTGTATGCGCGTGACAAACGTGTAATGCCGTCCAAAATGATGACGACGTCTTCGCCCATTTCCACCATGCGCTTTGCCTTCTCAATGGTGAGTTCGGCAATGTGCGTGTGCTCTTCCGATGGTCGGTCGAACGTTGAAGCAATTACTTCGCCCTTCACCGTGCGGCGCATGTCAGTTACTTCTTCAGGGCGTTCGTCAATGAGCAACACGATCAGTTTCACTTCTGGGTGATTCTTTTCGATACTCGTTGCAATCGTCTTCATGACCGTGGTCTTACCGGCCTTTGGAGGCGACACGATAATTCCGCGTTGTCCCTTTCCAATTGGTGCGATGAGGTCGATGATGCGTGCAGTCATGTTGTTTGGGTCTGCAGCATTTTCGAGACCCAATCGGGAGTCTGGGAACAATGGCGTGAGATCTTCGAATCGTGGACGATTCTTCACTTTGTCTGCAGCAACGTTGTTAATGGTTTCAACGTCGAGCATTGCTGGGTTCTTTTCATTACGACCAGCAGGCTTCGACATTCCGGAAATATGGTCACCCTTACGCAAGCCGTATTGGCGTGTAAGGCGAACTGAAATGTATGAATCTTCGCGACTTGGCAAATAGCCATTCACGCGCAAGAAGCCGTAGCCCTCGTCGCGCAAGTCCACGTAGCCCGACACCTTTACTGGCTCGGTACTCAATGGTTCTGTGTTCTCTGGCTCAAATGTTTCGTAACGATCATTGCCCTGTGGGCCCTCATCGCGCGGGCCTTTGCCACGGCGACGACGATTGCGATTGCGGTTGTTCCCGAAGCCGCCTCCATCAGTGCGATTGTTGTCGCGCTCACCACGATCGTTATTGCGGTCACCACGATCATGGTTATTGCGGTTGTTGTTGTGACGAGGGTTGTTATGACGATTGTTGTTATTGCCATTGCGGTCGCCACGATCCTGTTCACTTGCACGGCGTGCATCTGGCGCAACTGGTGTTCCTTCATGTTCAGCTAATTCAATTTCCCAATCGGCAAGCGGTTCGCCGTCGGCGCCAAGCGCTGGACCAGCAGATGCTGTTGGCTGTGCTGCTGGCTTTTCAGCTTTCGGTGCCTCAACTTTTTTTGCTGGCTTTGGTGCAACTTCTGTTGGCTTTGTCTGCTCGAGAATCATCTCGATGAGTTCTGCTTTTTTGGCACGGGAAGCCGACTTCACGCCAAGTGCGCCTGCAATGGCAACAAGTTGTTCGCGGTCTTTTGCTTCAAGTGCTGATTGTTCAAGGGCTCCACTGGCCACAAGGTCCTACTTTCAGGTTTAACGGGCGTTCACGACAAAGTGAGTTGCCCTAACAACCGCAACTGCGTAACGCGAAACTAGCGACGCTGAGTGCGGGGGCTTTGCTCGGGATTCCGAGCCGACTTCCACCATAGCCCCTCTCTGGGCATGTGGCAACTTCGCGCAGCCGCCCGTTAGTGGCATGAGGCTACGAAAGCCTCAATTGCTTGCAAGTCATTTGGCAAATTCACAATGCGCTCTTCGCGATCAAACAAGTCGGCAACATGTTCAGGCAACGCAGGATGCACCCCAGTTGCCTTCTTCACTGCGTCGGGAAACTTCGCTGGATGTGCAGTTGCAAGGGTGATAGTGGGAACGCCAGGTTCAGCACACGCTTCAGCAGAAGCAATGCCGACTGCAGTATGTGGGTCGACCAACATTCCACTTTCGCCATAAACACGCTTCATTACTGCAAGCGTTTCTTCATCATTCGCGCGATGTGCGCGGAACGTTGGTGCAATCCACTTCGCAAACTGATCTGGTTCTACAGACATCTTTCCTGTTTGACGGAATCGGTTCAGCTGCTCGGTTGTCACAGCGCCATCGCGGTCATTCATGTCAAATAACAAGCGCTCGAAGTTGGACGAAATTTGAATGTCCATACTTGGGCTCAGCGTTGGCACAACAGGCACCATGTCCATGCTGTGCGTTTCAAAAAAACGCGTCAGAATGTCGTTGCTGTTTGAACCGACAATGAGTTTTTCAATGTCGGCGCCCATTTGCTTTGCAATCCAACCTGCCAACACATTGCCGAAGTTTCCCGTAGGCACGCTGAACGAAGCAGAGCGACCAAGGGATTCCAAAGCCGTGAAGTAATACACCGTTTGGGCCATTACACGAGCCCAGTTAATGGAGTTCACGGCAGACAAACTGTTGGCTTCGCGGAACGGCGCATCGTTAAACATCGCCTTCACCAAGTCTTGGCAATCATCAAATGTTCCGTCCACGGCAACTGTGTGCACATTTGGCGAAG
>JBEGJW010000065.1:0-7537 GCA_041184445.1 Actinomycetota bacterium | reverse complement strand
TTGTATGGCATAGCGCAAGGTGATTATGCCTTGGCCAAGAAAGAGGAAAAGAAAGAACGTACTACCGCTATTGGCAAGGCATGGAAGCCGATAAGCGACGCGATTCGCTCAGCCTTGCGTCGTGAAGGCTTCACTTTGCATTTTGATGCCCTTCCCAAGGCTTACAAAGACGGGGAGGGGGAATACTGGATCAAGGCAACCAAAGACGCCAAAGAAGAAGAGAAAGAAGCCGCGAAAGAAGCCGCTATCAAAAGGGAAGCGAAGGCCAAAGAAGCCGCGGACAGGCAAAAGGCAGAAGAAGCCGTCTTACTATCAAAAATGACGGCTCAAGATATTGCGGATTCAATCCGCACTGCCTTGAACCTTTCAGGGGTGTCAATTGTTGACCTTGTCACCGCCCTTTTGAGGGACGACGGGGAAGCCGTGCGTATGGTCGGCTCATGGTTAGCATCCTGGGAGTCGCTCGCAGAAAAGACTGCGAAAGCCGAAGCCGAAGCCGAAGCGAAAGCCGAAGCCGAAGCGAAAGCCGAAGCCGTGAAAGCCGCAAGGCAAGCCGCAAGGCAAGCCGCAAGGCAAGCCGCGAAAGCGAAGCAAGCCGAAGCCGAAGGCCTCGACAAAATTTTCATTGCTGCAGGAATCGACTGGCGTGAGCCTGGTTGCTCCATGTGTTTGGCCATGAACCCCGACAAACTTGCACCTGGTGAGCGCGCAGCGAGCACCAGCAACCGCAACTTCGAAGGCCGCCAAGGCCGTGGTGGTCGCACTCACCTCGTTTCGCCAGAAGTTGCCGCTGCTACTGCAGTTGCCGGCCACTTCGCTACCCCAGGAGACTTGGCATGAAAGCCGTCAGCATCATTACTGGTCGCGGCGTTCCACTGAAGCGCTCCGACGTCGATACCGACCAAATCATTCCAGCCGAATGGTTGAAGCGTGTTGAGCGCACAGGTTTCGAAAAGGGATTGTTCTCTACTTGGCGTGACGATCGTAATTTCGTATTGAACGACGAGCGTTATGCAGGCGCATCCATTTTGGTTGCAGGCCCAAGTTTTGGAGTTGGTTCATCACGCGAGCACGCGGTGTGGGCAATTCTGCAAGGTGGGTTCAACGCGGTCATTGCACCAAGCTTTTCCGACATCTTCCGCAACAACTGCACGAAGAACGGTCTCGTTCCCGTGGTGTTGTCGGAGCCAACGGTCAATCGCATTTGGGAAATCCTTGAAGCCGATGCAACTGCTGAAATCACTATTGATATGCAGCGCTTGACTGTCGAAATTCCAAGCGCGGGCATTACCGAAAAGTTCGACATGGATGCATCAACGCAGGACCGCTTCATCCGCGGCCTCGACGACGTTGGCATCACCATGACGAAAGGCGACGCAATCTCGAGTTTCGAGACGTCCCGCCCCGCCTGGCTAAACCAGCGCTAACTACGCAGTTAAAAACGTAAACAAGTCGCGCAATCGCGCGTCGTTTGAAAACACTTCAATCGGGGCTTGCGGCTCGAGCCGCAGGCCTCGTTGAATAATTCGGCACGTGGTGTGCTGGTTGTACTCGGCAAGCGTTACTGCCCAACCATCACGGCCAGCACGCGCTGTGCGGCCAGAGCGATGCAAGTACGTCTTCACATCTAGTGGTGGCACGTAGTGAATCACTACTGCAACATCGTCAATGTCAATTCCGCGGGCTGCAACATCGGTTGCGACCAAAATCTTTAGTTCATTTTTTTCAAACTTGCTTAATGCTTTTTCGCGTGCATTCTGCGGCATGTCACCATGCAATGCCGATGCATTCGCACCAAGCTTCTGCAGCGCTTCAGCAACTTTGTCGCACACGCGCTTCGTGTCGCAGAACACCACGGTTTGACCATGCGCTGCAGCGATGTTGGCTATTACGCGATCTTTATCCATGTGGTGAATTGCCAAGAACAAATGGCGCATCGTTCCAACAGTGTCGGTTGGTGAGTCAATAGATATTTCTTTCGGGTCTTTCATGTAACGCTTCACCAAGTTGCCTACTTGGCCATCCAGCGTTGCCGAGAACAACATGGTTTGATGCTCGCCGGTGACGTGCCGCATAATCCACTCCACTTGTGGCATGAAACCTTCATCCGCCATGCGGTCAGCTTCGTCAATTGCCACAACTTGAATTGCACTGAGGTCGCACTCGTTTGACTTCATGAGGTCAATGAGGCGCAATGGTGTTGCGACAATAATTTCCACACCTTGTTCAATGTCGACCACTTGCTTGTGCCTGTCGGCGCCACCGTAAACAGCAAGCACGCGAATGCCACACTCTTTACCAATTGGCCCGAGCACTTCAGAAACCTGCAGGGCCAGCTCGCGTGTTGGCACCAGCACCAGGCCGTGTGGCTTTCCAGAGGCAGCTGGTGAAGAAATTTTTGACATCATCGGCACACCGAAAGCGAGCGTCTTGCCCGAGCCTGTGCGAGCGCGTCCGCACACATCGTGGCCAGCAAGCGCTACAGGAATTGCCTCTGTTTGAATGGCGAAAGGGCCAGCAAAGCCCGCTGCAGCAAGCCCTGCGTCGATGTTGGCAGGTACTCCTAGGTCGGCGAACCCAGTTGGTGTGGTCACCGTGGTTGCCGGCTTGGAGTTGTTCTGAGGCGTCGTCACGAGTGCTGTCACGCTACCAACCATCTCCGAGCGCCAAAGAGATGGTCAGAAATAGTATGCAACGCCGTCAAAAACTTATAAAGTCAAAATTCTGTATATCACGACCCTAAGGAGGTGCTCATGCCAATCGACAATTTCAAGTCCGAGGAATCATTCCTGGAGAATCGCCACACCAGTATCGAGCCAACCTTTACGGGTCGTAAAGGAATTGCCTACGACTGGCAGCAGTTACTCATTCCTTCAGAAACAGTTTTTGAAGCAACGCTGCAAACAATGCTGAGCGCAATCGATGCAGGTGACCAGATGTCGCCGACTGCGTCGAAGTGAACGCACCAGCTTCAGCAACATTCCAACATCCAAAACGCACCTTGGTGCTTGGCTGTGGATCTGTTGCGCAATGTGCGATTCCATTGATGATTCGCGATCTGAAATTTGATCCAAAAACCATCACCATTGTTGACACCCGAGACAATCGCCATCGTGTTGCCGATGTTTTAGCAATGGGTGTGAGTTACGAACTAGACGGCGTGACTCGCGAAAACCTTGATTCATTCCTCAGCGCACGTGTTGGCAATGGTGACATTTTGCTCGACCTCGCCTGGAACATTGATGGTCCAACCATCATTGAATGGTGTCGCGATCACGGCGTTCGCTATCTGAACACTTCAGTGGAGTTGTGGGACCCGTATCACGACATGCAGACCACCACCCCGCAAGATCGCACGCTGTATGTGCGCCATCAAGAAATGCGCAAGATGATCGAGCGCTGGGGTTCGAACAACGGACCGTCGGCAGTTGTCGAACACGGTGCAAACCCAGGCATGGTCAGCCACTTGGTGAAGCGCGCACTCGTCGACATCACGACTGCTTTGCTGAAAGATGGCAAAGCAGGAAGTCGTGCTGCTGGTTTGCAGGCTGCCCTTGAAGCCGAGCAGTTCAATGTGCTTGCGCAACTCACCGGCACCAAAGTCATTCACATTGCCGAACGCGACACGCAAATTACCAACAAGCCAAAAGAAGTCAACGAGTTCTGCAACACATGGTCAGTTGAAGGTTTCTACGAAGAGGGCATTGCTCCAGCGGAGCTTGGTTGGGGCACACACGAAAAGTGGATGCCAAAAAATGCACACGAACATCATGACGATGGTCCGCGTAACCAAATCTGCATTGCACAACCTGGAATGGAAACGTGGGTGCGCAGCTGGGTGCCAAGTGGACAAAACTTTGGCATGGTGATTCGCCACGGCGAGTCATACACCATGTGCAAACACCTCACGGTGAAAAATGCTGACGGCACCGATGCATATCGACCAACTGTGCACTACGCATACCACCCATCCGATGCCGCAATCGACAGCGTGTTGGAACTTCGCATGCGCAATTGGAAGATGCAAGACCGCGAGCGCATTTTGAACAACGAAATCATTAGCGGTCGCGACGAGCTCGGCGTTTTGTTGATGGGTCACGACTACAAGTCGTGGTGGACAGGTTCGTTGCTCGATATCGACCAAGCGCGCAGCATTCTTCCTGGTCAAAGTGCAACCACGTTGCAAGTTGGTGGCTCGGTTGTTGCAGCGGTTCGTTGGTTGCTCACCTACCCAACTGCTGGCGTATGTGTGCCCGACGATTTGCCATGGCGCGAACTTCTGGAATGGACAAGCCCGTACATTGGCCCAATTCATTCGGCAGCTGCCGACTGGACCCCACTGTCCGAGCGCTTCGATCCTTTCCCAGGATTCGGCAACGATGACAGCCTGTTGGACCACTCAGACCCTTGGCAGTTCGCCAACTTTCTGAGTCCAACACCCCGCTAGAACCACCGCTAGGCTGGTTTCATCATGCAATCGCAAGTTTTGGACCTTCTACTTACATAACGGCGCCAGCCCCATATCCGCTGTCGCCGAAACCCTCTGAACCGAAAGGTCAGGGGGTTTTTTCATTACCGAGAAAGAAACGCAACATGGCCCCAAAGCCCGTAACTCCAAAAAAGATGCCATTCGAAAAGTACACACCGTTTATCCCGGTGGTATTGAAGGACCGCACGTGGCCAAACAACGTCACCACCAAGGCACCGCTGTGGTGCTCAGTCGACCTTCGCGACGGCAATCAAGCGCTCATCGACCCAATGGACCCAGAGCGCAAGCTGCGCATGTTCAACACGCTCGTGAAAATGGGTTTTAAGGAAATTGAAGTTGGCTTCCCATCTGCATCGCAGCCAGATTTCGATTTCGTTCGCTTGCTCATTGAGCAAGATCTCATTCCAGACGATGTCACCATTCAAGTATTAGTGCAGTGCCGCGAAGACTTATTGAAGCGCACATACGAGTGCTTGAAGGGTGTGAAGCGTGCAATCGTGCACTTCTACAACTCCACCAACCCTCTGCAACGCCGTGTGGTGTTCGGACTCGAAAAGCAAGGCGTAATTGACATTGCGGTGAAGGCTGCGCAGTTGTGCAAAGACTTGGAGCACCTGCTTCCAGGAACCGATGTTCGATACGAGTATTCACCAGAAAGTTTTACGCTGACCGAACCAGAGTTTGCAATTGAAATTTGCGAAGCGGTAATGGCAGTTATTCAACCGAACAGCAGCAAGAAACTTATTTTGAACTTGCCAGCAACAGTTGAGTGCTACACACCAAATGTCTACGGCGACGTCATCGAATGGTTCATTCGCACTATTGCCAAACGCGACACGGTGATTATTTCACTGCACCCGCACAACGACCGCGGATGTGCAGTTGCAGCTGCCGAATTTGGCGTGATGGCAGGAGCAGATCGCGTTGAAGGAACGTTGTTCGGCAACGGCGAGCGCACAGGCAACGTCGACCTCATTACGTTGGCTATGAACTTGTTTGTAAATGGCATAGACCCAGAACTCGACATCACCGACATTGATGCATTACGTCGCGATGCCGAGTATTGCAATCGCCTTCCTGTTCCAGAGCGCCAGCCATATGTTGGTGACTTGGTGTACACGGCATTTTCGGGCAGCCATCAAGACGCCATCAAGAAGGGCTTTGAAGCTCTTTCCGACAACTACGACCAATGGGGTGTTCCCTACTTGCCGCTTGACCCAAAGCATGTTGGCCGAACATACGAATCTGTTGTTCGCGTGAACAGCCAGTCGGGCAAGGGTGGCGTTGCGTACATCATGAAGGCCGAACACGGTTTCGACCTGCCTCGTCGATTGCAAATTGAGTTCTCGCAGAACATTCAACACATCACCGAAGACTCGGGAACCGAAATTAGTCCGATGATGTTGTGGGACGCGTTCAAACACGAATACTTGCCTGAATTCCCTTCGTACAACTTGGTCAGTCACGAACTGAAGAGTGAGTCGGTCTCAGGTCATACCGAGATCTCCGCTCAAATCGACATCAATGGCACCCGACAAACCTTCATTGGTAAGGGCAACGGCCCCATCGATGCGTTCGTGCATGCCATTCGTGGTCAGTTCAGTGGGCACCTCGACGTGAAGGACTACACCGAGCACGCACTTGGTCAAGGTTCGCAAGCCACCGCAGTTGCCTACGTTGAAACCGGCGACGACAGTGGCCACAACCGCTGGGGCGTGGGCATCGACCCAAACACCATTACAGCGTCGCTTCGTGCAGTACTCAGCGCGTTTCAACGCCACGAGGCAACTCGCAAACATAAATAGTCCTTCAACTACTGTTGAGGCATGCGCATAACCGTAGATTTCGATGTGTGCGCGTCAACAGGTGGATGCGTGCACCAAGCACCAACAGTGTTTGAAATTCGCGACGATGGAATGTTGCATATTCTTCAAGAAGAACCAGGCGAAGAACTTCGCGCGCAAGTAACTGCCGCTGAAGAACTCTGCCCAACTGGTGCCATCTCGATTGCCGATTGAAACTGCAACATGTCGTTTTATTCAAAACTCAGTGCCGCTTGGGCGAAATCTGATTCAGCACTCTGTGTAGGGCTAGACCCCGACCTTGCCAAGCTTCCTGCACACCTGAAGAATGACCCACTCGGTATTCAAAAGTTTTGTATCGACATTGTTGACGCAACCGCCGACACCGTGTGTGCCTTCAAGCCACAAATTGCCTACTTCGCTGCCGTTGGCGCAGAATCACAGCTGCAAGCAGTGTGCGACCACATTCGCACGCAATACCCGCACGTGGTGTTGATCCTGGATGCCAAACGTGGAGACATTGGCGACACCGCTGCGCTGTATGCGCGCGAAGCATTTGAGCGGTATCAAGCAGACGCTGTCACCGTTAACCCATATTTGGGTACCGATTCCCTGATGCCATTTCTGCAAACTGCAGGCAAAGGAACCATCGTGTTGTGTCGCACATCAAACAGTGGCAGCGGCGAGTTTCAGTCGAAGATGGTGAACGGAACATCGCTGTACAAGCATGTTGCGATTGCCGCTGCGTCAACATGGCGCGACATCGGTGACACTGCATTAGTCATGGGTGCTACGTACCCACAAGAACTTGCTGAAGTGCGCAGCATTGTTGGCGACATGCCATTTCTCGTTCCGGGAATTGGCGCTCAAGGTGGCGACATCGTTTCAGCCGTTCGTGCAGGTCGCAATGATGAAGGAACAGGTCTCATCATCAATTCATCGCGTGCAGTGTTATACGCCAGCAGTGGTGAAGACTTCGCTCAGGCCAGTCGTGCTGTTGCAATTGACACACGAGATGCAATTCGCGCAGCAAACAACTAACCTGCGTCACGTGCCAAACCCCTTTCTCTCCCCTGAATGGATTGCCGAAGCACGGCTCATTCGCACCAAGTTTGAAGGCCAAGCGCCAAAGATTCCTGTGTCAATTCGCATGAACCAAGTGGTGAAGAATGTGCCATTTGGTGATGGAGTCATTCATAGTCATATCGATACGTCATCTGGTGAACTCGTAATGGACTTGGGCCAT
>JBEGJW010000064.1:0-7579 GCA_041184445.1 Actinomycetota bacterium | reverse complement strand
ATTACCGCGTTTGTATTGGTGGGTAGTCGGAGTTTTATCTTGAACGGTGTTTCACATATTGGGGAATTTCTGCCGATGCGCTCCGCGACGGAGTCGCCGCGCGCATTGATCACTTCATTCCTCAGCGGATGGACTCAAGGTGGCTTTGGTTCCGCTGGATCGAACCCAAGCGGGTATGTGTTGATGGCAATTGCAGGGATGATGTCCTTTGGTCGAACCGGGGCTCTACAAACAGCATTGATTATTGGATCTGTTTTTGTTGGTGCATTTGGAATGTGGAAAGTTCCAGCAGGGTTTTTTTCGCTTCGCGCTCGAGCAATTGGAATGGCGATGTATGTCGCGGTTCCACTGCCATACGTTGCGTTAAGCAAAGGTCGCTTGAGTGACTTGCTTGTGTACGCAGCGCTTCCTTGGGTGCTCCGACTATTCGTCAGGGCAGAGTCAGGTTTGCGCGGCGCGAAACAAACTCAGCTTCTTGCAACTTCGGTGCTATTTGCCGCTGTGGTGTTTGCTTTTGTCCCAACATTTCTTGCAATTGTGGTTTGGGTTGCAATCGCATGGATTGCTGGGGGATTACTTGCTCGAGTAAGCGTGAGCCAAGCCGTTGCAATTGGACGAGTTGTCGTAGCCATGGTCGTCGGCGCACTTGTGCTCAATGCGCCGTGGGCAAGTCAGTTCGTCAACTCGAGGTGGATGGATCAATTTATTGGAAGTCAAGCAGCGTCGATTCAACGAGTGGGACTTACTCAGCTTGCGCGATTTGATGGTGGCCTCCTGCGATTCGGAATCATTGCGCTGGGTCTCTACATTCCTGTCTTCGTTAGCGTTGTGGTAACTCGGGCAACCACATTTATTTGGGCTACCCGCTCGCTGTCACTTGTTGTTCTCACCGGAATGTTGATCGTTGCTATTGATGCCAATGTGCTGAACATCGCTGCACCGAGCTTTGGTCAGTTAATGGCAATTGTTGCTTGCGGGCTTGCGCTTGGCGCTGGTGCACTTGCAAGTTTTGTATTCGACGATGAATTGACGCTGGCGTATCGCTGGTGGAAGCCAGTTGTTTCTTGCGCAGTCATTGCGTCTTGCCTTGGAGTATTGCCGACAGTGTCAATGGCGATTGGTGGGTCGTGGAATCAATCCAAAACAGCGATCGCAGATTTGTACACGCAGATGCAGGCCAATCCGCCAGAAGGTGACTACAACGTTGTGTACGTGGGCCGAAGCGAAGTGCTTCCTATCTCGGCTATGCGCGTAACCGACACAGTTGCATTCGCGGTTGCCGATGACGGCGAGTTGACCATGCGCGACAGGTGGGTGAAGCCGCATGAACTCACTGGCAACGTGGAAAACGCTCTGCACGCAATCATCTCGCGCGAGACGGTTCGTGGTGGGCGCCTATTAGCACCGCTAGCAGTTCGATATGTCGTAGTGCCACAAATTGATGGTGGGGAATCAACAATTGATTCACCGTTGCCGCTTCCTGAAGGTTTACTTGCTTCACTCTCTACGCAACTTGATTTCCGTCGCGTTTACCTAGCTAGCGATTTGGTGATTTACGAAAACATGGCATGGGTGCCATCGCTTTCGGTGCTTGATGAAAGCTCGGCTGCATTGAGCAAACAGGCTGGCGATGAAGCGTTGTTGTCATCTGAATTGCGCTCGATATTGCCGATAGCTCGTGTTGGCGACGCTTCAAATGTTGCAACTGAAGTTGGTGCTTCGACCGTGTATTTGGCTGTGCCATTTAGCGATCGTCTACGACTCGACATTGCCGGGACGGATGTGCGACCACGAATCGCTTTCGGTGGGACAACTGCCTTCGATGTGGTTGAGGGCGGTCCAGCGACGCTGCGCTACAGCACCCCAATTTCGCAGTACTTGTTCGTCACTATTCAATCACTGCTGTGGTTGTTGGTAATTGTCGCGGTATTTGATATTGGAAGAATCAAGCGCCGATTGTTGCAAGCGAGAAAACGAGAAGTAATTGTCATCGGCGATCATGATGCTCCGGCATTTTTGTTTACAACGGGTGGCGATCAATGAACGAAAACCAGAGAGTATTGAGTGTTCAAAACCGTACGCATTTGAGTGTTCGTCAACTTGCTGTTTTTGTGCTTTCACTATTGATGGTTGGTGTAATGGTGCTAACGAATCAACGTGACAATGCAGCTGTTGAATCATTGGTCGCACCTGTGCCGGTTATGCCGGTTGTTTCTGTGGATCAACGCATCTCGACAAGTTGGTTTTGTCCGGGTGTTCCTGGAAACGATGGAACAATTTCTGGGTCAATCATTGTTTCCAATCCTTCGGATGCAGACTTCAATGCCACGGTGACTCGCCTGGGTATTGGTGTGTCGCCGGTAGTGACAGCCGTGACTGTTGCCGCACGTTCGCAAGCTGTTGTGAATGTGAAGGAAGGAATTGAGTCGCCTTTCATTAGCACGATCGTGGAAATTCTTGGCGGTGTTGGTACGGCCGAACAGTTCATTAATCATCCTGCGGGTAATTCGGTTGCACAGTGCGCAAATGAACCAGCCACAGATTGGTATTTTGCAGATGGTTTTACTGGCGCAGACAGCCTGGATCACATTGTTCTCACCAATCCATATAGCGATTCAACAGTCGTTGATGTTTCTTTCGTGACGACGGAATCGACTCGTGAACCAAGTCGATTACATGGCTTCGTGATTCCTCCGCGTTCGGTGATAGCGCTGAATATGGCAGATGAAGGTGCGCGTAATGAGCCAGTAGTTGCAGTTGAAGTTCACGCCTCTGCGGGAAAGTTGGTGGTTGGACGCTCGCAGCACTACCTGGGTGATGGACGATTGGGTTACACCATGGCGCTTGGTGCAAGTGGGCTGAGTTCGGAGTGGTGGTTTGCAGATGGTGAAAAAATGGATGGGAGTACCGAGCAGTTGGTAATTCTGAATCCAACTCGCAATGATGCAACCTTGAGTGTGATGTTTGTGAATGGCGCAAATCCGGACACGCAAAGTGAACCTGCGAGTGTTGTCGCTCCAGCAGGAAGCGTCACGCTGTTTGACACGGGCACATTGCCAAATGTGCCAAATGGTCGGTACGGAATCATTGTCTCAACAGTTGGAGAACCTGGTGTTGAGGCTCCAGGAATAGTTGTCGAACAGGTAATCAATAGGCGAGTGGGCAATACGGTTGGAACTTCGGTCGTCCTTGGCGCTCCGATGGGAGCAATGTCAACGGTATGGGTTGCGCCGAGTGGCGTCTCAAGTGGAATCGATGATGCGATGCTGATTCTGAACGCAACGCCTATTGAAGGAACGGTGACCGTTTCGCAAATTGGGCCAGCAGGTGAAGTGACAATTGCTGGACTCGAATCAGTTCTGCTTCCAGCTAGCGGTCTCGTTTCCATCCCAGTTCCTGCGGGAATTTCAAATGGTGAAATCGTTGTTCGTGCCACAGTTCCCGTTGTTGTGCAACGAATGCTGTTGCGTGGTCATGAGCTCACCGGCCGAAGTGCAGTGCTTGCGCTTCCAACTATTCCCTCACCAGAAGTCGGCTCATGATTCGCGTAGCAATTGTTGCAGTGGTGCTGGTGGTTGCTGTTGTGCTGAACAGAGTGTTGAGCAAGCGATCAGTCCAAGCTCCAACGCAGGCAGACCCCTCAATGCCTACGCAAGTTGACCGCAGTGATTTTTCCGAACCGAGCAAAGAATGGTTGGTGCTGGCGTTTACCTCATCGACGTGCAATACGTGTGCAGATATTGAGCGCAAAGCTGTGGTGCTCAAGTCGCAATCGGTTGCGGTTGAAATTTGCGAGTACACGGCTCATCGCGAGCTGCACAAGAAATACGCAATTGATGCAGTGCCAACTCTGCTTATTGCTGATGGTCAAGGAATTGTGCGCAAAGGTTTTCTTGGACCAGCTAGTGCAACCGACATTTGGGCGGCTTTGGCGCGAGTACGCGAAGGAACACCAGATCCCCACGAAGGGGATTGCAACTAGTTATTTGGGGTTGTTTGGCGACTTGGTTCGCCAAGCCCTTGTTGAATGAGTCGTGAAACCATTGCACCGTCGATGGTCTCTTGATCAAGCAGCGCTTGTGCCACTAGGTCAAGTCCACGGCGATGCTTTTCAAGCGTTACGCGCGCACGCGTTTCTTGTTCGCGGAGAATGCGACTGATTTCATCGTCAATTTTGCGAGCCATTTCGTCGCTGTATTCGCGACCACTGGTCATGAGGTCTTCGCCAAGGAACACTTGTTGTTGTCCGGCAAATGCCATTGGTCCTACTGCGTCGCTCATTCCCCATTCACGCACCATGCGGCGAGCAATGCTCGTTGCCTGTTCAAGATCGTTTGCAGCTCCGCTATTAAGAGCACCAAACACCATCATTTCTGCAACACGTCCACCCATTGCTTTGCAAATGACGTCTTCAAAGTATTCACGCGAATAGGTGTGGCGTTCTTCTGGAAGCGACCACGTAACTCCAAGCGCCATGCCTCGTGGCAAAATTGTGACCTTGTGTAGTGGATCGCTGAACGGAAGCACGGTTGCAAGCACGGCATGACCACCTTCGTGGTATGCGGTTGCGCGCTTTTCTTCAGCATTCAAAATCAAACTTTCGCGGCGTGCGCCGAGGACCACTCGGTCACGTGCGTTTTCAAAGTCAATTCGTTCAATATGGGTTGATCCGCGACGCACTGCAAACAGTGCAGCTTCGTTGACGAGGTTCGCCAAGTCCGCACCGCTCATGCCAGGCGTTGCTTTGGCCATGGTGTCAAGGTCGATGTCTGTGCCCATGCGCTTGCCCTGTGAGTGCACCTTCAAAATGGCAAGGCGTTCATCGGACTCTGGCAATGGAACAACGATTTGACGATCGAAGCGACCTGGGCGGAGCAATGCTGCATCAAGAATGTCTGGACGGTTTGTTGCAGCCATGACAACGATGCCTTCAGTTGCTTCGAAGCCATCCATTTCGGCAAGCAACTGGTTGAGCGTTTGCTCACGCTCATCGTGACCGCCGCCAAGTCCTGCTCCACGTTTGCGGCCAATGGAGTCAATTTCGTCAATGAAAATAATTGCGCGTCCCATTTTTGCCGCTTGTTGGAATAAGTCGCGAACGCGGCTTGCTCCAACGCCTACAAACATTTCCATGAAGTCAGAACCAGTTACTGAAAGGAAGCCAACACCTGCTTCGCCGGCTACTGCTCGGGCGAACAACGTTTTGCCCGTGCCCGGAGGACCGACCAGCAAAATACCTTTCGGCACACGTGCACCGATTTCTTTAAAGCGCTCTGGCATGCGTAGGAAGTCGACTACTTCTTTGATCTCTTGCTTTACGCCGTCATAACCGGCAACGTCAGCAAAGGTGGTGCTTGGCTTGTCGGCGTTGTAATTCTTTGCGCGGCTGCGACCAATGGACATGATGTTTCCGGCTTGGCCCATTGCGCGTCGTTGCATCCAGATGAAGAATCCCATGATCAAGAAGAACGGAAGCAGAATAGGAATCAAGTTTGTAAAGAAGTTTCCTTGCGGAGTTGAGTAGTCGTAATCGACACCCTTTTCTTTCAGTAACTGCTCGTCGGCGTCGGAAAGTGCTGCGGCTCCAGTTGTGGTGAACTCGCTTCCATCAGACATTTTTCCGCTAATGGTGTTGCTCAAATTGTTGATCTTGACACTGTCGACTTTGCCACTCTGAACAAGGTCAAGAAACTCTGTGTACGTCACCTTGGTAGCGGTAGATGCTGGCCAGAGGCGTGGCCCTGCAATCAGGCCAGCCGCAACTGCAATTAACACCCACACTGCCCAGCGCGGCATAGAAGAGCGTTCTTTGCCTGATTTATTGGACCCAGATTTTGATGCGCCTGGCTTTCCCGATGAAAGCGGGGAGTTCTTGCGCTTGTTGGACTGCGGGGGTGGTGGTGGGAGTTTGCTCACGTGCTCATGTTACGGGCAGATGTCGCAAGGTGTCTCGTCGTGCCTTGCCAACGCGCAAATCCACCTTTTCATAAGCCATAAGAATTAGGTTTTACAACGTGACTCGTAAGTGTTCTCGTCCTGTGTGCAAAGAAGAAGCGTCGATGACGCTGACCTATCAATACAGCCGTGCTTTGGTCTGGATTGATGATTTGACACAAGACAGCGACCCACACGCGTACGACTTGTGCGAGCAGCACGGTAGGCGTCTTACGGTTCCTGGCGGATGGAGAATGGAAGATCGTCGCGATCGTTTCCGCTTGATCGTGCCAAATCGTCTTGCAGGCTGAGCAGCCTCTACCCGTTTCACCGTTCCGCGTGTTCGCGGTGTGGTCATTGACGTACCTCATCGCCAATGTTTGTGCATCTGTCGTTATCTCGGTACTTGGTTATGCAGGTGCCCAAGTCACCCCAACGTGGGTGCTTGCGGTGTCTGCATTGGTGCTGTGGGGCCCATTCATCGGAGTTCTGGTGTGGACATCGAATCGTTACTGGTCTGGAAATATCGTCAATGATTTTTCGCTGAGTTTTCGGGCAACAGATCTTTGGGGTGTTCCACTTGGGATCGCAAGTCAGCTGTTGTTGGTAGTTGCTGTGACTCTTCCGTTTCAGTGGCTATTTCCTTCACTCTTCAATAGTGAGGCAGTCGAGAAACGAGCAAACGATCTATTTGACGCAGCGCATGGTGCGTGGATAGTGCTGCTTGTCGTGATCGTTGTTGTTTGCGCTCCAGTAGTAGAAGAGTTGGTGTATCGCGCATTCATTCAGCACAATTTGGGTGTCGCATACGGTGCACGTGTAGCAGTGTTGATTTCTTCGTTTTGGTTTGCGGCGGTGCACCTGCAGCTTGCAGAATTTCCAGGACTCTTTGCATTTGCGTTAGTGCTGGGAATATGTTTTGCGCGAACGAAGCGTCTAGGGCTATCCATCGTTACTCACGTTGCATTTAATGCAACCGCATTGGTGGTTATGGCACTGACCCGCTAGCGCGCTGCGGTACACCTAGGCTTGGCGTTGTGGAACCCGATGTGACGCAAGACGAAATTCATCTCGATGCGCAAGCTGAAGATGTAATTGATGTCAAAATCAATCGGTTCGAATTGAACATGGCGTATTGGAAGAAACTGTCGACGATTATTGCCGTTGCTGGTCCAACAATCTTTTTATTACTTGCGCTTCACCCGAACTTAATTCTGCGTAACAACATCCCAACAGGTGGTGACATGGGTGCGCATGTGTGGGCGCCCGCGTATTTGCGTGACCACTTGTTGACGCATTTCAAATTGTCGGGTTGGAGTATGGACTGGTATTCGGGACTTCCGATTTATCGGTTCTACATGGTTGTGCCAGCACTAATGATTGTGCTGTTAGATGTGATCCTGCCGTACGGCATCGCCATGAAGATCATCGCGGTCATCGGCATTTTGACGCTCCCGTATTTCTCCTGGCTATTCGGTCGTTTCGCAAAGTTTGCATATCCAATTCCCGAACTGTTTGCCATCGCCGCAACCATCTTTTTGTTTGATGAAAGCTTCACCATTTACGGAGGCAATATTGCCTCCACGATGGCGGGAGAGTTCTCATTCTCCATAGCGCTGTCACTTGCGATGTTGGGTTTTGCACT
>JBEGJW010000063.1:0-7591 GCA_041184445.1 Actinomycetota bacterium | reverse complement strand
GTGCACGACGGTGCCGAAGTGGTGTTAGTTGGCCACCGTTCAACACAGTGGTACTCGGGTGCAAACAATGCTCCCCCATTGCTCATTCCATTCGAGCGCATGGGCGAAGGCGAAAAGATCACCGGACCTGTTGCAGAAGTGTTGCGCGGTGTCGAACTTGGTCATCGCATTAACGAACAAGAAATCGTCACGTTATTTGGTGCGCGCGGACCAGAAGTGCGAGCCATCGCCCATGTTGCCGACGACCTGCGCAAGCAAATCGTTGGCGACGAAGTGACGTGGGTGCACAACCGCAACATCAACTACACCAACGTGTGCACATTTAAGTGCAGGTTCTGCGGGTTCTCGAAAGGCCCACTCAGCCTGAACCTGCGCGGAACTCCTTACCTATTGACCCTCGACGACATTGCCGAGCGTGCAAAAGAGGCCTGGGACTTAGGCGCAACCGAAGTAACCCTGCAGGGCGGCATTCACCCCGACTTCGACGGCGACTACTACATCGACGTCACCCGTGCAGTGAAAGAAGCTGTTCCCGACATGCACGTGCACGGCTTTACCGCACTTGAAGTAACCGAAGGCGCAAAGCGCTTGGGCGAATCGCTGTTTAGTTACATCACTCGTTTGAAGGAAGCCGGCCTTGCATCGCTGCCAGGAACAGCAGCGGAAATTTTGGACGACGACATTCGCAACATCATTTGCTCCGACAAAATCAACACCGAAGAATGGCTGGATTGTCACCAGGTTGCACACGAAGCAGGCTTGAAGTCCAACATCACCATCATGTTTGGTTCAGTTGAACATCCGCTTAGTTGGGCCAAACACATTGTGCGCACGCGCGCGTTGCAAGAAGTAACGGGTGGTTTCACCGAGTTCATTCCGTTGCCGTTCGTGCACATGGCTTCACCTATTTACTTGCAACACAAGGCACGTCGTGGACCAACGTTTAGAGAAACTGTTCTGATGCATGCCATAGGCCGCATTGCGTACCGCGGCCTCATCGACAATGTGCAGGTGTCGTGGACAAAGATCGGGCAAGTTGGCGCTCAGCAATTATTGCGCGCTGGTTGCAACGACATGGGCGGAACGTTGATGAACGAAAATATTTCTCGCGCAGCTGGCGCAAACCACGGTCAGTTAATGACTGAAGAATCGTTTAGAGCGATCGCTGAACCACTTGGCAGATCACTTCGTCAGCGGACAACTACTTACGGCCGACCAGACCGCGAGCCGCCGACACGTCAAGCTGTAGCTGCGCTTTAATCGCATCAAGGCCGTCAAACTTTCGTTCACTACGCAAGAAGTGTTCGAACGTGACACTCACTTGCTGGCCATAAAGATCGCCAGAAAAATCGAGTAGGTGTGCTTCAAGTAGCGATACGTCTGCGTGTTCAAAAAATGTTGGCCTGCGACCAAGATTGATTGCGCATCCGTGCACAGTTCCGTCTGCACACGTAAACATTCCTGCGTACACACCGTCGGCCGGCAGACACATCTGGTTCGACACTTCAACGTTTGCGGTTGGGAAACCAATAGTGCGTCCGCGCTTGTCGCCGTTCACCACCACTCCGCGCACGGAAAACGGCCTGCCAAGTAGTTGCTGTGCTACTTCAACTTGTCCACCGGCAAGTGCGCGACGAATTGCCGTGCTGCTTACAGGTTCGGCAACGCCATCGGGGCGCGGCACCAACTGCATTGGCACAACATCGAAGTCGTATTGCTTGCCGAGTTCGCGCAACATAGCAACGTTTCCGCCGCGCTTGTAACCAAAGTGGAAGTCTTCACCAACAACAATCAACTTTGCGCCTAGGGCATCCACTAACACGCGCTTCACAAATGCGGCTGGGTCTTCCTTCGAAGCGGCTTCATCGAAATGCACAATGAAGGTGGCATCAATGCCCGTTCCCGCAAGCAGTTCAATCTTTTGGTCGCCGTCTGTCAGCAGTTTCGGTGCCGATTCTGGTCGCACAACCGAAGCCGGGTGATGATCAAACGTGACCACTACGCCCTGGCAACCGAGTCGTTCCGCTTCGGCTTGCACATGGGCAATAACAGCACGATGGCCTTTGTGCACACCGTCGTATGCGCCAATGGTGACTACTGATCGTCGCGTAGGCGCAACTGCGGTATCGGTATCACGAAGAACAAGCACGGAGATTTACGCTATCGCTTCGGCCAAAACCACCGACGGTTTTGCATTCGGTCCATCTTGTTCATACACGGCAAGCAGAGCACCTGCCTCATCCACAACTGCCCACGGTGCGATGCCATCCCATGCAGGAAACGAACGTCCATGACGAACTTTCACAGCGGTTTCGGCATCGGCAACCACGCGAGTCATCGAGCGCAATGCCGTAATCGGTTCAAGCAATGTGGCATCTTCAATGCTCGTGCAATCGGAAAGCACAAAGTCGCCAACTGTGGTGCGGCGCAAATTTCGTAGGTGCGCTCCTCCACCAAGCAATGTTCCCAAGTCGGCAGCAAGCGTGCGCACGTAGGTTCCCGACGAACAGCGAACTTCAATGTTCGCAATATTCACACCATTCTCAACACGAACACTGTGCACGTCAAATGAATACACCGTCACTGGTCGTGGCTTACGTTCAACTTCTATTCCTTCGCGTGCAAGTTCGTGCAAACGCTTACCATCAATCTTCAATGCCGACACCATGGGTGGCACTTGCATAATCGGGCCCGTCAACTTGGTCGCAGCCGCGCGCACAGCATCTAGCGACAACTCGCCCATGTCGAACATTGCAGTAACGGTTCCCGAATCGTCAAGCGTGTTCGTCTCGGTTCCAAACACCACTTCGCATGTATACGTCTTGTCCATGCCGCTTAAAAATTGCATCAAGCGAGTGACATACCCAACACCAATCACCATCACACCTGTTGCATCGGGGTCGAGCGTTCCTGCGTGGCCAATGCGTCGCTCATTCAAAAGCTTCCGCAGTTTGCTCACCACGTCATGACTGGTCATGCCCGCAGGTTTGTCAATAAGTGCCAAACCGTGCACGGTTGGCGGACGGCGTTTCGCCATTGCTACTCCGTGTCGTCGGAAAGATTGCGCGTATGCATTGGATCGTTGCGCAACACTTCATCAATACGTGCGGCTGCACGAATTGCATCGTCTGGGCGGAACTCCAAAATTGGTGTGCGACGCGCATGAACTTGCGTGGCAATTGCCGACTGCAGTTGCTTGCGGTAATGACTAAACGCAGCCAAAATTCCGGCGTCACCTTCCGGGCCTTGCAACGAATCGAAGTACACAATGCCGCGGTTCATTTCGGCGTCAACATCAATTGCAGTAATAGATACGAAAGCGAGGCGATCATCATCAATGCGCAGTAGTTCTTCAGCCACCACTTCGCGCACGGTCTCGCTAATGCGGGCTTCGCGTGGGTAGCTGTGCTTGCGGCTGTTCGATGAACGCCCGCGTGAACGGCCCTGTGGTCTGCCCATCGTGTTACCTGCACTGCCTTTCCGATCCAAACACGGCGGTTTTGCCGCTTGGCTCATCTACGATACGGAGGCTATGTCAGCAAAGCGCCCACAGGGATCCATCAGCGGAAACGACCCGGAATCCAAGATTCCCGCCTTCCGCTATACCTCGGGCCTGGCCAATCAAATTGAGTCCAAATGGCAAGACCATTGGGAAGCAGAAGGCACCTTCGAAGCACCAAACCCAGCTGGCCCACTTGCACAGCCTGAAAAGGTTGCTGGCCGCGAAAAGCTGTTCGTGCTTGACATGTTTCCGTACCCATCGGGAGCCGGCCTTCACGTAGGCCACCCACTCGGCTACATCGCAACCGATGTGTTTGCGCGCTACAAGCGCATGACTGGTTACAACGTGTTGCACGCACTTGGTTACGACAGTTTCGGTTTGCCAGCGGAACAACACGCCATCGTGACGGGAATTCACCCGCGTATCAACACCGAGTCGAACATTGCCAACATGCGTCGCCAATTGCGCAGGCTTGGTTTAGGTCACGATGCTCGTCGCAGCGTGAGCACTACCGACGAAGAGTTTTACAAGTGGACGCAATGGATCTTCTTGCAAATTTTTAACTCGTGGTACGACGAAACACAGAATCGTGCACGACCAATTTCTGAACTCGTAGACGAGTTCGCTTCTGGCAAGCGCGACACAGGCATGGGTGCATGGTCGGGCCTAAGCAAAGTTGAACAACAAGACGCCATCAACAATCACCGCTTGGTGTACTTGTCGAATGCACCGGTGAACTGGTGCCCCGGTCTTGGAACCATTCTTGCCAACGAAGAAGTAACTGCCGAAGGCCGAAGCGACATTGGCAACTATCCTGTGTTCAAACGCAACATGCGTCAGTGGACCATGCGCATTACAAAATATGCAGACCGTCTACTCGACGACCTCGACCGACTTGACTGGCCAGATGCAATCAAATTGATGCAACGCAACTGGATCGGCCGCAGCGAGGGTGCGCGAGTTCGCTTTGGTTCAACTGCTGGCCCAATTGAAGTGTTCACCACCCGCCCCGACACCTTGTTCGGTGCAACATTCATGGTGTTGTCGCCAGAGCATCCACTTGTTGATGCACTCACCACGAGCGAACAACAAACTGCTGTTGCGAAGTATCGCGAAACTGCAGCAGCGCTGCAAGACGCCGACCGCACAGACGACTCGCGCAAAAAGACCGGTGTGTTCATTGGTGCTTACGCAACGAACCCAGTAAACGGCGCACAGATCCCTGTGTGGATTGCCGACTACGTATTAATGGGTTACGGAACTGGCGCAATCATGGCCGTGCCAAGTGGCGACGAACGCGACATGGAATTCGCAACTGCTTACAACCTGCCAGTTATTGACGTAGTGAACGAAGACGGCGAATACGTGAACTCGTCCAACGATTCGGTTTCGTTAAATGGCAAGCGCACGAAGGCCGAAGCAATTTCACTGATGACCGCATGGCTCGACAAGAACGGTCATGGCAACAGCGCGATTACCTACAAGTTGCGCGACTGGTTGTTCTCGCGTCAGCGTTACTGGGGCGAACCGTTCCCTATTGTTTACGACGAAAACGATCAACCAATCTCGGTTCCAGCATCGGCTTTGCCCGTGTTGCTGCCAGAACTGGCCGATTTCAAACCGCAAGCACTTGATCCGAACGACGAGACCACCAACCCGATTCCACCGCTTGCCCGCATTCAAGATTGGGTCAATGTCACGCTTGATCTTGGCGATGGACCAAAGCAATATCGCCGCGAAGTAAACGTGATGCCTCAGTGGGCTGGCTCGTGCTGGTACGAATTGCGCTACCTCGACCCAACCAACACCGAAGCGTTCATCGATAAAGACGTTGAGAAGTATTGGATGGGACCAAAACAAGCTGGCCACACCGGCGGTGTGGACTTGTATGTGGGCGGCGTTGAGCACGCCGTGTTGCACTTGTTGTACGCACGCTTCTGGCACAAGGTGTTGCACGACCTTGGTCATGTCAGCAGCGAAGAACCATTCCATCGCTTGTTTAACCAGGGTTACATTCAGGCATACGCCTACCGCGACGAACGCGGGCAAACCGTTCCTGCAAACGAAGTTGAAGAAGCAAACGGCACATACACCTGGCAGGGCGAAAAAGTAATTCGCGAATACGGAAAAATGGGCAAGAGCCTGAAGAACATTGTTACGCCAGATGAAATGTATGACGAGTTCGGTGCAGACACATTCCGCCTGTACGAAATGAGCACTGGCCCACTTGATGCATCGCGCCCATGGAACACACGCGACGTTGTTGGCATGCAACGTTTCTTGCAACGCTCATGGCGCAACTTGGTAGACGAAGACACTGGCGCATTGCATGTAAGCGATGCCGAAGCACCACTACAACTGAAGCGCGACTTGCACAAGGCAATTCACGGCGTTGGCATTGACATGCAGAACCTGCGTTTCAATACCGCGATTTCAAAACTCATTGAATTGAACAATGCACTCACTGTTTATGTAAACGAGCATGGCTCCACCCCGCGCGAAGTTGCAGTTCCACTCGTACAAATGCTTTCGCCGCTGTGTCCGCACATGGCAGAAGAGCTGTGGTCAATGCTTGGTCAAACCACCGAGCTCACGTTCGCGCCATTCCCTGTCGCAGACCCAGCATTACTTGTCAGCGACACCATCGAAATTCCAATTCAGGTGAACGGAAAAGTTCGTTCAAAGTTGTCGGTTGTTCCAACCGTTACTGACGACGAATTGCGTGCACTTGCACTTGCAGACGAAAAAGTCATCGCGTTACTGAATGGCGCGGAACCAGCCAAGGTGGTCATTGTTCCAAAACGCCTCGTCAACGTTGTTTTGTAGTTAGCTCTATTTACTGGTCCGCAAAATCTTTTCCATTGGCCGACCTTTGGCAAGTTCATCAACCAATTTGTCCATGTAGCGAATTTTGAGCATGAGTGGATCCTCAATCTCTTGAATCTTTACTCCACAAATTGATCCGGTAATCAACGATGCATTCTCATGAATGTGAGCTCTTGCAAAAAATCTCGTGAAATCATCTTCACTCTTAACAAATTGCTGCAATTGTTTTTCGCTAAATCCCGTAAGCCACCGAATTACTTCGTTTAGCTCCTCCACTGATCGCCCTTTACGTTCCACTTTGTTCACGTAATGGGGATAGACATGAGAAAACGGCATGCTGAAAATCTTGTGCACGTTGTCGATTGTAAAAGATCCCCCGGCAAGTATTCGACTACAAAACTGGGTGGTCTTCAATACGGGCCGCATCTGGTGCACCACGCATCAACAACATCAATCGGTTCACGCCTTCTCTAGCCAACTGCTTGCGGGCATCGCTGTTTTCATCCAGCAATGACTCATCGAACCAGTCCCATACCGACACCATAAATTCGCGGTCCCCTGCAGCATCACGGGCTGCTCGCAAAATTTCACCACGACGCTCGTGACTGGCACGAATATTCACTCCATCACACCGCCTCCCCGCAAGCGTGGCAAGCGCAATCGAATTCACGCCAAGTACGCGCGGAATGGAATCTTGCGGTAGCGGAAACGCTGCAAACTTCGCGTCACGTTTGTTTGACCACATGGCATCGAGAACGTCCAACACATGCTCGAGTCGCTTATGGCGCTGTTCCATCGTTGCTGGAATGTCTGCACCGATTGCGTGCAACTCCGATGCAAATGAGCTGGATGGCGAAGCGCCTGCACCAATTCCAAGAATGAATCTGCCACCCGAAATCTCCTGCACTGTTGCTGCAGCATTGGCAACAATTGCCGGGTCGCGCAAGCCAGCGTTCACCACGAGTGAACCAAGCCCAATGTTTCGAGTTGCAGCCGCAAGCGCACCAAGTGTGGCGAAGCATTCGGGCATGGACGGCGCATTCATTACTGAACCAGACAAATGATCGGCGATCCACAGCGTGTTGTAGCCAACGCGGTCTGCAGCGTTAGCCACCGACCACAATTCGGGCCATGTGCATTGGCCTTGATTGACCTGCAGGTCAATAATCACAATTAGTTACTTCTCATGGTTTCGATATTGCCGTCAACAGGCAGCACTTGACCAGAAATGAAGCGGCCAGCCGGCGAGCTAAGGAACACACA
>JBEGJW010000062.1:0-7890 GCA_041184445.1 Actinomycetota bacterium | reverse complement strand
GACCTGGTGGTCCTGGTGCCGGTCGTCCTGGCGGTCCTAGTGCTGGTCGCCCAGGTGGCGGACCAGGTCGTCCTGGTGGTCCTGGTGCTGGTCGTCCTGGTGGCGGCTTTGGTGGACCAGGTGCGGGTCGTCCTGGTGGCGGACCTGGTGGCGGTCCTGGTGGTCCTGGTGGTCCCGGTGGTGGTCGTCCTGGTGGCGGTCCTGGTGGTCGCGGTAACGGTCAACGCCGTTCGCCAAAGAAGAAGTCACGCGCTCGTCGTCGTCAAGACTTCGATGAAATGTTGCCACAGGCAACCACGTCGTATTCGCAGAGCAACGCACCAGTTCCTGAAGGTGTGGTCATTATCGAACGCGGATCATCGGCGCAAGAGTTTGCTCCGAAATTGAATCGCACGTCAGCAGACGTCGTTCGTTACCTCATGGAGCACGGCGAAATGGTTACAGCAACCATGACGCTTGCCGACGAACAAATGGAATTGTTTGCACTTGAAGTTGGTGCAGAAATTTTGTTGGTCGATCCGGGTCAACAAGAAGAAATGGAATTGCAAGCGCTGTTCGACGACTCGGACGACGACACTCCAGAACTTCAGCAACCACGTTCGCCAATCATTACGGTGATGGGTCACGTCGACCACGGTAAAACCACGTTGCTCGACCGCATTCGTTCGGCAAATGTTGTTTCAGGTGAAGCTGGTGGAATCACCCAGCACATCGGTGCATACCAAGTCGAAAAAGATGGCAAGTCCATCACGTTTATCGACACTCCAGGTCACGCTGCGTTCACCAAAATGCGCGCTCGCGGTGCACAAGTCACCGACATTGTGGTGTTGATGGTTGCTGCAGACGACGGTGTGATGCCACAAACCATTGAAGCTATTAGCCACGCTCGTGCTGCTGAAGTTCCAATCGTTGTTGCCATCAACAAAATCGACAAAGACAACGCCGATGTTCCTCGCGTCATGGCCCAATTGGCAGAACACGAACTCACGCCAGAAGCGTGGGGCGGCGAAACCATCGTTGTAGAAATGGCTGCACAAAGCGGTCTTGGCGTAGACGATCTACTCGAACAACTCAGCGTTGTTTCCGAAATTGGAGAACTCACTGCCAACCCAACAGGTCGCGCAAAGGGAATTGTGCTTGAAGCACAACTCGACATTGGTCGCGGCCCAGTTGCCACCATCTTGGTAGACAAGGGAACGCTAAAAGTTGGCGATCCAATCGTTGCTGGTGCTGCATGGGGCAAAGTACGTGCGCTTATTAACGACAAGGGTCAGCAGATCAAAGAAGCCGGTCCATCCACTCCAGTTCAGGTGCTTGGTCTCAGTGCAGTGCCAGGAGCCGGAGACGAGTTCCGTGCGGCACCCAACGAAAAGACTGCCCGCACTGTTGCCGAATCGCGTGAACAGCGTTATCGCACGTTGAATCAGCGTGGTGATGCTCGTGTTCAGCGTGGTGTGAAGTTGGAAGACATCTTCACTCAAATTCAAGCTGGCGAAGTAGCAACATTGAATGTCATCATCAAGGCTGATGTTCATGGCTCACTCGAAGCTGTAACCGAAAGCTTGCGCAAGCTCGAACGCGATGAAGTGCGTGCAGCGTTTGTTCACCGCGCCGTGGGTGCAATCACCGAAAACGACATTGCGCTTGCTGCAGCAACTAACGCAACCTTGATTGGTTTCAATGTTCGTCCAGATCGCAAGGTTCGCGACTTGGCCGAAGCTGAGGGTGTAGAAATTCGTACCTACGAAATCATCTACAAGCTCATCGAAGACATCGAAAAGGCCATGAAGGGCATGCTCGCGCCAGAGTTCGAAGAAGTGGTCACTGGCGAAGCAGAAGTGCGCGAAGTGTTCAAGTCTCCAAAGGTTGGCGCTATCGCAGGTTGCGTGGTTCGTACGGGTGTTATTACTCGTGGATCGAAAGTTCGCTTCTTGCGCGACGGAACAATTATTTGGAAGGGTGCAATTCAATCGTTGCGCCGCTTCAAAGATGACGTACGTGAAGTTCGTGAAGGTTTCGAATGTGGTCTTAGTTTGACTGACTTCCAAGACTTGAAGCAGGGCGACCTCATCGAAACGTTTGAATTGCGCGAACTCGCACGCGACTAACACAACCCATACGACTAAGGTCTAGGCATGGCCGCAGATCTTGAGTTCTATTTCGATCCAGTTTGTCCTTGGGCGTGGATCACCTCGCGTTGGGTAACTAATGTTCAACAACTCCGCAATTATGAAGTGTCGTGGAGATTCATCAGTTTGAAAATGATTAATGCCGAGCGTGGCTACGCGGGGCACGAAGCATATGAACTGATCCACAATGCAGGTCTTGCCGGGTTGCGTGTTGCCAGCGCCGCGCGAGCACAAGGTGGAAACGCCAGCGTTGCGGCTCTGTATACGGCACTTGGAAATGCAATTCATGTTGGTGGTCGACGCGAAGAAATGGTGAAAGATCCACACGCGTTTTTGCTTGCAGTTGTTGCTGATGCCGGGCTACCTTCGGAAATCGCATCTGCATTCGAAGATTCCACTCACGATGAAGTCATTCGTTACGAGACTGAAGCTGCACTCAGTCGCACCGGAAAAGATGTGGGAACACCAATCCTCACGTTTCATCCGAAAGCTGCAAATGAAGCCAGCTTGTTCGGGCCAGTTATCTCTAAAGCACCACAAGGTGATGAAGCTTTGAAACTGTGGGATGCCGTTCAGACCATTGCCGAATCTGGCGTTGCTGAAATCAAGCGATCGCTGCGCGCAGCGCCACAATTTGACTGAGTTCGTGCAATGAAAGTTGTCTATACGGATGCTCATCTAGGCCATAACCCGCAGGAAGAAATAGCGGAATCTGGGTCGCACTCACCGCATGAACACACTGCACGGGCAGAAAACATTCGCGAGGTGTTGCAGGCAGATCAGTCAATGCAGTTTCTTGCACCTTCCGAATGGGGCGTTGACCCGATTAATGCGGTGCATAACCCCGGTCTGAACAACTTCCTCACTTCGGCATGGGACGATTACCAGCGCGAAGTGCGACCAAGCAGGGAAGTGGTTCCCGACTTTTTCTATCGACCATCCATGCGCGAAGCCATGTCGCAACTTGAAGAGCCGACCGCCGCAAATGCTCGACTGGGCTGGTGGTGCTTTGAAACCACGACGCCAATTACTCAGGGTTCATACATTGCGGCACGCGGAGCTGTGGATACCGCACTTACCGCAACGCAACTGGTGCTGAGTGGCGACAAGTACTCATATGGGTTGTGCAGGCCGCCGGGACATCACGCAACAACCGACTTGTATGGCGGGTATTGCTTCTTTAACAACGCAGCTGTTGCGGCTCACTACGTGGCTTCAACAACCGGCGCAAAAGTGACCGTGCTCGATGTGGACTATCACCACGGCAATGGCACACAGCAAATTTTCTATGGTCGGGACGATGTTCAGTATGTGTCGTTACATGGCGACCCAAAACGCGCGTACCCGTACATCACGGGTTTTGCAGACGAGCTGGGCGAGGGCAGGGGGCGTGGTGCAACGACCAACATTCCACTCGCAGCCAAAACTGACGACGACATGTTCCTCGATGCACTTGACAAGTCGTGTGAGGCAATTGAAGCCTTTGGGCCATCGATGCTCATCGTTTCTTTGGGGCTAGATACCTACGTAACCGATCCAATCTGTGACCTCGCGGTTACTCGCGATGGATTCACTCGCAGTGGTGCTCGCGTGCGTGGGTTGAACTTGCCAACAGTGGTGTTGCAAGAGGGTGGTTACGACCTGGCGAACCTGGGTCTCAACGTGCAGGCATGGTTGCACGGGCTTGCGTCATAACGACTGAAGTTTGTTCAGTAGTTTCTGCGGCGAACCATTGCATTGCTCTAAATCTTCGGCGCGAAGAACGACATGTATTCCTACTTGATTTCTTCCAAGAACAATTGGGTACTGCCCATTCGCCGCGTGCGTTACCTCTGCCGGTGCGTCATTGATGTGAAATGTGGTGAACGGAATTGTTAGAGCAAATTCGCACTCTTGCCAATCTGCTCGTTTCGTAAATAATCCATGTGTAATGTCACATAGCGAGCAATGACGTAGACCCAAACGGGCACCGATCCAATAGGAAATTTCACCTAATACTGTGGATTCGGCGTTATACACACCGATGAATTCAGAGAATTGACCTGAAGAATCAGTCATGGTTTACACCGGTCGCTGCAATAGCGAACCTGTTCCCAGTCTTTCGCCCATTTCTTACGCCACTCAAACAGGCGATTGCAGGTCGCGCATGTTTTTGGGGCGAAGCCGTTTTTAGTCTGGGCAACTCGACTCATATCTGTGCAGAGTAATTCATGGTCTGGCACATTGCTTTACGCTGAGGCAATGAGTTTGCCGACAATTTGGGTATTCGGCGATCAGTTGAATCGCAGCATTGGCGCTTTGTCTGGTGCAACGCCACTTACGCATCGGGTGCTGTTCGTCGAATCAGCTTCAAAAATTGCATCACGTAAATGGCATATTCAGCGAGCACATTTCATCGTCGCTTCCATGCGCAAGTTTGCTAACGAATTGCAAACTGAAGGGTTTCACGTTGATTACCGCTACGCGGGCTCGATGGCGCAGGGAGTCGCGGAGCATGTTCGCGAGTTCGCACCACCTGAAATTGTGGCGACAGAACCGAACAGCTATGCAGCGCGATTGCTTGCACAAGAACTTGGGGTTCATACCGTTCCTTCAAATCAATTTCTCTGTCACCCAGCCGATTACCAAGACTTTTTGGGAGCACGCAAGTCAATCAAGATGGAAGATTTCTATCGCTGGCAGCGCAAACGTCTGAACGTGATGATGGACGGCAGTGAGCCAGCTGGTGGTCGCTGGAATTTCGACGAAGAGAACCGTCAGCCTCCACCGAAGACGGGCCATGATCGCTGGCCCGAACCCGAACAGTACGAATTGGACGACATAGACCGAGCCGTACTCGAGTCTGTGCAAAAGCATTGCTTTGGCAAACTGCCAGTAGGGCAATGGGCGACGACTAGATATGGCGCGCTAGAGCGTTTGCATTTCTTTATCAAAAATGTGTTGCCAATGTTTGGTGAGCACGAAGACGCCATGCTCAAATCCAATTGGCATCTCGCTCATTCACTTCTGTCGCCCTACCTGAATATTGGCTTGCTGCTTCCTGGCGAAGTGGTTGAAGCTGCGCAATCTGCATTTCGCGATGGAGGCGTGCCGCTGAATTCTGCGGAGGGATTCCTTCGGCAAATCATCGGTTGGCGTGAATACATCTGGAATTGCTACTGGCAGTGGAAGCCCGAATATGCCCACATGAATGCGCTTTCGGCAGACGTGGATTTGCCTCCGATGTTTACGGATCCTGCAAAAACTTCGATGTCGTGTATGAAGTCGGTGCTCAGCGGTGTGAATGAGCGTGCGTACTCGCATCACATCGAACGACTCATGGTGCTTGGCAATTTTGCTCTCATTGCTGGTGTTAATCCGCAGCAGCTCACTCGATGGATGTGGAATAGCTATGTCGATGGCGCCGAATGGGTAATGGTGCCCAATGTTGTTGGCATGTCGCAATATGCGGACGGAGGAATGCTGGCTACGAAGCCATATGCAAGTGGAGGCGCATACATCGACCGCATGAGCGATCATTGCAAGGGTTGCGTGTATGACCGAAAGAAGCGCACCGGAGACGACGCATGTCCGTTTACGGTTTTATATTGGGACTTCTTCCTACGCCATCAAGAGCGCTTTGTGAAGAACCCACGTGTTGCTCGTCAGGTTCGCGCTGCGCAACAATTGCAAGACAGAGACGAGCTTCAAGTTGTTGCGGTATCAATGATCAAAAAATTGAGCGAGGGAACTCTCTAAATCGATTTAATGTCATTGATTACTTGAGTCCAGCGAGCTGGATCGCTTGAGTAAGGTGCATAAAAGCTCAAGCGGTCAATCACATCGCCGTATCGCTTGTTCAGTTCTGGGGCAACCTGTTCGGGCGTACCAACAACGGCAAACGTGTTCAGAATTTCGTCGGTAATGAGATTTCCCATTTCTTCCCACTTGCCAACTTTGGACAGCGAATTCAATTGGCCTTGCAATTCTCCCCAGCCATGCAGTTCGAGAACTCCGCTATATGCCGGCGTGCTTCCGTAGAACGCAATTTGCTGACGTGTTCCCGCTGCCGCCGCAGTCATCTCTTCGTTGTTGGAACCCGTCACCACAAAACTTGGCCCAACAATTTCAAACCCGTCCATGGTTTTGCCTGCTTTGGCGCGGCCTCGCGCAAGCGCGGGAAGAGTCACTTCACGTAGGTAGCGCTCTGTGGTGAAACCATGACAAATGAATCCGTCGCATACTTCGCCAGCAACTTCGGTCATCAGTTCACCAACACCTGCAAGGAAAATTTTTGGAACTCCAAAATTTCCAAGGTCGCCTTTGTCGGGGGTAAAGAACGGAGTCATCAACGTGTGGGTGTAAAACTCCCCGCGAAACTGCAGGGGCTCGCCGGTCAACCATGTTCCCCAAATGGCGCGTATTGCTTGAATCATTTCGCGCATGCGTGGAGCAGGGTGGCTCCACTCCATGCTGAATCGCTTGGTGATGTGCGGCTTAATTTGACTTCCCAACCCCAAGATGAATCGGCCTTGAGAAAACGACTGCAGGTCCCAACCGATGTTTGCCAGCGTCATTGGATTGCGCGCAAATGCAACGGCAATAGATGTACCGATTTCGAGTTGCGAAGTATGTTCTGCTGCCAGAAGCAGCGGGAAGAACGGGTCGTGCGAGGTTTCCGCTGTCCAACCACCTGAATATCCAGCGTTCTCAAGTGCTTGCGCCGACGTTGCGGCATTTGCCAAATTGCTGGAGATACCACCATCAAGTTTCATATGGAGTTGCGGCGAAGGTGGAGTAGTTGCATGCCATCCATGTTCAGAGCAGATTCCTTAGTTGGCAGCTTCCTGCACTCACTCCAGTCGCTTTCAATGTTTCGGGCGGTTTCAATGAGCAGTGGTAAATATCGTTCGCGAATAACTTCTTTACCGATTTCAGACGTATGAGTTCCTAGACCAATAGCTGCGATTACGCGACCGTCTTCACCACGAAGTGGGGCGGCAATTGCTTGCACGCCGTATTGCAGGTCCTCGTCGCTTTCTGCCCAACCCTGTTCGCGCACAGCTTGTAATCGTGGGCGTATTTGCTCAGCGGTGTACCGAATGCGAGGTATGTACATCGAAAGCGAAGGCGTACTGAGTACCTCATGTAATTGAGGATCGGGGACTGCTGCGAGCAACACTCGACCCAATGCCGTGCTTGCCGACGGCAATCGAGCTCCAACGGTGACACCCACGCTGACAATCTTTGGTACTTCAACTCGACCTGTATACACAATGTCGCTGCCGTCAAGCTCGGCTAACGAAATAGTCTGATCCACTTCTTTGGAAAGGTTTTCCATGTGAGGCTTAGCTGCCCCATACAGGCCAAGGGCCGAAACGTAGGCCATGCCTAGGTCCACGACCTTTGGGGTGAGTTGTCTTGGCTACGTACATAACCAAGTTCTTCAAGCGTGAGCAGCAACCGAAGCACGGTTGGTCGAGCAAGAAGCGTGCGTTCAGAAATTTGAGAAATAGTTTGCTTCATGTGGATGCGATCAAAGGATCGAATCACTTCAAGTCCGCGAGCTAGAGCTTCTACGAAATCTTTCCTAGAACTATCTGACATACAGATCCCCCGAAGTTGTGCCTCGTCTATAACCGTAGTCTCGGTTATCGGGGGGGGCTAGTCCGCTTGGTTGTCTCGCAAAAACTGCTCGAGTTCGGCGGCCAGTTCATCACCGCTTGGCAATGGCCCTCCACCAAACCCCGACGTTGGCATGCCATTGTCGCTGTGCATGTTG
>JBEGJW010000061.1:0-8655 GCA_041184445.1 Actinomycetota bacterium | reverse complement strand
ACTCGTGGTGCAACGAGAGCAACTTTGTCGTCTGAAAAGTAGGGCAGGAGTTGAGAAATGGCGATGCCTGAAATGGAAACATCAACATCAATGCAGGCAATGAATTCGGTATCAACAGCTGCCAAGCCAGCATTACGCGCAGCAGCGGGACCACTGTTCTTTTCAAGACGCACGACCCGTGCAGCACCCAGATCGGGAAGCGCATATGGCGAACAGTCATCTACGACGACCACTCCATGCAGAGCTGAGCACGATGCAACGAGCATAACAGCAGTAATGGTGCTGAGCGCAAAGCGAGCAGAATCGACGTCGCTTGGAACGGGGTGAATCGCTCCGGCATCAAGTAATCGTTCGGTCAAGACTTCATGGCCTGCAGGAAGGGTTTGAGCGCGTTCAATGCATTCGGCAATGGTTTGTCCGGCCTGCGAAAGCGAGAACAGCTTCAAGGGCGAACCAGCAAGCACAACATTTCCATTTGCCGGACGACGCCACGAATTATCGGCGATAAAGCGAACAGTGCTTGTCACGCATTGTTCCATTGCTGGCAAGTGGCATGTATGAATGTGCGTAGATCTAGATCTTCAGTCAGCATTGCGACCAGTTGGTCACCATGTTCTGCGGTTGCTGTGCGAGCGTTACCAAGAATGCCATTTTGGCTTACTGCCTGCACACCGCGAGTTTGAAGATCACGTTGCATTTCACTTATTGGTTGCACATTGCCGGTGTCCAATTTGTCCATACGAACAAGGTGTGGACAAATTGACATCATCAATGAAGTCTCTGTGTGTCCAGCATGAGCATCAGCACCCTGAATGTGTGGCCACCAATTGGCAACGTTGCGTTGCTCAGAGTGCTGCGGCCAAGTTTCCACCATGACCATGTGCCAAGATCACGCCGCTTGCCCAGTCGCATGACCGAACGAGTTCCACGATCACCGCGACGAGAGCTTCGGTGCCAATAGAAATGGTGCCTGGAAATCCTGCATGCTCGCCACTTGCGGTGATTGATAGCGGTGGAGCAATAACTACGTGGTCGATGTCTTGTGCAGCAACCGTGCACAGGTGCACTGCAATTTGTGTATCAGTGTCAAGCGGTAGGTGTGGACCGTGTTGTTCGTATGAGCCAACGGGAATGACTACGCATGCATTGGGTGGAATTTCAGGCCACGTTGGCGAACTAGGCATGCCTCATTGTGACTTGCGTTTTTTCAAAATGAAACGCACCAGTTCAATAACCGCGGTAACCCCAATTGCACAGCCAAAGGCAAAGGTAAAGGCCAACGTGTGATTGTCGGCGAATGTCTTTCCGCCAATAAAACCAAGCAACGACGCATAGGTTGCCCAAATGATGGTGGCGATGGCAACCCACCCTGAAAACCAGCGTTGTCGTTGATGGGTGATGCCGCAAGTCAGAGTCAAGATCGTTCGACCTCCTGGAATGAAGCGTGCAGTCACAAGCAGCAAGCCACCGCGTTCGTTGATGTGGTGAATCACTGCATTCAAACGCTTCGCACCTTTTTCGGTTCGTTCATAGCGACGGGTGACAAACGCGCTTGCTTTTTTTCCAATTTCGTATGAAATATGGTCACCTATGAATGCGCCAGTCGCGGCACATAACAGAACGATTCCAAGTGACAGCGAACCCGAGCCAGCACTCACTCCACCAACGATGACCAATGTTTCGCTTGGCACGATTGGAATCACGGAATCAAGTACTGCGATAACAAAGATGATGATGTAAAACCAATACGAATCGGAAAAATCTTTCAGCCCATTGAAGAACTCATTGATGAACGAAACCATATTGGTGGAAGCGCGAGCGATTTACGCGGCGAGCTCTTCGTTTGCACGCATACGTCGAATGTTTGGCAGGTGGCGAATAATGATCATGCCAACGAGTCCAAGAACCGCTGCGATCTGCCATGAGTCTGGTTCGCCGAATCCGACAGTGGCAATGACATACACCGGAACCGCAATAGTGATGATGAGTGAAGCAAGTGCAGACTTGCCCGTGAGTTTGCGCAGTACGAACCATGACGTGCAGAGCACAGCACTCATCACTGGATACAGCACAAACATGGTTCCGCCGCCAGTTGCCACGCCTTTACCGCCGTGGAAACCACGAGTGACGGGGAACGTGTGACCAAGCACCGCTGCGTATGCGCATGCATATGCCAAGTATGAAACGTTAAGTCTGTCACCGAAGTGATGTGTGAGGTAGTACGCAATGCCGACAGAAGCCGAACCTTTCAATACGTCGGACACAAACACCACGAGCCCGTACTTCCAACCGAGAAGACGAACCACGTTTGACGTTCCAGGGTTGCCAGAACCTTCAGCGGTTACATCGACGCCTCCGCGCTTGGCAACGATGAGTGCGCTTGGAATGGTGCCGAGAAAGTAGGAAACAATAATTGCGCCCGCAACATAGATCGGCTCAACGCCGTTTAGTGAAAAGTCCATTACTTATTTCCCCCAGTTGTTACCGAAACTTTACGCGAATGGTCCATGCTCGGTTTTGGAATGAGGGTCACGGTTGCACTCTTCAGTAGCGATTCGCCTGCACCTATTACACATTCAGGGTCTGGGCCATCGAGTGGCAAACCAGTAAAGAACTTTGCTGCCATGCAACCGCCTTGGCATGAGTCATAGTTACCGCATGACGTGCACGCACCTTCGGACTCTGGTTCACGCAGCGAGAGAAACAAATCACTGTTTCTCCACACGTTCGCAAAACCGCCCTCATCGTGCACCGAGCCCGCTTTGAATTGATCGTGAATCACAAAAGGGCACGCGTACACATCGCCAATTGGGTCGATGAGGCACACCACGCGACCAGCGCCACATAAGTTCAAACCTGGAAGCGATTCACCAAATGCATTGAGATGGAAGAACGAGTCGCCAGTAAGCACGTTGTCGCCATGTGCAATAAGCCAGTTGTAGATCTGTCGCTGTTGAGCTTGAGTCGGGTGCAATTCATTCCACGTATCTGCACCACGTCCCGCAGGACGCAAGCGCGTGATACGGAGTTGCGCGCCGTAGCTATCGGCAAGTTGTTTGAAAGCATCAAGCTGATCAACGTTGTGTCGGGTCATGACTACAGAAATTTTGAACGGCCCGAAGTTTGCATCACGCAAGTGGTTCATTGCAGCAATAGATGTGTCGAACGAACCTTCACCACGTACTGCATCATTTGTTGCACGGTCAACGCCGTCCATGCTGATTTGAATATCGAGGTAGTTCATGGAAGCAAGGCGCTTCGCATTTTCTGCAGTGATGTATGTGCCGTTGGTGGAAAACTTCACGCCAATGTTGTTGTGCTCGGCATGTTCAAGAATTTCGAAGAAGTCTTTGCGAATCATTGGCTCGCCGCCACCGATGTTGATGTAGAACACTTGCAAGTCGCGTAATTGATCGAGCACATTCTTTACTTGATCGGTGTCGAGCTCGCGAGGGTCGCGACGACCGCTGCTGGACAAACAATGGATGCACTGCAAGTTGCAGGCATAGGTCAGTTCCCATGTCAAACAAATTGGCGCGTCAAGCCCGCCCTTGAGTTGTGTGGTTAAGTTACTGACGGACACGAATGATCTCCGATGTCTCAAGTGAACTGAGTGCGCTCACAAATGAATTCCAACGCTCTGGTGCGACATTGTGTGCAACCAAGGTGTCAGCGAGTGTGTCGTGTGCTGCTACATCGCGCAGCACGGCAACGACATCTGGGTGCTTCAAGAAAACAAGTTTGCGATTGCCGTAGTGATAGGCAAGTGCGCCGAAGGGTTCTGGGCGAAGTGCAACTTGAGGGTGCAGCTCACACGCTGAATCCAGGGTGACGGTCATGGTGAAGCGACTGCGAGTTAGTACACGCCACACATGCCGTCGATAGAAATTTCCTCAACGAGGAGTTCTTCAACGATGTGCGGTGTGGTGGTTGCCGAGGAAACGCTGTCGTGGCTTGCAGTCTGGGCCTGGGCGGTTTCTACGGCTAGTGGTGCTGTGGTGTCCATCACTGTCCACAGTACTCAGGCTGCGGGCTCGGGGTAGCGTCAGCGCCGATGGCTGGGCAACAATAGAGCCAGTATCTCGCCGGCGCACCCTGCGCCTGGGGACAGTGACGAGGGGGTCAGTGTGAAGACAAAGGCAGCAGTGTTGTGGGAGTTGAACGCTCCATGGACAATTGAAGAAATTGAACTTGATGCGCCGGGTCCAAACGAAGTGTTGGTCAAACTTGCCGCTTCTGGAATGTGTCACAGCGATGAGCACTTGGTTACTGGTGACTTGCCATTTGAATTGCCAATTATCGGTGGCCACGAAGGCGCCGGAGTTGTTCAACAAGTTGGATCGAACGTCAGTTGGCTAGCACCTGGCGATCACGTGGTGTTCGGGTTCATTCCATCATGTGGTCGTTGCGTCAGTTGCAGTACCGGACATCAAAACTTGTGCGACCTTGGTGCGTTCATGGCAACTGGAAAGCAAATCAGTGACCAGACATCGCGTCACCACGCCGGTGGTAAAGACGTTGGCATCATGTGCCTCCTTGGAACATTTGCTGAACACACGGTTGTGCACGAAGCAAGTTGCATCAAGATTGAAAAGGATGTTCCTCTTGATCGTGCATGCTTGCTCGGTTGCGGTGTAGTTACCGGTTGGGGATCAAGCGTGTATGCAGCCGAAGTAAAACCTGGCGACACAGTTGTTGTTGTAGGTGCCGGCGGAATTGGTGCGAACGCAATTCAGGGTGCTCGTATTGCTGGTGCAAAGCGCATCGTTGCAATTGACCCAGTGGAGTTCAAGCGCGAAAAAGCAATGGAGTTTGGTGCAACACACACTGCAAACTCGATGGCTGAAGCATTGCCACTGTTGCAAGAACTCACATGGGGAACCATGGCTAACAAAGTGATCATGACCATGGGCGTTGGAAACGGCGCGGTCATTCACGAAGCAATGGCACTCACTGCAAAGCGCGGTCGTGTTGTTGTGACCAACATTCACCCAGCAACTGAGTTCGGTGCAGGCATGAGCTTGCTCGACCTGACGTTGATGGAAAAGCAGTTGGTTGGTTCGTTGTTTGGTTCGGGCAACCCACGTTCGGACATTCCAAAGTTGATGGGCCTCTATCGCGAAGGTCAGCTCGACCTCGACGGTCTTGTCACCAAGGAATACAAACTGAGTGACATCAACGAGGGTTACCGAGCAATGCGCGACGGAGAAAACATCCGTGGCGTTATTAAGTTCGACTAGTTAGTCACACTCATGGCAGCAGCGTCGGCAAGCGACGTTCTTCGCGTTTCGGCAGCTTCGGTTGTTGGTCGCGCGCGCGAACTAGAACTTGTCGTCGCTGCATTGCATGGAGGTCGCCACATCTTGTTGGAAGGCCCTCCAGGCACAGGAAAATCAACGCTTTTGCGGTCTGTTGCCGAAGCACTTGGCGTAGGTTTCGCCTTCGTTGAAGGCAACGCAGAACTTACGCCAGCACGTTTGGTTGGGCATTTCGACCCTGCACGAGTGTTGACCGATGGCTACAGCGCCGACGTATTTGTTGATGGACCACTGGTGTCGGCGTTGCGTGATGGTTCGTTGTTGTATGTCGAAGAGATCAACCGCATACCAGAAGAAACGCTGAACGTGCTCATCACGGTGATGAGTGAAGGTGAGATAACAGTTCCGCGACTTGGCACCGTGAAAAGCGCAGCTGGATTCCGACTTGTTGCAGCAATGAACCCGTTTGACGCAGTAGGCACAGCGCGTATTTCAAGTGCGGTGTACGACCGCGTGTGCCGTGTTGCGATGACTTACCAAACTGCTTCAGATGAAGTGGAAATTGTGTTGCGTGAAATTGCGAAACAGGACAGCACATCAAACGTGTCGCGTGACTGGGTTGGCAAAGTTGTGGAGATGGTGCGACGCACGCGGAATCATTCGGACTTACGTTTCGGGTCTTCAGTTCGTGGAGCTATAGATACCGCGGTAGTTGCAGCAAGTTTGTCGGCCATGCGAAACACCTCGATTGAAACCACGTCAATTGGATTGGACAGTGCGCTTGTGGCATTAACTGGTCGTGTGAGATTGCGTGAAGGAAGCGTGCGCACCGCAGAAGAAGTGATTACTGAAATTTTCGCAGATGTATTTGGCGTGAAACCGGAAGACGGCGACGCGGGAAAAGCTGGCGCCCCGACTGGGGCAACGAACTCCCATTAGTCAAAGAAGGTGCGCAGGCCGATCAAGCAGCGCAACAGGCAAGCAAGCGGACTACATCGCGTAAGGAATTGTCGAAGCACTCAGGGTTTGAGGAGATCTCTCCCGAAGTTGGCGAACTTGATGAAGTTGCTTTTGATGAAGCGATGCAGAATTCGCCAGACGAAACATTGTCAATGCTTGCCGACTTAACGGCGGCAACTGACCCTGCATTGCGTGAACTCGCACGCAAACTTGCTGGACGAATATTGATCGAACTTGCACAAAGCGGAAAACCACGTCCAAGGGGAATTGGAAAAATGTCGCTACGCAAGTATCAACCCGATGCTGGCGACATCGATATTGATGCAAGCCTCGATGCATTGAATGAACTACGTGCAACTGGGTTGGTAGACGCCGATGAACTGCGAGTGCGCGGTTGGTTGAGGCCGGGCACGGCAATCAGCCTGGTGGTGGATAGAAGTGGTTCGATGGGTGGTAAGCCACTTGCCAATTCGGCAATGGCTGCGGCTTCTATTGCTGCTCGGGAGCCTGCCGACTACAGCGTGCTGGTATTCGGAAAAGATGTGATTGCGGCCAAGTCCCAAGACGTCCATAAGTCTGGTGATGATGTGGTGAACACCGTGCTTGCACTTCGCGGGTTTGGCACAACTGACTTGGCTGGGGCGTTACATGCTTCACGCGAACAATTGGCACGTTCACACGCATCAAGGAGAATCACCGTCCTGTTGTCTGACTGTCGAGCAACTGTTGATGGCGATGCCCGAGCCGCAGCAAATTCACTGGACGAGCTTGTAGTGATTGCTCCGCTGGAAGATGATGCAGAGGCGAGAGCGTTTGCCGATGCTGTCGGAGCACGGTTTACAACAGTGAGTGGTCCAAGTGATATTCCCGACGCTATGCGTCGTGTTCTTGACTAGCGACAGCTTGGGTCGTTTGGCGGCGAAATGCCGTACGTGTTTTGCTCTGGTGCAACAACAGGAATAGTTGTTGGAGTAACACCGTTACTTGGTTGTGCATTCAAGTAAGCAACAGTGGAAATGATTGCGCCCATTGCACCTTCAGCAGAAGTGGTGTCTGGCGAAGGATTGTTCGCAGCAGAACCTGGTGTTGCAAAACTTGCTTTGCCTTGGAACAGCGCAAGAATTTCTCGCATGGTGTCGTTTTGAATTCGCGGAACCAGAACGGCTTGGTCGCCAATCATTTGTCCAGAGCTTTCAACTGTGTATGTAGGAATGCCACTGGTGTTCAGATTGCGCATTGCCTGAGCAAGTTGCAACATGGTGATGGGCGTAAGTCGATCATCAGTAATCACGTTCTTTAATGCTGCGTTCAATAGTTGGTTTGCAACTTTTGGACTTGATGATCCCTTATCTAGTGCACGTTGCATTGCCCGACGAATGAAGTCTTGTTGACGGCTAATACGGCCGAGGTCGGAAGTTCCGTCATTAACCCAAGCGTTTTTTGCAGGGTCAAAATATGAGTAGCCAGAGCGCGAACGCACGTATGCAAGGGCGTGGTCTCCACTGAATTCGAAGCAACTTGGTGCTGGAACATACAGTCCAGTTTTCTTGTCTCGGGTTTCGTACAGGAATGGAACCTTTACTCCGCCAACAGCGTCAACGATTTCCTTAAACGCGCAGAAGTCAATATTGACGTAATGGTCAACGGTGATTCCGAAGTTTTGATAGATGGTGTCGGCAAGTGTGTTGGGGTTCTTGCGTTCGAAGGCGGTGTTAATGCGGTTTGATCGTGTTGAACCAGCAATCTTCACCCACAGATCGCGAGGAAATGAGAGAAACGCAGCTTGGTTGTCCTTCGGGTTGACCCGAATAATCATGATCGTGTCGCTGCGCTCGCCAAATGATGTGCGGTCACCAAAAGCCCCTGCATATGGGGAATTTGGGTCTACGCAGCTGCCGTTGTCTGAGCCTGTGAGGAGAAAGTTCTTCGCTTCGAGGTCGCCTTCGCTGAGGTTCCATTGGTCTGAAGGAGCAATATTTGCGTCTTCGTTTACCGCAACATCATCGCCGCGATTCAAGCTGACAACTTGGCGAGCACCCAAACGCTGACCGGCATACAGCAGGCCGCCACCAACAATAAGTAATGACGCTGCAATCGCAATGTTGAAAATCAGTACCGCATAATGCGAGCGCGGGCGCTGATATTTGGTCATTGTGCCAACAAGCGAACTGTTGTTGAAATGTGCTCAGTTGCCTGCGAGACGAACTCAATTTTCTGAGCAACGCCAGCATTCAGTAAATCAACCAGACCCAATTGCAAAAGCGAAGTTTGCGTATCAGTTGCAGAAACCAGTACGTGTTCAACTTCTGCACGCTGCGAAACCTTTGCTTCAGTTTTTGTGCGGCGAATAACAGCAAGCACGTTGCATACGGCGTCGAGCAAGTCTTCGGTTGCTTCAATAGTTGCAGTTCCGCCAAGCAATTCTGAACGAGTTGGC
>JBEGJW010000060.1:0-11187 GCA_041184445.1 Actinomycetota bacterium | reverse complement strand
AACTACTGGAGCATCTTCTACCGCAGCGCCGCATCCAGGCTTCTCGGGGAATGGCGCAAAACACCACGGAATTGCATTTGCAGTGCCAAATTGAGGATCTATATGTACGTATGTTGACCAATACGATTTTTCAATTGACGCTGGATAGTTCTCGCCAATCCATTCGCCTCGCACCACTGCTGCAGACCGAATGAAGTTAGAAGGCTCGTCCGGACTAGAAAACAACGGGGTGATAAACGACCACACCACCATTAAAAAAAAGAATGCTGCACCAATCTTCAAGGCGCTTCGTGCGGCGAACGTTTTCACTACGCCAAAACACCGCCACTTTGCACGAACACCACTGCGGCTTCTAGCTCTGGTGACAAGTACCGGTCTGGGCCAGGCCCTGCAACAGTTGCGCGTAATCGGTCACGAACAGCTTTGGTTACTGGACCTGGCTGCAATGGTGTTCGCAAGTCCAGCGCACGTGCAGCAGTTAGCAACTCAATTGCTGCAATGCGCTGAGTATTAGTGATTGATTGACGTAACTTTCGCGCAGCGCTCCACCCCATTGATACGTGATCTTCCTGCATTGCCGAGCTTGGAATTGAATCTGCGCTTGCAGGTACGGCAAGGCGCTTGTTTTCCGAAACCAAGGCAGCCTGTGTGTACTGAGCAATCATTAAGCCAGAGTCAACACCCGGGTCATCGGCAAGAAACGGCGGAAGTCCGGCCGAACGTGCGCGGTCGAGCATGCGGTCGGTTCGTCGCTCTGACATTGAACCGAGGTCTGCAAGTGCAATGGCAAGGAAGTCCAACACGTAAGCAACAGGTGCGCCATGAAAGTTTCCGTTTGAACTCACTCGCCCATCTGGCAATACCACTGGGTTATCGATGGTTGCGGCAAGTTCGCGTTCGGCAACAGTTGCTGCCCACGAAATGGTGTCGCGCACTGCACCTGTAACTTGTGGCGCACAACGCAACGAATATGCATCTTGCACTCGGTCGTCATCGTTCACGTGCGAAGCAACTATTGGCGAACCTTGCAATGCTGCAAACATGCGAGCAGCACTCACCGTTTGTCCTGGGTGCGGGCGCAAAGCTTCATGCAGTTCTGGCCTAAACACCGCGTCGGTTCCTAATTGCGCTTCAACGCTCATTGCCGCAATGATGTCAATGGAATCGCAAATTTGATTTGCATCAAAGATAGCCATCAGCAACATGCCGAGCATTCCGTCGGTGCCGTTAATGAGTGCAAGACCTTCTTTTTCCTGCAATTCAATTGGCGTAATTCCGGCTTCGGCAAGCAACTCGGGAACGGGTCGCTGCACGCCATTCGAATCGACTGCTTCGCCTTCGCCCATTAATACGAGTGCGCAATGTGAAAGCGGGGCAAGGTCTCCACTGCAACCAAGAGACCCAAACTCGCGAACTAGTGGAGTAATTCCCGCGTTCAACAGTGCGGCCATGGTTGCGGCCACAACCGGCCGAACTCCAGTACGACCCGATGCGAGTGTCTTTAAGCGCAAGGCCATCAGGGCACGAACCACTTCACGTTCCACCGGATCACCTACACCTGCAGCGTGTGAACGAATAAGAGAGCGCTGCAACTGCGCGCGTTGTTCGACAGATACATACCTATTTGCCAACGCGCCAAAGCCAGTCGATACACCATAAACCGGCTGTGAAGATGCAACGAGTGCATCAATATGAGCGCGCGATGCAGCCATGGCTGAAAGTGCGGTGTCAGAAAGTTTTACCACGGCGTTGTGGCGCGCAATTTCCAAAACGTCTGAAGCAGACATTCCTTGGTTGCTAATGATTACTACTTTTTGCATGAATGCAATCTACTTCAGCAATAAGCGCCTAAATACGGTGAAAATACCTGACCAATGACTCTGACAACGGCTAACTCGCTGGCTACGATTATTGACATGATCGCAGTTGTATGGCATTTCTGGTTGGGTCTTGTGTTGTTGGTCGTTGGCGGACTTGCCGTTGTCAACTTGATCGTTGGATACGTGGCCAAAGTGACCATGACAAAGTATCCAAACCGCAAACAGCGCAAAGCGCTGAAGTAACTCTGCGGGGCTGATGCCTTCGCTCGCCGATTCTGCTCGCGGATTACCTCTCGTTACCGACTTACTTTCTCGGTGTACCCTTCCGACTTCGGGAACCAATGTTGATTGCGCAGTTTCTGGTGGAGCCGACTCGGTAGCTCTACTCGTGCTTGCATGCGCTGCCAATTTGAACGTAACCGCTTGGCATGTAGATCACGGATTGCGCAAAAACTCGCACATTGAGGCCGACCTGGTTGCACAACTTGCAACACAACTTGGAGCACAATTCGAATCGCGATCGGTAACCGTTGAGCCAGGTGCAAATACCGAAGCCCGCGCAAGAGAAGCACGGTACGGCGTGCTGCCAACAGGAGTAATGACTGGCCACACTGCAGACGACCAAGCAGAAACCATTTTGATTAACTTGCTCCGTGGTTCTGGCACTCGCGGGCTTGCAGGTATGCAGCCAACAGCACAACGACCATTGCTGCACATTCGCCGAAGTGAAACCCAAGCACTCTGTGATGCATTAGGAATTTCTGTATTCAATGACCCATCAAATGACGATGAGCGATTTCAGCGCAATCGCATTCGTCACGAAGTACTGCCATTGCTTGAATCGTTGGCGAAACGCGATTTGGTTCCGGTGCTTACGCGTCAAGCAGACTTGCTTCGCGATGACGATGACTTATTGAACGAGCTCGCTGGCGCACTTGACCCAACTGATGCACTCGCACTCGCGAATGCTCCCGTTGCATTGTCTCGCCGAGCAATTCGGTCATGGCTCACCAACCCGCTTGTTCCCGACAGTGCAACAGTTGAACGCGTGCTTGACGTTGCTCGAGGTAACACCCTTGCTTGTGACATTGGACTTGGACGCCAGGTGCGCCGTAGCCAGCAACGATTACGAATTACTGAGCCAGAAACCTCCAAATAAACAGGGTTTTCTGAAACATCAAGGGTTTTTATTGGTGTATCGTCTCGCCTGATGTTGATCGCCAGCCAAATTCGCAACGAGGAAAGCCGCTAATGCCACCAAAACTACGGGGCAAGTGGGCCCTCGGAATTACCCCACGAAACCTCACCTGGATCATTAAAGACAAGCTCGCTATTTGCGAACGTCCTGGTGGTTTCGGCGCTAATCACCGCCGAGTGCGTCGCCAAGAAGAAATTATTTGGCTACGTGAGAATGATTTTGGCTGCGTCATTTCCATCATCGGTGCTCCGCACAACCTGCATAACTACGACGAACTGAACATGCCATACAGGCACCGCCCATTGGTCAATTTTGATGACATGGACCAATGGCTCAAGTTGTTCTTCAACGACATTCATGACTTACTGCGTAATAACAACAAGGTCATTGTGCACGCAGAAGAAGTAAGCGACCGCTTAGTCGGCCTGATGGGCGGATACATCCGTTGGTCAGGTTTAGTAGACGATGCGCCACAAGCAATCATTCTCACTGAACGCATTGGCGGACGTCAGCTCGACCCAGATTCGCGCGAACTCATTCTTCGAGCACACGAACTTCGGTAATGAGCGGCCGCCGAGTTGTCGTCACCGGCATCGGTGGGGAACTCGGCTCTCGTGTTGGCGCTCTGCTTGAAGAGCAAACATGGATAGGTGAAATTGTTGGTATTGATGCCAACCCACCACGACGCAGATTGCGCAGCACTGTGGTGCATGTTGTTGAACCGCACGAACATGATGCAATTGCACAGCGAATAGTTGATGCAAACCCACACGTCATTATTCACTTAGGCGTATGGGAACCCGATGCTCGCCTGTCTTCGCACGATGCTCAAATGCACACCCAGGCGTTTGCGCACGCTGTGTTTGAAGCAGCATTGCGTGTTCCTGCACTGGAATCGGTAGTGCTTCGTAGCGGTATAGAGGTATACGGGAAAAACGGTCATTCACCACTGGTTCCGAATGAACATCAGTCGCTTGAACCACAATCACTCTTTGGCCACATGTTGCTTGGCCTCGAACACAAAGTAAGCGAGTTGGCTATTGCCCGCGGCACCACCGCAACCTTGCTGAGACTTGCTCCTGTTGTTGGCCCACATGTTCCAAGCCCACTTGGCCGCATGTTGCGTTTGCCGGCAGTGCCATTTAACCCAATTGGTTCTGCCCGATTTTCCGTTATTGAAGATGGCGATGCCGCACAGGCATTTGTTTCTGCAACACAACACCAACCGCATGGTGCGGTGAATGTTGTTGCCGAAGGTTCAATCAGTATTGCTCAAGCAGCAGCGGTGGGACATCGCTTAGCCATTCCAACGATTGGACCAGGTTGGTGGGCAGCAAAGTCACTGGCAAAAATTGCAGGAGCACCAGTGCCAGAACATGTTGTTGAATTGCTTTCGCATGGGCGTTTGGCATCTAATGAATCCATGTTGCACATGCTGAACATTGAACCACAGCACACAACGAAGCAAGTGCTCACACGTTTATATGAATGGCCAAGCGTCATTCGTATTCAGCCAACACGCAAGGTCGCATAACCATGCCATTCGTTTCTGCAACAGATGGCACGCGCATTCACTACGAAGTGACGGGCAAGTCTGGCGCAACGCCAGTGCTCATGATTCAAGGACTTGGTGCCAGCAAAAATGCGTGGAACTTGCAGCGCATTGCAATGGCTACACGCTTTCGCATCATTTCATTCGACAACCGCGGAGCAGGCAGAAGCGACAAGCCCATAGTGCCATTCACGCTTGAGCAAATGGCAGAAGATGCAATCGCGGTACTCGATGCAGCGGGCATTGAAACCGCACACGTTGTTGGAGCATCAATGGGTGGCGTCATAAGCCAAATCGTTGCCGTGAAGCATCCGCACCGCGTGCGATCGCTCACGCTGGTGTGCACCGCATGCCGCAATCATCCATGGCGTCAAGAATTACTGCAGTCCTGGGCAAAAACTGCAGAGGAAAAAGGCATGATCGAAGTGGGCAAGGAAGCCGCACAATGGGTCATGAGCCCACGATCATTTCGCCGATTGGTTCCCGCATTTACTTGGATGGGACCTCTCGCCGCGCTTCGCCCGAGACATTCATTTGTGTCACAAATTCACGCCATTTTGAATACGCGCGAGGACCTTGTGGACCAACTGTCCACCATTACGGCTCCCACCATGGTCATCGTTGGCAATCAAGACATCCTTACCCCACGCGGCGATAGCGAAGAAATTGCTGAGCGAATTCCGAATGCCGAACTGGTAGTTATTTCTGGTGCAGCACACGGATTAATGATGGAACATTCATCTACTTTCAACAAGATTTTGATTGAGTTCTTGCAGCGCACCGAACTTGCGCGCGTTGCCGAACAACAACTAACTGCATAAATATGAAAGTGGTAGTTATTGGCGCAGGCCTTGCAGGCTTGATGGCAGCACAACAGCTACATAACAACGGACACAGCGTGGTGGTGCTGGACAAAGGAAAAAGCCCGGGCGGTCGTTTGGCAACGCGTCGCATTGGCGATGCAACGCTCGACCATGGCGCGCAGTTTTTTACAGTTCGCGAATCAGAATTTGATCATCGCGTTCAGCAATGGGTTCAGGCAGGATTTGTTCGCGAATGGTGCAAGGGGTTTTCCACGCAAGACGGTCACCCTCGCTACATCGGCACGCATGGCATGAACGGCATTGCCAAACACTTGGCGCAAGGCCTCGATGTTCGCTGCAATACGTTTGTGTTTGAAGTAACGCGAAACGAAGATACGACGTGGTCAATAAAGATCGATGATGGAACGGTGTTTCAATCGGATGCATTGGTGGTTTCCTGCCCATTGCCACAGGCGTATTCATTACTCATTACTGCACATGTTGATATTCCCGAAGCGTTGTTCACATGTGAATACGACCGCACCATTGGTCTGCTTGCAGTACTTGACGGCGAAAGTGCTGTTCCAGCGCCAGGTGGTGTGCAAAACCCAAGTGATTCGCTGCAATTTGTTGCCGACAATTACATGAAGGGAATCTCGCATATTCCGGCGCTCACCTTGCACTTTTCCCCTGCGTTTAGCGAACAACACTGGGACGACGATCCACATGTATTGCATCAATTACTTGTTCACCACGCTCAACCATTTCTTGGAAATTCGCGCATTGTTGAAAGCCAAGTGAAGAAGTGGCGTTTTGCTACTCCGCGCACGCCATGGCAAAAACGAATTTGGCAACACGAATCACTAGTTATTGCTGGCGATGCAATGAGCGGGCCAAAGGTTGAAGGCGCTGCGCTTTCTGGTCTTGCAGCAGCAAACGCAATTAGCGAATTACAGAACTAAGTAGCGCGCCTGGCGCTGCACGCAACGCATCGGTTGCCTCGCCTTGAGGCATGCGATTGCATTCTGCTTCGGCAAGTTGCACATAGCTCTTTGCAGTTTCGATTGCTCGTTGCACACCATCGCCTGCGCGAACAATTTCGAGTGCGCGAAGTCGTTCAGATTGTGAAAGTGGTTTGCCCAACATGTCGCGTAATTCATCGGATGCATTTCCGCCAGTAGCAAGCGTGAGCATGACCGGAAGTGTGTACACGCCTTCCTCCATGTCGTGGCCTGAGGGCTTGCCCAACTCTTCATCGGTAGCAGTTAAATCCAAAATGTCATCAATAATTTGGAACAACATGCCAAACGAAGTTCCGTAATTGGTGAGTGCATCAACCACTCCTGCATCGTGACCAGCAACAAGTCCGCCAATGCGCGCTGCTGTTGAATACAACGAAGCGGTCTTGCCTTCAATGCTTAACAAGTACGAAGGAATGGCACGCGACACGTTGTAGGTGAAACGAAGTTCTTCAATTTGTCCTTCACACAATTGGCTAATGGTGCGTGCCAAGAGCCCTGCAATGTCGTTGCCTAAGCCAGCTGCAATTTCCGAAGCACGCGCCAACAAAAAGTCGCCAGCCAAAATTGCCTGCAGGTTGCCCCACTTGGCATTTACCGTTTCCACGCCACGTCGAGTGACGCCTTCGTCCATGACGTCATCGTGGTACAACGACCCAAGGTGCACCAGTTCGCACGAAATTCCACCCAGAATCACGTTGTCGGACACTGGTTCGGAACTTCCCACCTTTGCCGCGGCAATGGTCATGACCGGACGCAAACGTTTTCCGCCAGCAACAATCAGGTGGCTTGCAATTTGTGTGAGGTATGCATCGCGCGTGCGCACGGCGTGCAACATGGCGGCTTCCACGCGATCGCGGTCAGCGTCCATTTGCGAGAGTTCGAGGAGTGGCGAGGCAACAGCCATAGAAATAAGGCTAGGCATAGTGGCTTGTGAAACGGCGAACGAAGGTGCGAGAAAACCCTCATTTTCAGCGCCTCACACCCCCGACTTTTTCGTGCGTGTGTCAAGTACAACAGGAAGGCGTCACCCCCCACAGGTACACTTCAGCAAAGGTTCGCAGCGAGAAAAAAGGCGGTCTATCCAGTGTTTGAACGGTTTACCGATAGGGCCCGAAGGGTCGTTGTGCTGGCTCAAGAAGAAGCCCGCTTACTCAATCATTCTTATATTGGCACCGAGCACATCTTGCTTGGGCTCATTCACGAAGGAGAAGGCGTAGCCGCCAAGGCGCTCGAGTCACTCAACATTTCACTTGAGGCCGTTCGCGCTCAGGTTGAAGAAATCATCGGCCAAGGTGGATCATCGCCATCTGGTCACATTCCGTTTACTCCACGCGCCAAGAAGGTTCTTGAACTTTCATTGCGTGAAGCATTGCAACTTGGCCACAACTACATCGGCACCGAGCACATCTACATCGGCACCGAGCACATTTTGCTTGGGCTTATTCGCGAAGGCGAAGGCGTAGCCGCACAAGTATTGGTCAAGCTTGGCGCCGACCTCAGTCGCGTTCGCCAGCAAGTCATTCAGTTGTTGTCGGGCTATCAGGGTCCTACTGGCAAAACCGAAGGTGCTCCTGCTGGTGCAAAAGACGAGCCACAAGAAAAAGGTGGAAGCCAGATTCTTGATCAGTTCGGTCGCAACCTGACGCAGTTGGCAAAAGACAACAAGCTCGACCCAGTAATTGGTCGTCAGCGCGAAATGGAACGCGTCATGCAAATTCTTTCGCGTCGCACCAAGAACAACCCAATCCTTATTGGCGAGCCAGGCGTTGGTAAAACAGCAATCGTTGAAGGCCTTGCACAAAAGATCGTGCGCAACGACGTGCCAGAAACTCTTACCGGCAAACAGTTGTACACGCTCGACCTTGGCGCACTTGTTGCAGGTAGCCGTTACCGCGGTGACTTCGAAGAGCGCTTGAAGAAAGTGTTGAAGGAAATAAAAACTCGCGGTGACATTATTTTGTTCATCGACGAAATTCACACACTTGTTGGTGCAGGTGCAGCGGAAGGCGCAATTGATGCTGCATCAATTTTGAAGCCAATGCTTGCCCGTGGTGAATTGCAGACCATCGGTGCAACAACAACCGATGAATTCCGTAAGCACTTCGAAAAAGATGCTGCACTTGAGCGCCGCTTCCAACCAGTGAAGGTTGAAGAACCAGCGGTTGCACACACCATCGAAATTTTGAAGGGCGTTCGCGACAAGTACGAACAGCACCACCGCGTAACCATTACCGATCAGGCATTGGTTGCTGCAGCAAATTTGGCCGATCGTTACATTGCCGATCGTCACTTGCCAGACAAGGCAATTGACCTCATTGACGAAGCTGGCAGCCGCTTGCGCATTAAGCGCATGGCTACTCCTCCCGACTTGAAGGAAATTGAAACCAAGATCAACGACGTGCAGGAAGCAAAGAAGAAGGCTGTTGAAGAGCAGCGCTTCGAAGAAGCCGGCCGTTTGCGCGACCAAGAGCGTGCATTGCTTGAAGAGCGCACATCAAAAGAAGCCGACGTAAAAGCAAGCGGCATTGACTTGTTCGACGAAGTAGACGAAGAAGCAATTGCCGAAGTGCTCAGCATTTGGACCGGTATTCCGGTGTACAAGTTGACCGAAGAAGAAACTGCCAAGTTGTTGAACATGGAAGCCGAACTGCACAAGCGCATCATTGCTCAGGAAGATGCCATCAAGGCAGTAAGCCAGAGCATCCGTCGCACGCGTGCAGGTTTGAAAGATCCGAAGCGCCCAAGCGGTTCGTTCATCTTCTTGGGCCCAACCGGTGTTGGTAAAACCGAACTTGCAAAGACACTCGCCAACTTCTTGTTCGGCGACGACGATGCACTGATTTCGCTCGACATGTCGGAATACATGGAAAAGCACACGGTTAGCCGTTTGGTCGGTTCACCTCCCGGGTACGTGGGTTACGAAGAAGGCGGTCAGTTAACTGAAGCCGTTCGTCGTAAGCCGTTCTCGGTTGTGTTGTTCGACGAAATTGAAAAGGCACACCCAGACGTGTTCAACACGCTGTTGCAAATTCTTGAAGAAGGTCGCTTGACCGATGCTCAAGGACGCAGCACCGACTTCCGCAACACCGTGCTGATTATGACTTCGAACTTGGGAACACAAGATTTGCGCAAATCAAATGTTGGTTTCGGCAAGAACGACGAAGCATTGTCGTATGCACGCATGCGCGACAAGGTGAACGAAGCACTGAAGGGTCACTTCCGTCCAGAGTTCTTGAACCGCATTGACGAAGTGATCGTGTTCCACGAACTTGGTATGCCAGAAGTCGTACAAATGGTCGACCTCATGAGCAAGCGTCTCGTTAGTCAGCTGGAAGGTTTGGGCATTGGTCTCGAACTCACACAGTCGGCAAAAGAGTTGTTGTCGAAGCGCGGCTACGACCCACAACTTGGTGCTCGCCCATTACGTCGCGCATTGCAACGCCTCATTGAAGACCCGCTATCGGAGAAGTTGTTGAACAAGCAATTCACTGCGGGACAAATTGTGGTGGTCGCAACTGAACCAGACCCAGAGAACGAAGGCGAACAGCGCATGACGTTCTCTGCAGTTGAAGGCTTCAAGCCGCCATCGGCAGTTGAACTTGCAGGTGCCGGTGAAGGCACCGCCTCTACGCCTGAGTGAACTCAACGGTGAGTGGTAAGCGTGTAGCTGGTCGTCTTCGACCATTTATTGGTTTACTGCTTGCAGTTGTTTTGCTTGGTGCATGCCGAGTAGACAACGTGGTCACACTTACGGTGAAACCAAATGGTTCTGGCAACGTTGCGCTGGTTACCACTGTTGATGCCGAAATTGTTGCCAACAACCCCGGCATTGAAAGCGACCTTAGTTTTGAAGATGCAAAAGCTGCGGGCTGGAATGTTTCCGAAGTAGCAACAACGGAAACTGGCGGACTGCAAGTGCGTGTATCGCATCACTTTGATAATCCACAAGAAGCAACAACTTTGCTCAATCAACTGAGTGGCGAATACGGACCATTCAAGAACATGTCACTTTCGCGCGACGGCAAAGACACCGATTCAACGTTCACGCTGAACGGAAAACTTGAAGTGAACGGTGGAATGAACGCATTCGCCGATGGCAAGTTGCTGTCGCTTATTGGCGGTGCGCCATACAAGCAGGCGCTCGCCGATTCAAACCAAGACATCGGTCAGGCAGTCAGCATGACCTTCCTTGCTCGCATGCCGGGCAAAGTGGCGTCGACCTCGGGCACACCAGATGGCATTGATGCCATTACCTGGAATGTGGCATTCGACGGCAGTTCACAAGATGTTGCTGCTGTTACCGAGAACACCGCGGTGGCTTCCACCATTGCTCGCATTTTCTCGCCGGTGTTGTTCTGGCTGCTCGTGTTGTGGCTTGTCGTGATAAAGTTTCGCGCATGGCAAAAATGCGCACGGTGTACAACTGCGGAGATTGTGGCGCAAGCCATCACAAATGGGCCGGCAAATGCGATTCGTGTGGAGCATGGAATTCTCTCGTTGAAGACGTAGAAGACCCAAACGAGGTCACCACACTTGCTGCGGGAATGGCACTTGTTCCGCCTGGAGAAGCACTACCGATTAACCAGCTTGATGCTGCAGTTGCCAAGCCAATGCCTACTGGCATTTCCGAGCTCGATCGCGTGCTCGATGGTGGCTTAGTTCCTGGATCAGTCACCCTGGTTGGTGGCGAACCGGGCATTGGCAAGTCCACATTGTTGCTTCAGTTGTTGTCATCGTGGCCAACCAAGTCGTTATATGTAACTGCAGAAGAAAGCGCGCAACAAGTTCGCAT
>JBEGJW010000059.1:9999-11923 GCA_041184445.1 Actinomycetota bacterium | reverse complement strand
AGACTTAAACTTCACGTTCACAACAGGCCGTCCGCCAATTCTGAAGGACGTGAATCTAACGATAAAAGCTGGAACCTTCGTTGGAATTGTTGGTCAAAGTGGAAGCGGGAAAAGCACTCTAATGAAGCTTCTACCTCGCCTATACTCTCCACAATCCGGGAGAATCCTGATTGATAATTATGACATCGACAAGGTTTAGCTTTACTCTTTGAGACGACAAATCGGCATTGTTCCTCAGGATCCATTGCTCTTCTCTGGTAGCATTAGTGAAAATATAGCGCTGACTGATCCTGATGCCGCGAGCGACCAAATCGTTGATGCAGCCAAGACCGAAGGTCAAGTAAACCTCATCACGTTGCCAGACACATGGGCCAACTACAAGGGCATTTTGCAGTCATACCGAGATAAGTACGGCATCGCAAACCCAGTTGCGAACCCAGATGGTTCATCTGCTGATGAACTTACTGCCGTTGAAACTTTGGCTGGACAACCAGACATGCCAGACGCTGTCGACGTGTCACCAGCATTCGCTCAGGAATTCGATACAAAAGGTCTTTGGGAGCCTTATCAGCCTTGCTTGTGGGATGAAATTCCAACAACGTTGAAGGATCCGGACGGCAAGTGGGTTGCTGCGTACTACGGCCTCATGGCTATTGGCGCGAACACAACTGTTGTCACCGAAGTTCCAACATCTTTCGCTGATTTGAAGGATCCAAAGTACAAGGGTTTGGTTGCACTAAACGGTGACCCACGTGAATCGGGAGCAGCATTTGCGGCTGTCATGGCAGCTTCGATTGCTAACGGTGGATCGTTTGACGACATTCTTCCTGGAATTCAGTACTTCGCAGACTTGAAGAAGAGTGGAAACCTCTCAGCATCAGATGTGACTGCAGCTTCAGTAATTTCTGGAGAAACCCCATTGGTTCTTGACTGGACATATAACTATCCAGGTCTCGCTCCAACACTTGCTGAAAACGGAATTACTTTCCAGGTGAAGGTTCCAACAGACGGTGTTTATGGTGGTTTCTACGCACAAGGCGTAGTGAAGAACAGCCCTCACCAGAATGCATCAAAACTGTGGATCAGCCACCTCATCTCGGATGAAGGTGCACTCGGATACATCGTTGGTGGAGCCATTCCTGCACGCTTCGACGCACTTGTTGCAGCTGGCAAGGTAACCCCAGAAATGATGACGAATCTTCCAGATCCAGCCTTGTTGAAGGACATTGCATTCCCATCAGCAGACCAAGTTGCAAAAGCGAAAGAAATTCTCGCTGCGCAATGGGGTCCAATGGTGTCAGGTAAATAGAAAATTCTCTCCCCCGAGAAAACAACCGTGAATCAAACGGTTAGGTCTGAAAGGGACCCGCTTAATAGGCGGGTCCCTTTTGGCATGTTTCAGCAGACCAAAAGTTGGTTGGGTCTAACGCCGTTCACGCTCTTTGTTGCAATCTTTTTGCTGTGGCCAACGTTGAGTGTTTTTCGATCTGCGCTGCAGCCGGTTGAAGGTTCCAGTAAGCCAGCAATGCTTGAAGCAATTTCAGGGCAGTATCTCAGTGCAATTTTGTACAGCGTGAGGTTGTCTGCAATCACGGCTGGTCTGGGAGCTGTGATCGGAACGCTTGTGGCAATTAGTGCAGTTTCTCTTGATCAGTTCAAAGGTTTACGCAATGCGCTTGTTGGCTATTCGGCTGTTGCGGCAAATCTTGGTGGAATTCCACTTGCTTTCGCATTTGTTGCTTCACTCGGAATGCAAGGTTTATATACAAAGTTGTTGAGTGTGATTGGAATCAATCTCTCTGATTTAGGGTTCAAGATTTCCGACTTTTCGGGAATCGTGATTGTGTACTTGTACTTTCAAATTCCACTCATGACGCTCGTCATGTTGCCTGCAGTTGATGGACTTAAGGCAACTCTCAAAGAG
>JBEGJW010000059.1:2015-9959 GCA_041184445.1 Actinomycetota bacterium | reverse complement strand
GCTACACCGCGTCAGTATTGGCGAAGCATTGGAGTTCCATTGCTTTCTCCTTCTCTGCTTGGCGGATTTCTCCTGCTCTTCGCGAATGCTTTTTCTGCATACGCAACTGCATTCGCGCTGTCAGCCGGAAGTTCAAAACTTGTGTCTGTGCAGATTCGTTTCTATTTGCAAGGCAACACCATTACGGGAAAATCGAACCTTGGTTACGCATTAGCGGCTTGGATGATCGTGGTCATGGTGCTCGCGATGTCTGGGTATCTCGGCCTGCGTCGCAGATCTGAAAGATGGCGAAGATGATTCGTCGTAACCTGTGGTCGAAGCTGGTTCTTATGGTTGTGGCAGCTTTCTCTGTGCTGCCGATGATTGCCATGGCGCGATTCTCATTCCAGCGAGTTCCTGTAATCAAGCTTGGCTGGTCAACGCTAGGAAAGAACTGGACAATTGAATCGCTTGTCAATGCGGTGACAAGCGATCGGTTTCGGCAGGCGGCATGGCTGAGTGTTCGCCTTGCTCTACTGAGCGTTGTGCTTGGCCTTCTCATTTTGATTCCAACGACTGTGTATGTGCACGTGATGAAGAGGGGAGCACGGTCGTATGTGGAATTCCTGTCAATGCTTCCGTATGTTGTTCCTCCCATTGCTCTAGTCGTGGGAATTTCTGGTGCCATGAAGGTGGTGGGAACATGGTTTTTGGCGAGTCCATTCAGCCTCGTTCCTTTTTATGTGGTGATTTCTCTACCGTTTACCTTTAGGTCGTTAGATGTCAGCCTTGGTGCGATCGACCTGAAAACACTGGTTGAAGCATCGCGTTCGCTTGGTGCAAGTTGGTCGCGAACAATTCGATCGGTGATTTTGCCAAATATGAAGGTCGGAATTATCAACGCTTCCTTCCTGTGTTTTGCAACGGTGTTAGGGGAGTTCACGATTGCTTCGCTGCTTTTGAAATTCACTCTTCCCGCATATTTAGCCGAGTCGCAGGGAAATAATCCACAGGGAACATTTTCGGTAGGACTTTTGCTGCTCGTAGTGAGTTCGTTGATATTTGGCTTAATGAATCGTCTTTCAAAAAGAAAGGGTCAAGCCTTCTCGGGTTTGACCCTTTAGAACAGGAATAGTGATGAACAACCATGAAATTGCTCTCAAATTTTTCGGAGTGAGTAAAGCATTCGGTCAAGTAATTGCATTAGAAGATTTCGACTTGACTCTTCAACAGGGAGAGCTCGTTACTTTGCTAGGGCCAAGCGGTTGTGGAAAAACCACAGCATTACGCATAGCAGCTGGATTCGAACGTCCAAATTCTGGATCTGTATTTGTGAAAGACAAGGATGTGACTTCACTACCTGCGCACACCAGGAATATGGGAATGGTGTTTCAGAATTACTCATTGTTCCCGCACATGACCGTTGCCGAAAATGTTGGATTCGGGCTTCGTGTACGAGGAGTGGATGCAGCTGAGCGAGACATGCTTGTCGTTGAGGCAGTGAGCAGAGTGAGACTTGCTGGACTTGAGGACAGATATCCACATCAACTTTCTGGTGGTCAACAACAGCGTGTTGCTCTTGCCCGTGCGCTGGTATTTCAGCCAGAGGTGTTATTGCTGGACGAGCCACTCAGTGCATTGGATGCCAAAGTGCGAGAAGAGTTGCGCGACGAGATTCGGACATTGCAGCGAGATGCTGGAATTGGCGCAATTTTTGTGACCCATGATCAGGATGAGGCGTTGAACATTAGCGATCGTGTGTGTGTGATGAAAGACGGAAAAATACAGCAAATTGGTTCGCCGCGGGATATCTATTTGCGCCCAGTCAATGGTTTTGTTGCTCGTTTTATCGGTGCGATGAATGTGATCGACATTCAGTTTTCACCCCACAACAAGCCGCTGATTGCTGGAGTCGAATTAGACAGTCCGGTTACGGGACCAGGTGGATGCGTGGCTCAAATTTTGGTGCGACCGGATGCTGTTTCTCTTTGCCAGCGCGGAACTTTTGGCTCAATCGATGGGACAGTGGTTGGAGAACACTTCAGTGGGGCAACGACAATTCTTCGCATTCGTCTGGATCAAGCCGAAGTCACCATTAGCGCAATGCTTGTCTCGCGAAATGTTCAATTGAACGTTGGCGATGGTGTTGGCGTGGTCATTGACCCGAATGAGGTTTTGCTCGATTCGCAGAATTAGTGCGTATCGATTCCCTGCGGGAGTCGGCTCTGTTCCCAACCCAGTAGCGCTGCACCTTGTCGGCAAGCAAACCTGTCGGTCATTCCACCAACGTAAGCAACTGCATCGCGCAATGCTTGTTCGCTATGCGACGGAGAAATTTCTTGCTGTGGCTGTGTGGCCATGAGATGCGGGTGAGCAACGTAATGCTCAACCAGTGCACGCAATAAATCGATAACCGATTTTGCTTGATTGCGTGAAGCCTCTCGCATGTAAATGTTGTCGTAGTTGAATTTACGAAATGCTGCGAGCGCGTCGGCTTCGTTTGACTTCATGCCAACACGACCGTTGTGCAAGCTTGCACCGATCATGGAAGAAATGAAAGCACGAAGTTGACTTGACCGTGTTTCGCCGCAGTAGGAGCGAACGATGTCGGGAAGCTGGCTTGGCGAAACAATTCCGGTTGCAACTGCATCTTCGAAGTCGTGACAGACATAGGCAATGCGATCGGCCCACGACACCACTTCGCCTTCAGGTGTTTGCGGGGCAGGGCGTGACCATGAGTGGTTACGGATGCCGTCGAGTGTTTCGGTGCACAAGTTGAGAGGAACGAGCGTGACGTCGGCACCCCACACTGCATGATCGAATCCTTCGGGAATGAATGGGCTAAGTGCGTCTTCGCTGGCGTGACCACCAGGGCCGTGACCACAGTCGTGGCCGAGTGCGATGGCTTCGGTGAGCGCAACGTTAAGACCGAGTGCGCGCGAAACTGCGGTTGCAACTTGAGCGACTTCAAGAGCGTGCGTGAGGCGTGTGCGCTGATGATCTTGAGGAAACACGAACACTTGTGTTTTGCCAGCAAGTCGGCGAAATGCGGAAGCGTGCAGAATGCGATCGCGATCGCGTTCAAAACATGTGCGGAATGGGTCTTCTTCTTCGGCGACTGCACGCGTGCCGGCACCAAAGGATCGTGTTGCAAGTGGTGCAAGAAGTTCGTGTTCACGCGCTTCGCGTTCCTGGCGGTCGACGATATGTGTGCTGCCAGCACCTGCCCATGAATCGGCATGAGCAAAGCGAACGCCGTCGTTGTCGAAACCATGCATGGTCTGTGCCCATGCAACGGCTCGACTGTGGGATTCGCTTGGACCCGGGCCTTCGGCTGGTGTTTTCACTGCATTCACGATATGTCGCTCACGATAGATAAGGGGTGTGGCACTAGTAGCCTAGAAAGCCCCTATGAGTGCATTTGTCGATGAAGCCCAACTCAACGTTCGCGGTGGCGACGGTGGTTTTGGTTGCGTCAGTTTCCGTCGTGAAGGGCCAGTTGCATTTGGCGGACCAAACGGTGGCGACGGTGGCGACGGTGGCTCGGTATGGCTCGTGGCCGACCACAACGTTGCGTCGTTGTTGGCATTTCGCGATCACCCGCACCGCAGGGCAGGCGATGGCGTAAACGGCATGGGTAAGGACTTGCACGGACGCCGTGGAGCCGACCTGATTGTGAAGGTTCCTGAAGGAACCCAGGTAAAAGATTTGTATACGGGCGAAGTGCTGGCTGACTTGCCAGTGCATGGATCAAAGTGGTGTGCATCGCGTGGCGGTCAAGGTGGTCGCGGCAACGCGCGCTTTTTGTCGAACCGTCGTCGCGCACCAAAGTTTGCCGAACAAGGCGAGCATGGTCTTGACCGCTGGCTAAAACTTGAATTGAAACTGATGGCCGACGTTGCACTCGTAGGTTTTCCAAATGCAGGAAAGAGCACGTTCATCAGTTCGGTGTCGGCCGCCAAGCCAAAGATTGCGAACTATCCGTTCACCACGCTTGAACCACACCTTGGTGTAGTTCGACTTGATGCGGAAACCGAATTCATCATCGCCGACATTCCAGGAATTATTGAAGGCGCAAGCCAGGGCAAAGGCCTTGGTCATCAATTCCTTCGACACATTGAGCGCGCTCGTGTGTTGTGCGTATTGGTTGACCTTGCACCAATGGATGGAATGTCTGCACAAGAACAAGAACGAATTTTGTTGCACGAGTTGGGCGAGTATCGACCAGACCTCTTGGAGCGTCCACGTTTGGTGGTTGCAACTAAGACCGACGCTGCAGAAGCTGAAACGATTGAAGCCTGGAAAGGTTCGAAGATGTCTGCGGTTACTCGCGATGGAGTACGCAAAGTATTGGGCGACCTTGCCGACTTAGTGAAGCATGCGCGCACACTTGAGCCACCAAAGCAGGGTGCTGTGGTCATTAAGCCAAAGGCTGAAGGATCACGCATCGAAAAGCTTGGCGATTTGGAGTTCCGTCTGCACGGTCGTGAAGTAGAACGCGCCGTTGCCTTGAACGACGTCACCACTCCAGATGCAATGAATTACATTGATGAGCGCTTAAAGGCCCTTGGCGTTCACCGCTTGCTTGCACGTGCTGGTGCTATTGAAGGAACCGTTGTGCACATTGGTACGTTTAGTTTCGAGTACACACCAGAGAGTTAATGATGCGAATCGTCGTCAAAATTGGAACCTCATCGGTAACGGATGAGCATGGCGCAATCAAGAACCATGCAATTGAAACCCTGTGTAATCAGGTTGCGCAATTGCGCGAGCAGTCCCACGAAGTATTGGTGGTTACCTCTGGCGCGGTGGCGGGTGGTGTTGCGGCGCTTGGCATGAGTCAGCGCCCAACTGATACTCAAACATTGCAAGCGCTTGCTGCAGTTGGTCAAAGCCAACTGATGAATCGCTACAACGAGTACCTAGCGGCACGCGGTCTTATTGGCGCGCAGGTGCTACTTGTACCAAATGATTTCATTGACCGCACTCAGTATTTGCACGCACGCCAAACTCTTGGGCGATTGCTCGAACTGGGTTGCGTGCCAATCATTAACGAAAACGATGCCATTGCCAGCGATGAAATTCGCTTTGGTGATAACGACCGCATTGCAGCACTCGTTGCACACAGCGTTGGTGCCGATGCGCTGGTGTTGCTCACCGACATCGGTGGCTTGTACACCGCCGACCCACGCACTGATGCTTCGGCAACTCTTGTTGAACAAGTTGGAGCAGACGACCCGTTGCTCACCGTGAACGCGGGATCTGCAGGAACCGCTCGTGGTAGTGGTGGAATGGCATCAAAGCTTTCCGCTGCGCGCATTGCTTCGTGGTCTGGAGTGCGCACGGTAATTGCAAGTGCAAGCAGAGCAAATGTATTACAGGACGCAATTGACAAAAAGCCTGGAGTGGGAACACAGTTCTTGCCGCACAACCGAAACCTTTCTGCACGAAAACTGTGGATTGCATTCGCTGCTCAGCACGTAGGTTCGGTTGTTGTTGACGATGGCGCTAAGAATGCATTGATTACTCGCAACACATCGTTGCTTCACGCTGGGGTTGTAGAAGTGAGCGGTGACTTTGCAGCAGGCGACACCGTAGAAATCGTTGACGTCCGTGGAGTCTCATTTGCTCGCGGAATGGTTGGCATCGATGCCGTGCAGGCTGGTGCGGCTGCTGGTTTGCAAAGCAGTGATCTACCTGACGGTGTAGACCCAGAACTCGTTCATCGCGACGATTTAGTCATTTTGCTCGACAAATAGTCGCGCATTGTCTTTTCACCAAGCGCACTGAGCGCAACTGCATACGTTGTTGCACCAATCACTGTTCCAGCCACGACGCGGGTGAGAGCACCGAAGCCGGCATCGCTGCCGATATGGCGGATTGAAAACCACACCACGCAGGTCATTGCGCCTGCGGCAATGGCGATTCGCACAATGTTGAATGCCAGCACAGACAGTTTGATGTCGACTTCTGTACTTTCAAGGATGAGCAAGGCAATCAGTGCTGAAACGAGATACGCGATGGAGAACGAAAGGCCCAATCCAAACACTCCGTGCCGATCTACCAACACAATGGCAAGCACGATATTGATGGCGTTTTCTGCAACGTTGATGAAGAACGGTGTCCGTGTGTCGTTGCGAGCATAAAAACCGCGCAGAACAAACAGGTAAACAGAAAACCCCGCTAAACCAATTGCCAGGCCTGACAACGCGCGTGCAGTATTTGCTGTTGCTGCGGCCGAGAAGTTGCCATGCTGAAAGAGCAGACCAATGATGGGCTTCGACATGACCCACAGGCCGCACGAAGCCGGAATGGTGAGCAGCGCAGTAAGACGAATGCCGTTGGCCATGGTGAGCGAAAACTGTTGGTGGTCTCCGCGGTGGAACATGCGGGCAAGTTCGGGAACAAACGTGGTGGCAATGGAAACGGCAAGCAGGCCGTGCGGTAATTGCAGCAAGACGAATGCTTTGGAATATGCATCCACTCCGCCGCTTCCAGGTGAAGCCAGGTTTTTGATGACCACGAGAGCAACTTGGTTGGCAGCAACATAGCCAAGTGTCCACAGCGACAGTCGGACGAGTTTCTTGACTGCAGGATGTGCGAACTGTGGGGCGAATGTAAAGGTGACGCCATGTCGAATGACCGCCGCGCCTTGCGCTAGCGCCATAACGACAATGCCGAGAGTGGTACCAAGACCAAGAATCCAGATTGCGGTCTGATCGTGTTGCACCGAGTCGATGGACAAGTTGTCGCCCGACTTTGTGAGTGGAAGCAGACAGAAGAAACCAATGGTCACAATGTTGGCTAATGCAGGCGACCATGCAGCGGCAAAAAACAATTTACGAGCATTGAGCAGGGCAGAGGTAAGAGCGCTCAACCCATAAAAGAAAATCTGGATAACAAAAATTCTGGTAAGCGAAGTTCCAACGCTTCTAAAAATTTGCGCATCAACTCCGCTAGCGGGATGCAGCGAGAAGATATGAAAAATGGCAGGGGCAAACAACATGGCAAGTGCGGTGACAGCAACAAGCACAATGGCCGAAACGCTGATGATGGCATCCTGGCTCTTTGTGCCGTTGTGCTCAAGATCGTCGCGTTCCACAAACTGGGCGAATAGCGCAACAAGGCTGGCCGAAAGAACGCCGCCGATGAGCAGCTCGTAGATCGCATTAGGCGAGTTGTTTGCGCTGTCGAACGCGTCGGCAAGTGACGTTTGTCCAACGATGATGCCAAAAATGACAATTCGGATAAGACCTGTGAGGCGGGAAACTGCTGTTCCCGAAGCAACTACAAGGTTCGATCGAGCAAGACCGGTCATGAGCATCTCCATCGTAGGCGCAAGGGGGCTAAACGCTAGGGTTGCACGAATGAGCAAGAGCTTTGAATCAGTGCAAGAAGTCCGTGACGGATTAAAAAAGGTCAACTATTTGGCCGATGATGGAATCGCCAGCGTGGTCTATTTGGCCCAGCGATTAGGCAAGCCGATCCTTGTTGAAGGACCTGCAGGTACGGGTAAAACCCAATTGGCAAAGAGCGTGGCTGAAATGCTGAACGCTCGCTTGATTCGCTTGCAGTGTTACGAGGGCCTCGATGAATCGAAGGCGCTGTACGAGTGGAACTACAAGAAGCAGTTGTTACGCATTCAGGCAGACAAGTCGAGCGACTCGTGGAGTGAAGTCCACGACGACATTTTCAGCGACGAGTTTCTCCTTACACGACCATTGCTCGAAGCAATTAGTAGCACAGACCCAGTGGTCTTGCTGATCGACGAAGTTGACCGTGTAGAAATTGAAACTGAAGCACTGTTGCTTGAAATTCTTTCTGAGTACCAAGTGTCAATTCCTGAACTTGGAACTATTACAGCGAAGCAAATTCCGATGGTGTTCCTCACTTCGAACAACACACGTGAATTGTCGGAAGCGTTGAAGCGCCGTTGCCTCTTCTTGCACATTGACTATCCAGACA
>JBEGJW010000059.1:0-1998 GCA_041184445.1 Actinomycetota bacterium | reverse complement strand
CACCAAGGTTGAAGGCATTACCGAAAACCTTGCCGACCAAATTGCTCGCATCGTTCGCAGCATTCGTCAACTTGACTTGAAGAAAGCTCCATCAGTCAGTGAAACGCTTGACTGGGCGCGCACGCTCATCTTGCTCGGCATCGATCACATTGATGCGCAAGAAGCAAAAGACACGTTGCACATTCTTCTCAAATACCAGACGGACATTGCCAAAGCGGCGAAGGAACTGTCGGTCGACAAGTGAGTTGATGAGATGCCAGTTCTCGACTTGATGTCGGGCTTTATTGTCGAACTCCGCAATGCGGGTTTGCCAGTAAGCCTCACCGAAAACCTGGATGCGATGGAAGCGGTTAAAGAAATTCCGCTCGAAGATCGCCAAGCATTTAAATACGCGCTTGCCGCAACATTGGTGAAGAGCCAAAACCATTGGCGCGCGTTTGAAACCATTTTCGAGGTGTACTTCTCGTTGCGCGGAGCTGAATACAGCATCATGCAGGATGGCAACGAAAACGAAGAAATGTGGCGCGAGCAACAGGACTTGCAGATGCAAGGCGAGGGCAAGGGCCAAAGCGGCGGCAATATGGATGGCCTCACGCCAGAAGAAATTGCGCAAATGCTGATGAATGCATTGATGAACGGCGATCAGGCGATGATGAAGGCGTTGGCAAAGCAATCGGTGCAGCGCTTTGCTGGAATGGAACCGGGTCGTCCTGTTGGCGGCACGTATTACCTATATCGCACGTTGCGCAACCTCGACTTAGACAACATGCTTGACAAATTGATGGAGGCGAACAAGCAACAAGCTGCTGAAGAGCTGACCAATCTTGAACAGCGTCTTGAAAAAGATGAATTTGAAAGTCGCATTGAACAGTTCAAGCAAGAAGTAGAAGCAGAAATTCGTCGCAAGCTCGTTGCCGATAGAGGCGCAGAAGCAATGGCGAAAACACTACGTAAACCATTGCCCGAAGACGTCGAATTTATGCACGCAAGTCGTGATGAAATGCAAAGCCTGAAAAAGGCGCTGCAGCCTTTGACGCGCAAACTGGCAGCGCGACTTGCTCGAAAGCGTCGCCATGGTCGTAAGGGCCCACTTGACTTCCGCAACACGGTGCGACATTCGCTTAGCTACGGCGGTGTGCCGGCAGATCCAAAATTCAAGTATCCGCGTCCTGCAAAACCCGAATTGATGGTGGTCGCGGACATTTCGGGAAGCGTGGCTGCGTTTGCTCGCTTCACCCTCATGTTGGTGTACGCCATTCAAGGGCAGTTTTCGAAAGTGCGTTCATTCGTGTTCATTGACGGAATAGATGAAGTGACCAGCTATTTCAAAAACACCGAAGATATTTCTGATGCGATTCACCGCGTGAACACCGAAGCCGACGTGGTGTGGGTAGATGGACACTCCGACTACGGTCATGCGTTCGAAGTGTTCTGGGAGCGTTACGGAAAAGACATCAACTCGAAGACCACCATTTTGTTGCTCGGCGATGCGCGAAACAATTACCACGCAACTGGTTCGTGGGTAGTGAAGGAAATGCAAAAGCGCGGTCGCCATGTGTATTGGTTGAATCCAGAACCGAAGAGTTACTGGAACACAGGGGACTCTGTGGTGGGCGAATATGGCAGCTTCACCGATGGCGTGTATGAGTGTCGCAACCTTCGTCAGCTCGAGGGCTTCGTCGAAAAATTGGTATGAGCAAAACCCGCATCGTGCTGGTGCGGCACGGCGAGTCGAATGTAACCGTCAATCGAATTCTGGGCGGACCGCGCACATGTAATGGTCTTTCAGAGTTGGGCAAGCTGCAAGCAGCTCGTTTACGTGATCGGCTTGCACACACTCAGGAACTGTCTATAGATGTCTTGATGTCGAGTGGTTTTCCGCGCGCGCGAGAGACAGCAGAGATCATTACTCCAGCGCTGTCGAGCTTGCCGATCAATATCGATACCAATTTTGGCGAACATGATCCAGGACCAGAGTGCGACGGCTTGACCTTTGAT
>JBEGJW010000058.1:0-7983 GCA_041184445.1 Actinomycetota bacterium | reverse complement strand
GCATCATCGACTTCAAGCGCAACTATGACCAGTACGAAGCCAAGGTTGCAGCAATTGAATACGATCCAAACCGCACGTGCCGCATCGCACTCTTGCATTACGCCGACGGATCAAAGGCTTACATCCTTGCTCCAAAGGGTCTTGAAGTGGGCATGCGTGTTCAGAGCGGACCAAAGGCAGACATCAAAGTTGGCAACGCGTTGCCACTTCGTTACTTGCCTGTAGGTACCGTCGTTCACAACATTGAATTGCGCCCTGGTCAGGGTGGAAAAGTTGGTCGTTCAGCAGGTATGGCTGTGCAGCTCGTCGCAAAAGAAGGCGACTTTGCAACATTGCGTATGCCAAGTTCTGAAATGCGTCGCGTTCCAATCGATTGCCGTGCAACTATCGGCGAAGTTGGAAACGCAGAACACGAACTCATCAAGATCGGTAAAGCCGGACGTAACCGTTGGAAGGGCGTTCGCCCACAATCACGCGGTGTTGTAATGAACCCTGTCGACCACCCGCACGGTGGTGGTGAAGGTAAGACCTCCGGTGGACGTCACCCAGTTTCACCTTGGGGTAAGCCAGAGCGTCGTACCCGTAACAAGAACAAGTCATCACAACAACTCATCGTTCGTCGTCGTCGTTCAGGAAAGGGCCGGGCATAACACATGACTCGTAGTTTGAAAAAAGGCGCATTCGTTGATGAGCACTTGCTCAAGAAACTGGATGCCATGAACGAAAGCGGCGAGCGCAAGGTCATCAAGACCTGGTCACGTCGCAGCACGATCATTCCTGACATGATCGGCCACACCTTCGCCGTCCATGATGGTCGCAAGCACGTACCTGTTTACGTCAGCGAATCAATGGTTGGCCACAAGTTGGGTGAATTCTCACCAACTCGAACCTTTAAGTTCCACGCAGCACAAGAAAAAGCTGCAGCAGGGCAGAAGTAAGCCATGACCGGTCCAAAACTCAACGAAGCAACCAACAAGGTTGGCGTATCTAGCGGTACCCGCGCGAAGGCAATGAATGTCCGCATGTCGGCTTCAAAGATTCGTGTTGTACTGAACCATATTCGTGGACTCGAAGTGCAGGAAGCAGACAGCTTGCTGTCACTTATCCAGCGCGACTCGGCGCACGACATTCGCAAGTTGCTCGCATCGGCAGTAGCCAATGCAGTGAACAACGATTCAAAAGTCGCTGAAGACCTTTATGTCAAGGCTTGCTTTGCTGATGAAGGCCCAACACTGAAGCGTTTCCGTCCACGTGCAAAGGGTCGTGCTGCTCAAATCTTGAAGCGCACTTCACACATCACCATCGTGGTCGACACCATGACCGACAAAATGTTGGCCATTCGCGAACAGAGTGCTGAAGCAAAGGGTGGCACCAAAGTTGTCAGCCGTTCAGCACGTGTTGCAGCTAGTCGTGCACGCGCAGCGAAGCCTGATGCAGACGATTCACAAGACTCAACTGACAGCACCAACGAATCTGGTGAGGAGAACTGATGGGCCAGAAAATTAATCCGTACGGTTTCCGCTTGGGAATCACCACCGACTGGAAGAGTCGTTGGTTCAGCCAGAAGGAATACCGTCATTACCTCACCGAGGACTGGAAGATCCGTGACTATCTCACGGTGCAGCTCGCCGATGCAGCAGTAAGCCGCATTGAAATTGAGCGCACACGAGACAAGCTCCGCATCGACATTCACACTGCTCGTCCGGGCATTGTGATTGGTCGTAAGGGTCAGAAGGCCGATGAACTACGCGCTGGCCTTACCGCGATGACCGGTAACAACAAAGTGCAGTTGAACATCACCGAAATCAAGCAAGCAGAACTTGATGCCGCACTTGTGGCACAGGGTGTTGCTGACCAGTTGTTGAACCGTATTGCCTTCCGTCGCGCGATGAAGCGTGCAGTGCAGAACGCACAGAAGTACGGCGCAGAAGGAATTCGAATTCAGTGTTCAGGTCGTCTTGGTGGAGCAGAAATGTGCCGCACCGAGTGGTACCGCGAAGGTCGTGTTCCATTGCACACATTGCGTGCAGACATTGACTATGGATTCCGTGAAGCAGCAACTTCAGCAGGACGCATTGGCGTAAAGGTGTGGTTGTACAAGGGCGAAATCCTTCCGTACAAGAGCCCTAATGATGATCGCATTGCTCGCGAAGCTGCAATGGCTGTTGGTCAAACATCTGGACATTCGGATGCCACGTTGAAGGTTGTTACTTCAGCAGGCCCTCGTGTTGCAGACATTGCTGACACCGAAATCGTTCCACTGGTGAAGGAAGCTGATCCAGAGTTCGAGCGCTTGTTGGCGGAAGAAGAAGACATCCAACGTCGAATCGTGGAAACCCACGAGACACCGAAGTTTGGTCGGGAGTAAATCATGTTGTCACCTCGCAAAGTAAAACACCGTAAGCACCACCGTGGTCGTATGACCGGTGTGTCAAAGGGTGGAAACGAACTCGCTTTCGGTGAGTACGGCATTCAAGCTCTTGAACCAGGCTGGATCACCGCACGCCAAATTGAAGCAGCGCGTATTGCCATGACCCGTCACATCAAGCGTGGTGGAAAAGTGTGGATCAACATTTTCCCTGACAAGTCAGTGACCAAGAAGCCAGCTGAAACTCGCATGGGTTCCGGAAAAGGAAACCCAGAATTGTGGGTTGCCGTGGTGAAGCCAGGTCGCATCTTGTTCGAACTGTCGTACCCAAACGCAGCAACTGCGCACCAAGCGCTTGATCGCGCAGTGCAGAAGTTGCCAATCAAGGCCCGCGTCGTAAGCCGCGAGGAGGCAATCTGACATGGCACGTGAACTAGCCGATCTCCGCGACATGGATCTCGCCACCTTGGTGGACGAACTCCGTAAGTCAAAGCAAGAAGCTCTCAACCTTCGTTTCCGTCACGCGACGGGTCAACTCGACAACACCGCCGAGTTGGGCGCAGTGAAGAAGCAAATTGCACGTATCAACACTCTCATTCGTCAGCAGGAAATCGCTGCTGCTGAATCAGCAGGGAAGTGAGTAAGTCATGACCGAAACAACAACCACATCTGCAACAACAGACGAAGCTCTTCGTAACGCCCGCAAGGTGCGCGAAGGCATCGTGGTGTCAAACAAGATGAACAAGACGATTGTTATTTCAATCGTTGAGCGAGTGCGCCACCCGCGTTACTCAAAGTTCGTTCAGCGCACCAAGAAGTTGTACGCACACGACGAGGCCAACGATGCACAAATCGGTGACCGCGTTCGCGTAATGGAAACTCGCCCAATGTCGAAGCAAAAGCGTTGGCGCCTCGTTGAAGTATTGGAGCGTGCAAAATGATTCAGCAAGAGTCCCGTCTTCGCGTTGCCGACAACAGCGGCGCAAAAGAAGTGTTGTGCATCAAGGTTCTTGGTGGAACACGTCGTCGTTACGCATCAATTGGTGACGTCTTCATTGGCACAGTTAAGGACGCAATTCCTGGCGCTGGTGTTAAGAAGGGCGAAGTTGTTCGTTGCGTAGTAGTTCGTGTGAAGAAGGAAAAGCGCCGTCCAGACGGCAGCTACATCCGCTTCGACGAAAATGCAGCAGTACTGATCAAGGACGATCTCACCCCACGTGGAACCCGTATTTTCGGACCAGTTGGCCGTGAGCTCCGCGACAAGAAGTTCATGCGAATCATTTCGCTTGCACCGGAGGTGTTGTAACCATGAAGTTGAAAAAGGGTGACACCGTCATCGTTATTGCCGGAAAAGACAAAGGCAAGACTGGCGAAATTACAGAAGTGAGTCCAAAGAGCAACAAAGTGAAAGTCGCTGGTGTAAACACCGCGAAACGTCACACTGCTGCCCGCGGACAAACCACCAACACGGGTGGAATCATTGACAAGGACATGCCTGTCGATGCTTCAAACGTGATGTTGGTGCACAAGGGAAAGCCAACTCGCGTTGGTTACAAGATCAAGGCAGACGGCACCAAGGTGCGCGTTGCCAAGAGCACCGGAGATGAAATCTGATGACTGCTGCAGTCGCATACCAACCACGCTTGAAGTCGCATTACAACGACGTTGTGCGCGCCGAACTCATTAAGCAACTCGGCGTTCAAAATGTCATGCAAGTGCCAACCTTCGAAAAGATCGTGATCAACATGGGTGTTGGCCGCGCAACTCAACAGTCGTCACTTATTGACGGCGCAGTTGCCGACCTCACCGCAATCTCTGGTCAAAAGCCGATCGTCACCAAGTCACGCACCTCAATTGCATCGTTCAAACTTCGTGAGAACCAAGCAATCGGTTGCAAAGTGACATTGCGCGGAGATCGTATGTGGGAGTTCCTCGATCGTTTGATCGCTGTAGCAATCCCTCGTATTCGCGACTTCCGTGGTCTCCCAGGTAAGTCATGGGACGGTCATGGCAATTACACCTTCGGTCTTACTGAGCAATTGGTATTCACCGAAGTGAGCTACGACAAGGTAGACACCACGCGCGGTATGGACATCACCATTGTCACCACCGCTAATACCGACCTCGATGGAAAAGCACTTCTTGATGCTTTTGGTTTCCCATTCCGTAAGGGCGAAGAACCAGCATCATCCAAAAAAGCTCGCGGAGCGGCAAAACGCTCAGCCAAGAAGAAGAAGTAAGTAGAGGACCATATGGCAAAGAAATCACTCGTTAACAAGGCGAACGCAACGCCAAAGTTCAAGGTACGCGGTTACTCGCGTTGCCAGAAATGTGGACGCGCGCGTGCTGTGTATCGCAAATTCGGATTGTGCCGCCTGTGCCTTCGCAAGATGGCCCATGCCGGTGAAATCCCTGGTTTGACCAAGGCAAGTTGGTGATTGCGTCATGATGACTGATCCGATCGCCGACATGCTTACGCGCATTCGCAATGCGAATGCTGCAATGAAAGACGAAGTGTTGATGCCTGCCTCAAAGCAGAAGTCAGCTCTCGCAGAAGTGCTGAAGAAAGAGGGATACATCACTGACTTCGGTCTTATCGACAACCCAACTGGTCCGGGTAAGTCGTTGAAGATCGGTCTGAAGTATTCCGATGATCGCAAGCGCACCATTCAAGGTATTAAGCGAGTATCCACACCGGGTCTTCGCGTGTACCGCAATGCAACTGAAGTACCACGCGTTTTGGGTGGTCTTGGTGTTGCTGTCCTGTCCACCAGCCACGGGCTCATGACCGACCGCGAAGCGCGCCAGCGCAACGTGGGTGGTGAAGTCATGTGCTTCGTTTGGTAAGCGGAAACCAGTAGAGGAAAGAAGTACTCATATGTCACGTATCGGAAATGCAGCAGTCGTTGTGCCTAACGGTGTCGACGTCACTATCGCTGGTCTTTCGCTGACCGTAAAAGGTCCGAAGGGCACGCTGTCACGTGTGTTCCCAACTGGAGTTTCCATCGCTCGCGAAGAAAACACCATTGTGGTTACTCGCGATAACGAAGAGCGCGACTCACGTGCACGTCACGGTTTGGTTCGCACTTTGGTGAACAACATGATGATTGGTGTTACCGAGGGTTACACCAAGGAACTCGACATCATCGGTGTTGGTTATCGTGCAGAAGCTCAGAGCCCAAGCAAGTTGAAATTGGCTCTTGGTTTTTCACACCCAGTGGTGATTGATGCTCCTGAAGGAGTCACGTTCGAAGTTCCTGCGCAGACGAAAATCATCGTCAAGGGTGCCGACAAAGAAGTTGTTGGCCAAGTTGCAGCGAACATTCGCGAAATTCGCAAGCCAGAGCCTTACAAGGGCAAGGGTGTGCGTTACCTCAATGAAAAGGTCCTGCGTAAAGCAGGCAAGACCGGCAAGAAGTAATCGGGAGATTTGACGACTATGACATCAGTATCAAGCCAGCGCCATGCAGGTCGCTTGCGTCGCCACCGTCGCGTACGTAAGAAGATCACCGGCACCGCCGAGCGTCCACGTCTCGCCGTATATCGCAGCAACAAGCACATCACCGTGCAGTTGATCAACGATCTCGACGGACACACCGTCGCTTCGGCTTCAACTGTTGAACCAGACCAGCGCAAGTTGGGTGGCGGTTCGAACGTTGATGCAGCAAAGCGCATCGGAACACTTGTTGCGCAGCGTGCAAAGGCTGCAGGAGTAACAAAAGTTGTTTATGACCGCGGTGGATTTATTTACCACGGTCGCGTAGCAGCGGCAGCAGATGCTGCCCGAGAAGCAGGGTTGGAGTTCTAATGACTGACATTTCAAACGCACGCACGACCGAACCAGGTCAGCTTCGCGAGTCACGCGTAGTGCACATCAACCGCGTAGCAAAAGTAGTGAAGGGTGGACGTCGCTTTTCGTTCACCGCACTTGTTGTTATCGGTGATGGTGCAGGTCGCGTAGGTCTTGGTTATGGAAAGGCAAAGGAAGTTCCTTTGGCAATCCAAAAGGGAACCGAAGAAGCAAAGCGCAACTTGTTTAGCGTTGCTCTTGCTGGTTCAACCATCACCCACCAAATTTTGGGAATCAATGGCGCAGGCCGCGTACTTCTGAAGCCTGCTGCTCCTGGTACCGGAGTTATTGCCGGTGGAGCTGCTCGAATCATTCTTGAAGAAGCCGGCATTCACGACGTACTTGCGAAGTCGCTTGGTTCGTCAAATGCAATCAACGTTGCTCGCGCAACGATTAACGGCTTGAAGGAATTGCAGAGCCCAGACGAAGTTGCAAAGCGTCGCGGAATTCCTGCCGATTCATTTGTTCCAAAAGGTCTCCTTCGTGCGTTCAACGAGCGTAAGAAGTCAAACGGAGGTGCTCACTAGTCATGGCAGCATTCAAAAAACCAGGTCGCACAACACGCGACCGTAAGCCAGCAGCTAAGAAGGCTGCAGCAGAACAGCGCGCAGCAGCCGCTGCGTTGAAGGCTGCATCTGGCAATACATCAACTCGCAAAGTAAAGCGTGTGAAGGTTGAGCCAACTGGTGCAACTATCACCGTTACTCAGGTGCGTTCAGAAATTGGCAACAAGCCAAAGAACCGTGCAACTTTGCGCGCTCTTGGACTTCGCCGAATTGGTCACACCAACACGTTGCCAGATCGTCCGGAAATTCGCGGCATGATCGCACGTGTTCCACACCTCATTGAAATCAAGGAAGGCAAGTAAGCCATGCGCGTAGATGAACTCGCCCCATCAAAGGGATCAACGAAGAAGCCAAAGCGCGTCGGTCGTGGTATCGGCGGTAAGGGTGGAAAGACTGCAGGTCGCGGTACCAAGGGTCAGTACGCCCGTAACACCGTGAAGCGAGGCTTTGAAGGTGGTCAGATGCCGTTGAAGCAACGCGTACCAAAGTTGAAGGGTTTTAATAACCCGTTCCGCGTTGAGTACTACGCAGTAAACCTCGATGTCATCGAAGCCTTGGGACTTGCAGAAGTAAACCCAAAGGTGCTTGTTGACAAGAGCGCTGCTCACAAGAACACGTTGATCAAGGTGCTTGGTCGTGGAAAAATCACCAAGGCTGTCAGTGTTTCAGCGCATGCTGTTTCAAAGACTGCTGAGCAGGCAATTATTGCTGCTGGTGGTTCGGTAACGATCTTGCCAATGCCGCACAAGGGCCCACGTCCAGCCGCTAAGGGCAACCAGTTCACTAACCGTTAGTGATGTCGCACCGGTTCGCCGGCGCGCTTCAAGTACAGGAGCACCCACGATGTTGTCGAATGTGAAGAACATCTTCAAGGTGGAAGACCTTCGTAACAAGGTGTTGTTCACCTTTGCCATGATCGCTGTGTATCGCTTTGGCGCGTCACTTCGCGTTCCTGGTATCGATGCACAAGCTGTTCGCCAATTGCGCGAAGCATCTAACTCGCAAGGCGCGCTTGGATTCTTGAACTTGTTTTCGGGTGGAGCTTTCGGAAGCTTCTCGATTTTTGCTTTGGGGATCATGCCGTACATCACGGCCAGCATCATCATGCAGGTTTTGGGTGTCGTAATTCCAAAGCTTGAGCAGTGGCAACAAGAGGGTGCAACTGGCCAACGCAAGATCACACAATGGACTCGCTACGT
>JBEGJW010000057.1:0-8557 GCA_041184445.1 Actinomycetota bacterium | reverse complement strand
TCTTGATGAGCAGATGCAGGAGTGGTGCTATCTCAATCGTCCCGGATTAGCGCGCCGCACTGTCGCTGTTGATGCGAACGGAAAGTTTATTGTGGTCACTCTGTTCGGCGAAGCGATTCAAGCTGACGCCGCCTACCGAAGCTACGCAGGAATAAGTGCAGAGTGGTTGTCGTGTATTGCACAAGGTTCAACCACGCACGAAGTATTTTCGCTGTTCTAATACTTATTGCTGAACAAGCGTAAGTGCGTTGCCTTCAGGATCAGTAATTCCTGCGATCAGTGCACCACCAGGAATTTGATACGGATCCATCGTTTTTTCCCCACCCAGTTCAACTGCTTGAAGTAGTGAACTCTCAACATTTTTCACTTGGATGTACAGCGATATTCCGCCACGCTTGCCCTTGCGAATGTGTCCGCCGATTCCATTTTCTGGTCCACCAATACCTGTGGGAATGCGATGGATTGGTCCACTGCCAATATCCCAGTTGAACATTTCTTTGTAGAAGGGAATCAAGACGTTTTCGTCGATTGCTTCAATTTCGAAATAGACAACCGGACGTGCCCATTCGGTTTTCGGTGTGTGTTCCATTTCCAAACCATAGGCGGTGTAGTTTGCCTGAGTGCGAATTCAACGAAACAGCGAACATACACCTATGCCGTGGGCGAATGGTCGTGGCACAAGTTTTGAAATCGCAAGCGATCGAGATGATGCAGGTAACTGGTCGTGGCGACTTGCCATGGCGCCGGTGAACGAAGACGGGCCGTTCTCGCGCATTGAGTGTGTTAACCGGTTTCTTGCAGTAGTTCAAGGCAACGGAATGTTGTTGTCGGTTGACCGCAAGAAGTTGCAGTGCCTGCCGATGCAAGTAGTTCGGTTTCGCGGCGATGCGATTACCGAAGCAGCGTTAACTGATGGACCGATAACGGATATCAACTTGATGATTCGACGCAAAGAAGCCGACGGCGAAATGGTTGTAGTTTCCGAATCAGGTTTGCTAGACGCAGCGAGCATCATTGTTGCTATCGGTGGAAGGGCACAGGTGGAATGCGGTGATTCCACGATTGAACTAGAGCCTCACGATTCAATGCTTGAATGCGATGGTGAAACTGTTTCCCTTGTCAGTGGAACGGTATGCGTAGTTTCAGTTAAGCGCCTTTAGGCGACAGCAGCGCCAAACAACTTGCCAACAGCCATGGTGACGGCAATGGCTACGAGTCCGCCAATGACTACACGCAACACAGGGCGTACTGGGTGGGCTCCGCCGTATTTGGAACTAGATACGCCAAGAGCAACCAAGGAGAGCACAACGATTGCAATGGTGCCAGTGAAGCGCATTGCTTCAGTGAATAATGCAACAGCGATGAGTGGGATAGCGGCGCCAATAGCAAATGATCCTGCTGAACCAACGCTTGCTTGAAGTGGGCGAGCCCGAGTTGCTTCATGAATGCCAAGTTCTTCGGCAAGGTGAATCTTGAGAGCATCATGTTTGGTGAGCTCTACTGCAACTTCATGGGCAAGCGCTTGAGGTAAACCCTTCTTGCGGTAAATGCCAGCTAGTTCGGCAAGTTCGATGTCTGGAGTGTGTTCTAGTTCCCACTTTTCTTTTGCAATGTCTGACTGCTCGGAGTCGCGTTGCGAACTCACTGAAACGTATTCACCTAGGGCCATTGAAGCAGCGCCAGCGACTAGGCCGGCCATTCCCGCCGTAAGAATTGCTGAGCGCTGTGTGGTTGCAGCTGCAACACCCAAGACCAAGCAAGCCGTACTGATGATGCCGTCATTGGCACCAAGCACCATTGCACGAAGCAGGCCTATGCGATGGCTGGAATGATCTTCATCATGTGAACTCATGTTGACAGGTTACTTCGTTACGGCTTCATGCGTTCGAGCATTTCGCCCATTTGCTTGTGTACAAGATTGATTGCTTGCAATGGCCGAATCATGACTTTGAATTCAACGATCTTTCCCGCCTCGTTACAGGTGATCATGTCAATTCCATTTACGTATTTACCTTCTACGTAGGTTTCAAATTCCAATACTGCTGTATTGCCACTCAGAACTTCTTTGATGTAGCGAAATGATTTGTCATCGCTGGTAGGTGTACCTGACGTTTTTTTCTCTCCTGGAAGAGTTTGCCCAGCGGCTTGCAAGTAGAGCTTCGTGATTGCTTTTCCTTCTTGCGGTGTGAACACGATGGGAGAGATGAAGACCACATCGTCGTCGAGCAACTCGTCTAGGCCGCCTGGAAGCTGGCCCTTCATGTGTAGATGCCATTTCTCGATCACTTCGTGAATCATGGTGGTCTCCTTGTGTATGGAAACTCTAGGCAATTATCCTTCGATCACCGAATCAAGCAAGCGAATCATGGCATCGATGGACTCGTATCGCCATCGCGCGACCAGTTTGGTATTTGCGTCTGTGGAGCGCTCACGAAGTTTGAACTCCTGGGCAAATGTTGAAAATAGATTGCGCTGACGTTTGGCCAGGCTCGTATTGGAAAGGCGGGAGCGTGTGCGAAGTACAAACTTCGCCAGCAGCTCGATGCGCGCATCTCGTGGGTGTTCAACAATGCTGTTCAGCCACTGTGAAGATTCTGTTTTTCCGTGTGTGGTTGGGGAGTAGACGGTTCTTTCCGAACCCTGTACGCCAGCTTCGGTTTTGGTCGGCTTAATCAGCCCGGCTGCTTCGAGACTGTTAATGGATCGGTACACCAGGGGGCGACGCACCTTCATCACAGCGACAAGCGATTCATCTGCGTCGAGTTCCTTGGAAATGGCAAAGCCATGCTGGGGCTTTTCGCAGATGAGGGCAAGGACTATGTGGTCAAGCACAGACGGCGTATATAGTCTCACTGTGACTATTTTAGCCAAAGCGAGATCGCTTGTGGTCGTTTTGCCGATATTTGTATGTTCGGTCGCTGTACCAGTGCATGCCGAACGCATCGATGCCAAGAAAACCACAATCACCGTTTCTGCAGCGGCGTCTTTGGTCAATGTGTATACCGAAATAGGGAAGCAGTTCGAAAAAGCAAACCCATTAATCAAGGTGCGTTTCAATTTTGCTTCATCATCCAGTTTGGTATCGCAGATTCAATCTGGCGCACCAACCGATGTGTTTGCCGCCGCCGATTTAACCAGCTTTGACAAATTGCTGACATCGGGCAATGTGGTGAAAACTCCAAAAGTATTTGCGCGCAATTCGATGCAGTTGGTTGTTAAACCAGGGAATCCGCTTGGTATCGCTTCGATAGCCGATTTGAATAAGGCGTCAGTTGTTTCGATGTGTGCAAAAACTGCACCGTGTGGTGCATATGCGGCAACGGTGTTGTCGCGTTATGGCGTAGTTATATCGGAGTCAAAAATTACACGGGGTATAGACGCGACCGCCACGCTTAACGCGGTGTCAACAGGAGATGCTGATGCCGCAATTGTGTATGCCACCGATGCGTTATCCGCCAAAAAGTCTGTGGCGACCATCAGCATTCCTGCTGGCAAGAATGTGACGGCGTTGTATGGAATTGGCGTTGTGCGAGGAAGTAGGAATTCGAAACAGGCAGAAGCGTTCATTTCTTTTGTTCTTTCTCCAGCCGGACAAAAGGTTCTGAATATATTTGGATTCCTAGCCCCATAAATGAATAAGGTCGATTCGCGAACGCCTCGCTTTGTGCGCATTGGAGCACTGCTCGGTGTGGCGTTTCTCGCCTTGCCCATTATTGGGTTGTTTAACCGGGTTGCTTGGTCAACGCTGTGGACTCAACTCACTGACGTAGCAACTCGCGATGCATTGCGAATTTCTGTATATGCATCGGTGTGCGCAACCGTTTTGGCGCTTGTGCTTGGCCTACCGCTTGCGTGGTGTTTAGCGCGCTTGCATTTTGCCGGCCGTCGCTTCGTTCGAGCACTCGTGTTGTTGCCTATGGTGCTGCCACCGGTAGTAGGTGGTGTTGCATTACTTGGCGCATATGGCAAGTCGAACGGACTCCTTGGTGGAGTGCTCGACACTTTCTTTGGAGTTCAGCTGACATATTCGCTGTGGGGCGTAATCATTGCTGAAACATTTGTTGCACTTCCGTTTTTGGTGTTATCGCTAGAAGGCGGATTGAGGTCTATCGATATCAAATACGAAGAAGCAGCTGCGGTAATGGGCGCCACCGACTTCACTCGGTTTATGCGGGTTACGTTGCCACTCTTGAAGCCATCGCTCATGGCTGGTCTCATGCTTGCGTGGGCACGAGCACTCGGCGAATTTGGAGCAACCATCACGTTTGCGGGAAACATTCAGGGTCGAACGCAAACCGCACCGCTGGCCGTGTACACCATGCTGGAGAGCAACCCAGAAGGCGCGTATGCGCTCAGCTTTCTGTTAGTTGCAGTATCGGTTGCTGTACTGGTGGGGCTACGTGATCGCTGGATCGGTGGTGCTACGCAATGATTTCAGTACATGGAACTGTTGAAGTAGGAACGTTTTCACGCGAGTTCTCTATAGATGTTGGTAATGAAATTGTTGGCATGTTCGGAGCTAACGGTTCTGGAAAGACTTCCGTGTTGCGCACTATCGCTGGATTGTGTCCGCTCGGTAAAGGTGAATTACGAGTGAACGACGAGTTTGTAGATGCTCCAGCCAAAAACATATTCGTGCTTCCAGAAATGCGCAATATTGGCATGGTGTTTCAGGATCACTCGTTATTTCCATTTATGACTGCAATTGAGAATGCGGCATTTCCGTTACAGATGAGGGGAGTAAAGCGCGCAACCGCAGTGGAAATGGCGGCTGAGATGCTGGAGCAATTTGGCGTTGCACATGTTGCGCAACAAATGGCACCAACGCTGTCGGGAGGGCAAAGCCAGCGTGTGGCTATTGCTCGTGCTCTCATTGGCAGCCCATCCGCTGTATTGCTCGATGAGCCACTTTCAGCAATCGACGAAGAATCTCGTGAAAGCGTGCGAAACCACATTCGCGAACATCTGGTTCGACTTGGGGTGAGTGCAATTGTGGTCAGCCATGATCGGGCCGAACTCGATCATTTGTGCACACGAATCGAGAATTACACTCGGTAAATTATGCAGCTCTCACTCGACGATGCAAGCCCGGCATTGTCCAATGTGGTGTTTTGTGTTCTTGACTTAGAAACTGCAGGATCGTCAGCCGACGTTGGTGGCATCACTGAGATTGGTGCAGTGAAGTATCAGGGTGGGGAAGAGATCGCTCGGTTCAACACGCTGGTGAACCCTGGGTGTGCAATTCCGTCATTCATTGTGATGCTTACCGGAATTACCGACATCATGGTCATGAATTCACCACCAATTGAAGATGTGCTCGACGATCTTGTCGATTTCATAGGCGATTCCGTAATCGTGGCTCACAATGCTCGTTTCGACATGGGGTTCATTCAGGCGTCACTCGAGCGAGATGGTCGACCAAGACTTACCAACAAAGTGATTGACACAGTCTCGCTCGCAAGGCGGTTGGTGCGCAGCGAAGTTCCAAACTGCAAGCTGTCTACGTTGGCAGAGAGCCTTGGCCTGAAACATCAACCTGCGCACCGCGCCATGAACGATGTGTTGGCAACTGGCGACCTATTGCACTACCTCATCGAGCGAGCAGCAGGTTTCGGCGTGTACGACCTGAATGACCTCATTGCCTTACCCAAGCTAGGGTCGCATCCGCAGGCGAGCAAGTTGAAACTCACTGAAACATTGCCGCGAACAACCGGGGTGTACATGTTTACCGACGCACAGGGCGAAGTGTTGTACGTGGGTAAGGCCAGTAATTTGCGTTCTCGTGTGCGCAGTTATTTCGGAACCAACGAGTCACGAACCAAAGTGGGCTCACTGCTGAAATTGATGCAGGGAATTGAATACATTCAAACACCCGACTTGCTGACTGCCGAAGTATTGGAGTTGCGCATTATTGGCAGGCTTCGCCCGCGCTACAACCATGCAGGAACGCGAACGTCAAAGTATTGCTACGTGCGACTGACCACCGAAGAAGAGTGGCCGCGTCTCTTGGTGTCTAAGACGCCATCGGCAAAAGGCATTTGTATTGGGCCCATCTCTACCCGCAGCATGGCAAGTGAAGTGGTTGATGCCATCGAGTCGGTTATTCCGCTTCGGCGTTGCACGGTGCGTATGGGTCGCAACTACGTTGCCCCTGAAGGTGCGCCTGTATGTTCGGCTGCCCGCCTGGGTCTTGCCCAATGCCCGTGCTCGGGAACTGCAGAACCAGAGTCGTATGCCAACGCTGTGCAGCTTGCAGCGGATGCGTTAGTGGGGAAAAGTAGCCATGTACTTGATGCTCTTACCGAACGGATGAATGCACATTCCGAGGCGCAGCGCTACGAAGAAGCTGCGTACTTGCGTGATCGTATTCAAATTTTTGAAACGGTGTTGCGAAGACAGAAGCAAGCCGAGCAGTTGTGTAATCAAGGAGTGTTCACCGTTACGTTTGACAATATTGTTTACGAAGTGGATAACGGTGTGCTCACATCAACTCGAAACGCCGATCAACTTTTCACGCCTCTTGGATCGCTAAGTAAGCACATTCAAGAAGCGATAGTGGCACCGATAGGCGTGCACGATGAGCATGGAATGTTAAGAAGCGACGCAATAGACGAAGTGCTCTGTATTGCCAAATTTTTGGAGGCTCAGAAATGACAACCGACAATGTGACCCTTGCACAGCTAGTACTACATAAAGGCGAAGTGGTGTCCGAGTTGTACGGGCCAGATGTTTCGGCTGAGACCACACTCATTTCGTGGTCGATGGCAAAGAGCATCACACATGCCCTGGTTGGTATTGCGCAAATGGATGGTTTGTTACATGTTGAAAACAACAATCTGTTTCCCGAATGGGCCAACGATGAGCGCTGCAACATAACGCTTCAGCAACTATTGGAAATGCGATCGGGTCTTTCTTGGGTGGAGGACTACGTCGACGGCGATGCTTCCGATGTGATCGAAATGTTGTTTGGCTCGGGAGTAAACGACAATGCCGGTTACGCCATCGACCAGCCACTTGTTGCAGAACCCGGCAGTACATGGGTGTACTCGTCAGGAACGACCAACATTGTTACTCGACTGCTCGGTAATGTGCTCGGCGATTCACCGGGCTCACATGAATATGTTGAACGCTTCATGCGCGCCAGGCTGTTCGATGCAATTGGTATGCAGGCCGAACCCAAGTTTGATGCCACAGGAACATTCGTCGGTTCGTCATATGTGTATGCAACGGCACAAGAATTCGCCAAGTTCGGACAGTTATACCTTCATGACGGAATTTGCAATGGAAAGAGAGTTCTGCCTGAAGGGTGGGTAGACCATGCACGTACACAACATGTCTTCGACGAAGAGACGGGTTTGGGTTATGGCGCTCACTGGTGGACATTGCCAGGAGAGCGCAACAGTTTGGTAGCAGCTGGTTATGAAGGCCAGTACATCATGGTGATTCCCGAACGCGATCTTGTGGTGGTGCGGTTAGGGAAAACTGTTGCGGAGAAGCGGAAAGCTGTGGTTGCACAGTTGCGGGAAGTGATCGAGCAGTTTCCTCTTACTGGTGAGCTGTAACCGTTTCAGAACGAGATTCAACTACCGACAGCATGAGCAATGCGCCAATAACAAATGCAGCGCCGATCACCCTGTTCAACGACAAATGTTCGTTCAAAATAAGAATTCCACATGCAATTCCGAACACCGGTTCACTGGTAGTGAAAATTGAAGTCATGTTTGTGCCGATGCGCTTTAAACCCATGAAGAATGTTGAAGTGGGGAAGACGGTTCCAACAATTGCCAACGCAACAATGATGAGCCAACCCTTGGATGTGTCTGGGTAATCAGGTTTCATGCCACCAGGCGACACCAGCGCAAACAAATCAAAACCAAGTGCAGCGCCAATATTGACGAATGTGACACCCGTGAACATGTCGGTGTGCTTGAGTGAGCGGGAGCATCCGAGCGCATAGAACACATAGGCAAGCGATGAGATGAGAACGAGCACAACTGCTTTAGTGCTTCCACCGCCAATTTCGCCCGTAGTAATGCCAACGCCAACCATGGTGAAGATCAGTGCATACACGATGCTCTTCGATGGCTTCTTTTTGTAGATCACCCATGAAGCAAGCACCACCAAGACTGGGTTGCAGTAAAAAATAACAATGGCAAGGCTCGTATCAATATCGCGAATCGCTGTGAAGTACGTGAGCGCACAAATCGTGATACCAACGAAGCCAAGCGACAATAAATCGGGAAGAAGCTGTCTTCGTGGCCACGGAGTATCGCGAACCAAAACAAGGCGAAGCACCACCATCATGATTGCCGACATGGTGAAGCGAGCTGACAACATGCCAAGCGCATTAGCGCCCTCGTCATAGGTGCTCTTTGCCATAAAGGGAACCATGGCAAAACATCCGCTAGCAAAAACAATAAAAAATGCACCGAGCATTTTCTGATTCTTTACCACGCTCCGAATCTAGTGCCCACACCTCGGTTGGGTACTCTTGGTCAGAGGGGGAAACATGTCGAACGAACTATGGCGTAACAGTGCTCTTGAACTTGCGGAAGGT
>JBEGJW010000056.1:0-8667 GCA_041184445.1 Actinomycetota bacterium | reverse complement strand
GTTGATTCGCGCCAGTGAAGACGCCGCATCTGCAAAAGCTGCGCTGATGGGCAAGAAGTACAACTTCTCTGAGCGTCAAGCAATCGACATTCTTGACATGCAATTGCGCCAACTCACCAGGTTGTCGCGCATCGATCTTGAAACAGAACAAAAAGATGTTCTGGCCCGCATTAAGGAACTCGAATCAATCCTCAACTCCGACACGAAATTGCGCGCGGTTATCTCAAAAGAACTCACTGCAGTACGTGAAGTATTTGCAACTCCTCGGGTGTGCAAAATTGCCGCCGATGTTGGTGAAATGAGCGTCGAAGACTTAGTTGACAATAAAGAGCTCGTCATCGTGATGACACAAGCTCAGTACATCAAGGCCGTTCCTGCCGACTCGTTCCGTACACAAGGTCGCGGTGGTCGTGGTGTGAGTGGCGCAAAAATGAAGTCAGATGACATTGTTAACAACGTCATTTTCACGACCTCGCACTCATACCTGCTGTTCTTTTCGAACCGTGGACGCGTATATCGCTTGCGCGCACTCGATATTCCAGAGCGCGATCGCACCGCAAAAGGCATTCCAATTGTCAACCTGTTGCCACTAAACCAGGGCGAATCCATTCAGGCAATCATTGACACACGCGAATTCCCTGGTGAGCGCTTCTTGTTCTTCGCAACCAAAGAAGGACAAGTCAAAAAGACTCCGTTTAACGAGTACGACTCAAGCCGCCGCGATGGCCTGATTGCGTTGAAGTTGCGTCCAAAGGACGAACTTGTTCGCGTTATCGAAACTTCAGGCAGTGACGACGTGTTTATGGTGACGCGCGATGGTCAAACCATTCGCTTCTCCGAAAAAGGTGTGCGTCCAATGGGTCGCTCGGCAGCTGGTGTACGCGGAATGAAACTGCGCGCGTCAGACGAAGTGGTGTCATGCGATGTTGCTAAGGATGACTCAGCAATTCTCATCATCACCGAATCGGGTTATGGCAAGCGCACCCAAGTCAGCAACTTCGCCCGCAAGGGCCGAGGTGGCATGGGAATGATTGGCATCAAGCTCACCGGCAAGAAGGGTCACGTCGTGGCCGCGTTTATGGCGGGCATCGATGACGACATCGTGGTGGTTGCGTCGGGTGGAACAACAATTCGCACCCCAGTGAAAGAAATCTCCAGTCAGGGTCGCTCGGCAACAGGCGTGCGCATCATGAGTATGGATGACGGACAAGTAGTGGCTTCTGCCGCACTTGTTCTCTCTCACGACGAAGCATAAATACACCGCCATACACAGAGCGAGGTAGCGCTACGTTGACCGTTGCGCTCACGCTTGCAGTAACGCTGTTGTTGAGTGCTGCGTTCAGCCGAGTTGGCAACCATCTCATCAATGCCGAACGTGCTCGAATTGTTAGCAAGGTCGGCGTGCTTGCTTCCGTGTACGGAGGTGAAGCTGCAGCTCGTGAAGCAACACAATTGAATGATGCAGCGTTGTGTGGTTTCAGCGATCCAACTCCACCTAGTTTTGCTTTCGAAGTATGTGCTGATGTTGAAGGCATACAACGGCTGGCACACGCTGTCGATACTTGGTCGAATCCAGTGCCTACACTGGAACCGTGAGTAAAACATCTGCACGTGCACCGCGAGTGCGTCGAGTTACCAGAGTTATTCGCGAAATTGATCCATGGTCCGCCTTTAAGGTTGGGCTTGCATTCCACCTAGTGGTGTACTTCACCGTGTTAATCGCGTCGGTGCTGTTGTGGAGCGTTGCCTCCGCAACAGGAACCATCGACAACATCGAGCGTTTTCTCATGTCGTTTGGTTGGGAGTCCTTCCAGTTCCACGGATGGACACTGTTGCTCAATGAAATTTTGCTCGGCTTGTTACTCGTGGCATTGCTCACCATTGTGTGGGTACTGGGCGCAACCATGTTCAACCTCATCACCGATCTTGTAGGCGGAATTCGGGTATCAGTACTGGAAGAAGAGGTTCTGGTATCCACGGTTGAGGGTGACGGAAAGCGCCAGTAGGCTCATGTGCCCCGAGAACAATTCGGGGCTATAGCTCAGTTGGTTAGAGCGCATCCCTGATAAGGATGAGGTCACAAGTTCGATTCTTGTTAGCCCCACGGAGGTAATCCAGTGAATTTCATCCGACGCGTACTGATGGTGCTTGGCATCGCGGGTGCTGCCGGAGCCATTCTGCGCCTCAAAGGACGATCCGAAAACTCCACCACACGTGGCGGTTGGCGTCCCATGACTCCTTCGGAGAGCGATTCAGCGAACTCTCTCTCAACGAAGCAGTAGTCGTTGTGTTGACCGCCAAAGTTGGCGTACTTGGTGCAGGTGTCACCGGCGTTCGAGTGATCGAACATTTACGCGCACTTGGTCACACCAATATTTTGGTCAGCGACAAGGTGGCTGCTCGTGCTCAACGTTTGTCAGCGCTGCACAGCACGCATGAAGTTCGCGTTGCAGCCGTCACGCGAGAAGAGTTGTTTGAATGCGGTGTTGTCGTACTTGCATTTGGATCACCGCATGCGCACATGTCGACACAATTTATTCAGCGTGGTATCTCGGTGGTGTCACTTTCCGACAATGTTTCGGACTGCATGAATCTGTTGGCTCTCGATGCTCAAGCCAAAGAATACAAAACAGTCATCATTGTTGGTGCTGCATCAAGCCCTGGAGTTACGGGTTTGCTGTTGCGTTCCATGACCGATCGATTCGACACGATTGATGAGGCACACGTTGCCATGCATGGCACAGGCGGCCCAGATTGTGCGCGCCAACACCACGACGCACTGTCGGGTCAATCCATTGGCTGGCACGACGACGAATGGTTGCGTCGACCTTCTGGCAGTGGGCGCGAATTGTGCTGGTTCCCAGAACCAGTGGGGGCATACGACTGCTATCGCGCCGAACTTCCCGACCCAGTGTTACTGAAAAAAGCAATGCCTGAACTCGAACGCATTACTGCTCGAGTGTCCGCAACGCGACGCGATCGATTTACTGCACGGCTTCCCATGCTCGCCCCACCACATGCTGAAGGTGGCATGGGTGCTGTGCGCATAGAGGTGCGCGGCAATCGCGGAGGTTCACGAATCGTGGAAATTGCGGGCATTGCTGAACGCATTGCGCAACTTGCTGGCGTAGTGAGTGCGGCGAGCGCACATGCTGTTGCAACCGGTGCTGTCACCGTGCATGGTGCGCGGGTACTCGGTGAGCCTGAATTACCTAATGCCACATTGCTTGAATTAGTGCTGGCATCTGGTGTTCGTGTGCACCAATTTGTTGGTGCATAACACCGATAGATTTTTGCTGTGTCGTCCCGCAACCATTCTTCTCATGGCGAAATTCATGAACATGCCAGCGAGCTCATGAAGCAAAGCGGCCAGCGCTACACCATCAAACGTAAAGAAATAGTCGGCGCAATCGCCCAGTTTTCGCAGCCGGTTGGCATAGCCGAGTTACTGAGTGCTGTTGATGAATTGCCACAGAGTTCGCTGTATCGAAACCTCACGGTGTTACAAGAAGCAGGAGTGGTGACACGCGTAATGTCGTCGCAAGACGGCGGTTTATACGAATTAGCCGAACACCTCACTGGACACCATCATCACCTGGTGTGCTCGACATGTGGAACAGTTCGCGACGTAGTGGTTCCCGATGCGTTGGAGCGCGATCTCGACAGTGCGCTCACCAAACTTGCCAAGCGTGAGGGCTTTGCGCTTGATCACCACCGACTTGACCTCATTGGACGTTGCGCGTCATGTCAGTAAAAACCTATTCGCAGGTTTTCTCAGAACTTCCATGGATGCCAGACAGCCGCATTGTGTCGGTGCCACACCGCGGAGAGTTCTTCGTTCGATTCGCTCAACATGAAAACCCAAGTGCTCCAGTGGTGGTGTTGCTGCACGGTTGGACAGGAAACGCAGACATCAATTTTTTTCCCGTGTATGAAGAACTTGCACGGGACTATTCACTAATTGCCATCGATCATCGCGGGCACGGTCGTGGGTTGCGCACCAATGATCGATTCACACTCGAAGATTGCGCCGATGACGTCGTTGCAGTCATGGATCAATTGGGCATTTCATCGGCCACCGCAGTGGGGTATTCCATGGGCGGACCCATTGCCATGCTCATGAGTAAACGTCACCCAACGCGTGTGCACTCACTGGTGTTATGTGCAACCGCATTGGAGTGGAGCGCAACGCGCAGCGAACGCACACGATGGAAAATTGGACGAGTCGTATCACCACTATTTCGCATGCTCTCCACACCGCGAGTCATTGATCGCTATATCAAGCACAAAATTCCACGATCAAGTTCAGCAGCAACTTTGCGACCATGGTTAGTTTCAGAAATTCGAAGAAATGATTCGTGGACAATGAATCAAGCGGGCCGTGCATTGTCGAAACACGACGCGCGAGCATGGGCGGCATCACTTGGTGTACCAACCGTCAGCATTGTGACGTTACGCGATTCACTCGTTGCTCCACGCAAGCAACATGCTCTTGCCCAAGCTACGCAGGCAACAGTTATTGAAATTGACGGCGATCACTTAGTGAACTGGCAAAAGCCAGAAGTGTTTACTGCTGCGGTGGTTGACGCGATTCGTCGAGTGCGCGCATAAGCGACTCAATCTGATCGCGTAGTTCTTCAACCGTCACCACGTTTGACAACGCGAAACGCACGCTGGCAAGTTCGCGAGCAAGAAACTCTGCGTTTGCCTGGGTTGCGGCAGCCATTGCACGGTCGGTCTCTGCCTGCCTGCGATCGCGTATTTCTTGGCGGTTTTGGGCCAACAAAATGAGTGGTGCTGCGTATGCGGCCTGCACCGAGAACATTAAGTTCAGCAAAATGAATGGATATGGGTCCCAGCGCAAGGCCACGAATGCAACGTTGAGCACTACCCAAATGATGACCAAGAAGGTCTGCACCATAAGAAAGCGAGCAGAACCCAAGTTGCGAGCAATGGTTTCACTGAACTGACCGAATGCATCTGGGTCGTAGTGAATGCCTAGAACCGGCCGGCGCTTGCGTGGTCGTGCGAGGTCGCTGCGCTTCATGATGTTGCTCCAGCAATTGGGCGGCGACGCCAGTTGGCAGGCAGTGTGCGGTCAAGCACGTCGTCAACCGTGATTGCGCCAAGTAGGCGATTGTTTGCGTCGCACACAGCAACAGCAAGCAAGTTGTATGAAGCAAGACGCTCCGCTACTTCGCGTTCGGTCATGGTTGGACTAATGGTTGCTTCCATTTCCACACACTGACCAAGTGTTAACTGTGGCGATTCGCGAAGCAATCGTTGGAAATGCACGACTCCCAAATACGTACCGGTTGGCGGGTAGTGCGGTGCATGCGCAACAAATACCTGCGCAGCAATTGACACCAAAATTTCTGGTTCACGAATTTGTGCAAGCGCATCGGCAACCGTTGCGTCAGGTGACATCACGATGACGTCTGGTGTCATCAACGAACCGGCAGTGCCTTCTGCATACGACAACAACTGACGCATGGTTTCGGCGTCGTCATCATCCATGGCTTCAAGAACACGGCTGCGTTGTTCGCCAGGCATTTGTGCAAGCAAGTCGGCCAAGTCGTCGAATTCCATTTCCTCGAACACGTTGGTCAAACGCTCCATGTCGAGACCTTCAATCAAACGCAACTGTTCGTCTTCTGGCAACTCTTCAAGCACGTCGGCCAGGCGCTCGTCGTCCATTGCTGCAGCAACAAGTCGACGCTGTTCAAGTGGAAGTGCGCGAATAACAGCAGCGACGTCGCTTGGGTGCATGTCACGCAAACGCGCAGCTTCAGCAGCGAGTGCGGTTTGTGGCGCAAACATGTGCGCAATGTGTTCCCAGTCAACGAGTCGATAACTCGGTCGCGGATTTAACAAACTGCGCTTGGCAAGTCGAACCTTGGTGATATGCCAACCAGGGTTTCGTCCAGATTGAAATGCGAGTGCTACGTCGCTGACGGTTTCGTCACCAATCTTTTGATCCAAAATTTCACGGCCAAGCAAACGTTCGCCGTCGCGTGCCCGAAATGGGTTGAGGTCTACGTCCCACGACTTCAGGCGGGCACCCGAGTTGTCGAGAGAGGCAATTCGGCTGGCACTGACAAAAATGCTTCGACGCTGGCTGGTGGCAACAAAGCCCAACACGCGAGGGGCCTCGGTGGCGCGGCCAGAGACCACCACAATGTCATCGATCTTGCCGATGGGGGCTCCGCCAGTGTCGAGAAGAGGCAGGCGCATGACCCGAAATGCGTAAATGAGTTCGCCGACCATGTACCGAAGGCTACCTGCGACCATTTGGCGAAGCCCGTGATTTAGCCACGGTCGTTTGGAGTGTTGGCCTTTTCAACCGCTACCCTTAGAGACCGCCGTACGGGGACGTAGCTCAGTTGGCTAGAGCATCTGCTTTGCAAGCAGAGGGTCGTGGGTTCGAGTCCCATCGTCTCCACCAATGAAGTAGTGCCAATGAGGAAATTTGCTTGCCCGTGGGGCAAACTAAAGTCGCAGCAACGGGCCATTCCGTCGCATTCAGCACACACCCGTGAGGAGATATCACGTCATGACTACCGCAGTAATTGTTGATGCAATTCGCAGCCCACTTGGTCGCCGCAATGGCAAATTGAAGAACTGGCACCCAGTAGATCTCGCATCCGAAATTATGCAACAGCTCGTTCAGCGCAATGATCTCGATCCAGCGCTAATTGATGACGTCGTCATGGGTTGCGTCATGCAAGTTGGCGAGCAGAGCCTCAACGTTGCACGTAACGCAGTGCTCGCTGCAGGTTGGCCAGACACGGTTCCAGGAACCACCATCGACCGCCAGTGTGGTTCAAGTCAGCAAGCTGCACACTTCGCTGCACAAGGCGTCATCGCCGGTGCGTACGACATTGTTGTTGCTAACGGCGTTGAAGTGATGTCACGCGTTCCGATGGGAGCTTCCGTTGCCGATCGCAACTTTGGTTTCCCTTTTGGTCCTCGCGTGCAGGCACGTTACGAATCAGTAGGCGGACTTGTTGGACAAGGCATCTCGGCAGAAATGATTGCTGAAAAGTGGAATATCAGCCGCGACGAACTCGATGCATTTGGTGTTCGTTCACAGGAATACGCCGCACGCGCAACACGCGAAGGTCGCTTCCAGAACGAAATCATTCCCGTGCTCGACACAGAAGGCAACATGATGAGCCAAGACGAAGGTCTTCGTGAAACCACCATGGAATCACTTGGAAAATTGAAGCCATCGTTCCGTCCAGTTGAAGAAGGTGGCCGCGTTACCGCAGGTAACTCATCACAAATCACCGACGGTTCTGCAGCATTGCTCATCATGAGCGAAGAAAAAGCAAAGCAACTTGGCTTGAAGCCACGCGCACGTTTCGTGCAGTTTGCAATGGCCGCCGAAGATCCGCGTTATATGTTGACCGCACCAATTCCAGCAACAAAGAAAGTGTTGGAGCGTGCAGGACTCACCATGGACGACATTGACCTCGTGGAAATCAACGAAGCATTTGCGTCAGTCGTTTTGGCCTGGGAAAAAGAATTACACCCAGACATGAGCAAAGTAAACGTGAATGGTGGAGCGATTGCACTCGGTCATCCACTTGGTGCATCGGGCGCTCGCCTCATGACCACATTGTTGAACGAACTTGAGCGCACCGGTGGTCGCTACGGTTTGCAAACCATGTGCGAAGGCGGCGGCATGGCCAACGCCACCATCATCGAACGCCTCTAAACAGGATTACGTTCATGTTTGGAACCGTTATTTGGTTCCTTGTCGGTGTATTGATGCTGATGGTTATTTGGCGCACTGGCATGGGCATGTTGCGCAGCATGACTTCGCCATTGCCTGCACCGCCTCCAGCAGGGGAAATGCGCAGAATTAATGTGCGTTATCGCTGCGGAGTATGCGGTGTGGAGTTACGCATGGTGATGGCACCAGACCAAGACCCACCGCCACCGCGGCATTGCCTTGAAGATATGGACTTTGTTGCCCCTGTTGAATAGGGATTAGTGATATTTGGTGGCAGTGAATAAACCACCAAGTACACATGCAAGGCCACCAAAGAGGTACCAGTTGCTGCGGCCACCTGGCACCAAGCCAAGGTAATAAAACAAGATGACGAGTGCGCCAAGACCAAGCAGCACAAACATCAGCACAGGAACCCATGGTGGGCTCACGCGTACTTGTCGGGCGATTGGGGGGGTGTAGCGCGATGACGCCTCAGCAACGGTATTGCCATGCATCGACTTTGGGTCTGCGTGATCAAGACGATGTGTCTCGTGCAAACGGTGATTTGGTTGCGTTCCCTTTGGAGTGGTGCGTCCGCCGGTACGTCGTTTGTTTGGCGCCATGAGGCTTTCAGTGTAGATCAAAAATGAGGTTTCACTCGGGCCATTGTTCTGGCAGGCTTACTGCGTGGCGCGCATTCTGGTAATCGACAACTTCGACAGTTTTGTGTACAACCTGGTGCAGTATTTGGGCGAACTTGGTGCGGAACCTGTAGTTATTCGCAATAACGAAATGTCGGTGCACGAAGCTGCTGCATTGCAACCAGATGGTGTGTTGTTGTCGCCTGGCCCTGGTCGCCCGGAAGATGCAGGAATATTGTGCGAGGCCATTCGTGAATTCGCAGGCAAGGTTCCTGTGTTTGGCGTGTGTCTTGGTCATCAAGCAATTGG
>JBEGJW010000055.1:0-8970 GCA_041184445.1 Actinomycetota bacterium | reverse complement strand
GCCCACAATTTGAGATCGTGTAGTTCGGGTATTGATGCCATGAAATTACGCGACTCGACCTACTAACAAACCCACTCCAATAAACTGCAGCACACCGGCAACAACGGTAAACACATGCCAGATTTCGTGAAAGCCAAAAATCTCAGGTGAGAGCTTTGGCTTTTTAAGATAAAACAGCACTGCACCAACGGTGTACACCACTCCTCCCAAGGCGTACATCAACAAGCTGGTGAAACCTGCTCGACCGTATGCCCACGGCAAAATGATCAACGCTGCCCATCCAATGATGATGTACATCGCGTGGCCCAATCGCTTTGCCTTCCACGTAATTTTCAAACCCATACCGACTGCAGCAGCAACCCAGATCAACACCAAGAACGGAATGCCAACGTTGTATGGCAAGGCCAATAAACACACGGGTGTGTAGGTGCCTGCAATCAGCACATAAACCATTGCGTGATCTATTTGCTGCATCGTCTTTTGCGAGCGCAACGACTTCGTGAACAGATGATACGAAGCCGAAGTTGAATACAACGCCAACAACGACAGAGAGTAAATCCCCACGGCAAGACGAGGAACACCTGCCGGTGTGAGCAGGGTGAGGATAATGCCAGCGGGAATGGTGACGGCAACCGCTATGGCGTGAATTCGACCGCGCCAGCGTGGACGCCAGCTTCCTGTTGCATGCATGAACACTGGCATGTGTGGCACGAAAGCACCTCCTAAGCACAGCGTAACCTGTGTATATGACCTACAACTTTGATCGCTTTCTTCGATATGACGAAATGGTTTCGTGGCTTCACGATTTAGCTTCACGATTTCCTCAGTTAGTGACATTAGAGACATACGGAAAGTCGCATAAGGGTCGAGATCTATGGATTGCAACCGTTACCGATTCCACAACTGGATCGCACGACACAAAACCTGCACATTGGATTGACGCCAACATCCACGCCACAGAGGTAACGGGTGGAGTTGCCGCGTTATACATTTTGGAATATCTCACCAGTCAATTCGGTCGAGACCACCACACAACAGAAGCACTTCGCACGCGCACGTTTTACATTGTTCCGCGCGTGAATCCTGACGGCGTTGAAGATGCACTTCTTGATAGCCCGCGCTATCACCGTTCCAGTGTTCGTTCATGGCCATGGCGCGATGGACACCGTTGGCCAGGACTCAGCGTTGAAGATATTGATGGCGACGGAGCTGTGCGCACCATGCGCATTGCAGACCCCGATGGTGCATGGGTGGAGCACGCCGATGACGCTCGCGTAATGGTCCCTGTTGGTCCACTTGGCGTGGCACCTGGAACTCAGCGTTACCGATTGCTCGATGAAGGTGTGCTCGAAAACTTCGATGGCTTCACCATCCCCATGCCACGAGACCCAGCTGGGCTTGACCTGAATAGGAACTTCCCAGCAGGTTGGGGCACCACCGTGCTTGGTTCGGGAGACCACCCGATGTCTGAGCCAGAAATTGATTCACTCGTTCGCGCTGCCCGATCACGTACGAATGTTTGCGGTTACAACGCATTCCATACCGCTGGTGGATTTATGTTGCGACCAAGTAGCACACGTCCTGATTCGACGCTTCCGCCATTTGATATTTGGGTGTACAACGAACTGGGTAAGGTTGGCGTGCAGCACACTGGCTACCCCGTTCATTCTGTGTACGAAGACCTCACGTGGGATAAGAGCGACACCATGAGCGGCGCTGGTGACGACTGGGCATACGAGCACTTAGGTGTGTTCAGCTGGACCACAGAATTTTGGGACATCATTTTCCACGCAACAGGCAAACATTCACCAACTGATGTTTGGTATGTCGGACCAACTCCAGATCAAGAACTTGCAGTCTGCAAGTGGACTGACACGCATGCACCTGGTTCATATTCGCCATGGAAGAAGTTCAATCATCCACAATTGGGCGAAATTGAAATTGGTGGCTGTGACCCAATCAAAACCTGGTCAAATGCTCCTGCTTCAAAACTGCGCGACGAAGTCGCACCGCACGTACATTTCGCAATTTACCAAGCGCTGGCTTCACCTCGACTTGAAATCAAACGAGCCAATGCAGAAGCACTTGGCAACGGTGTGTACAAAGTTGAAATTGGAATTGCTAACACTGGCTGGCTGGGCACAGAAATTAGCGAGTGGGCACACAAGAACAAGATTGTTCTCCCGCTCACCGCAGAAATTTCTGGCGCAACGCTTGTTGAAGGTGCTCCACGAGTGAAGCTTGGCCAACTTGACGGACGTGTGAAGTTTCGAGTGAGCGGAGACGCGAAATCAGACGGAACACCCGATCGTGTATTACACAGTTGGCTAATTCGCGGAAAAAAGGGCCAGCGAGTGAACCTCACCGCTACACATCAACGCGCTGGTGTTGCCTCAGCGGTAGTTGAACTTCCATAACGCTTGTGCGACTGAATCGCACGAATAGAAATAAAAATTGCGCTGGGCACGATGACAACATTGGGTAGCGCTACATAGGGATCGCTAATCATTACTCCGTAAATTCCCCATGACGCCGACATCGTGGTCACCATGATGAACGTGACCACCGAGATTCCAACGAGATGACTTGTTTTTGCAGCGCGAATTACCTGCGGGACAATTCCAGTTGCACCAACCACTACAGCGATCGATCCAAGAACATCTCGTGAAATTGCAAGTGCGATAAGCGCACCGAACACCACAGAGATCTCAACAGTAAGTGCACGAGCTAGCGATACGGCTTTAAGTCGTATCTGCATAAACACCACAGTTCCAAACCCGCAAATCGTCATGATGTTGGCGAGTACGACTAAGTGTGTTGATGAAGCAATTCCATACACCACCCACAAAATCGACCCGCTGACATTTTGTAGTTGTGAAGGCACAGAAATGCCCTCAACTGTATTTCTCCTTACCACTCGGTAAGCCTGTGGAATCGTGAAGATAAAAGAAAGCGAGATACACCACAGGCTGAAAATGGTGCGAAAATCCACTTCGCAACCCTAGGCGGTCTCGTTAGCGTTATGGAGACCATGTTCACCACGTACGCGATGACACTGCCCACGAAGAAATGGACAGAAGAAACCCGTGAGCGCGCGGTTGGCGTTATCACGCAGTGGCATCAGCAGTGGTTCCCCGCAGACCGCTTGCCCGTCAATATTCGTGTGCGAATTCGACACAGCCAAGAAGATGAAGTGTTCAGGCTGGAAGTGCAGAATACTCACCCGCAAACCGGTGGCACTCACCTGATTATCGCGACCCTCACACCGTACAAAGGCCAACTTGTTTTTGATTTACGAGTGAAGTTTGCTCCAGGCAAGGACTCGATCATTCCCCATCGTCGAGCAGAATTGCCGCCCAAACCAGTGCGGGCACTGGTTGCCGAAATGGCCAAACTGCTCGAGGTCTACGACGCAGAGCGACGCATCAGCCCAACAATTCGTCAAGTTACGTCTGCACTTGACGGCGAAGCGCTGGCTGCTGACTTTATTAATGCACTTGCACGTCGCTTACCGATACTCGTTGAAACGATTGTTGATAAATCGGTGCAGTCGTCACACACAGGTCCATTGCTTGACGACCTCGTTGGCATTGCCCACATTGCACACATCACTTCAATCGAAGCGGTGGATTCGTTTAATGCATATTGCAATGGCAAAGTGCTCGACAAAAACTACGTAACTATTTTGTGGCCTCACCCAGCTCAACCTTTAACGTTTCATACCGTTACGCCCAACCGCGAACAAATCGAAAACCCCATCCTTGAAGCTGCAGCTTTACAGCCAGATATTCCAACGCAAGCTCCACCACGGTTTGCAACAAGTCGTCCCGTTCAATCCGCGGCGCCTAAACCAACCCCCATTGCTGCTCAGGCCACAACAGATTTATCACCAGTGGTTGAGCAACTTAAACGCACTGTGGACGAGCATCAATTACATATTGAGCAACTTGATGATGCGTTAGAAGAAGTTGAAGCAGAACGTGATGAATTTGCAGAATTACTCGAAGAGAAAGAAGTTGAAGCGGAGGAATTGTCAACTGAAGTTGCGCTCCTCCGCGGGCGATTAGCCGAGCTCACGAGTCTGACAGTTGACCTTGACGCCGAACTTGCCCGAGCACGTCCAGACCGTGTGCTTCGCACTGTGCTCGATGCTGTCAATCGTGCGCGAACCGAGTGCAAGCATCTCGAATTTCTTCCAACAGCATTTACCACTGCTAATGAACTTCAAGGCCCTAACCCTCGCCAAGTGCTCCAGGATTTAAAGGCACTCGATAGCGCAGTTGCAAATTGGCGCAGAGATGTATTCCCAATTGCGGGACTGCAGTCGTATTTACGTGATAGCGCAGGCCTTGATTTTGCCCCGCGAATTTCCGAAGACACACACCATCGACATGGCGAGTGGTATTCGGCAATGCACAAGAATCAACAAATCCACATTGGCGCGCATCTGCGCAGAGGAAAAAATCGCACGCTGATTCGCATTTATATGCATGTCAACACCACTGAAAAGACGATTGTTATCGCCAAAATTGTGCGACATGGACCAGACAGCACAAGTTAGTCACCTCGCATAACACGCTCATAAAGGCGTATCGTGTTGCCATGACTTCGCCTGTGTATTCACTCTCCGACGACTACATCAATAAGGTTGCTGAACTTGATCCAGCAGCAGCCACATATATGGGCATTGCTGGTCACGATCACGAGATGACTGACTTCAGTCCAGCTGGCCACGATGCACGTGCAAATAACGATCGCCAAACTCTTGCACAATTAAATGCACTTGATTCCAGTGCAAGCTCTGATCGCTTGGCTGCAGGTGTATTACGTGAATCGCTAGAAATCTCTGGTGCAGAATACGACGCCAATGAACACCTGGTTTCAATTCGAGTTCTCGCAGGCGACGTTGATGCTGCTCGAGCAATTTTCGACCTGATGCCAACCGATACCGCCGAACAATGGTCGGTAATTGCAGAGCGCATGTCAAAAGTCCCGCAAGCGTTTGCTGGCATGCGCGAATCGTGGAAGCTTGGCCTTGATCGCGGTGTTAGGGCTCAACGCCGACAGGTGCTTGCATCAAGCGAACAGCTCGCAACGTGGGCAGGTCGTAAAGACGCTCCTGCATTCTTCGAACAATTCGCAGAATCGGCCGCCGCCGTTCCTGGCGCACCACTTGAACAACTTCGCAAAGCTGCAAAAAACGCGTCGCAAGCACTCGGTGAGACCGCAGATTTCCTCGTTAACGATTACGCGCCACAAGCCGACGTACGTGATGGCGTAGGACCAGAACGCCATGCACTCGCGCGCCGCCGATTCATGGGAATGAAGGTTGAAGCCAAAGATGCGTACGAGTGGGGTTGGGCCGAAGTACAACGCATTGATGCAGAAATGGAACGCGTTGCAAAAGAAATTCTCCCTGGAGCAACACTCGCGGAAGTACGTCACTTTCTTGACACTGATCCTTCTCGTTCAATTCAAGGTGAGGGTGCTCTTCGCGATTGGTTACAGGAGTTAATGGACGACGCAATGTCGTTTCTCATCGATAACAACCATTTTTCGATTCCAGATTCCATTCGCACTGTAGAAGCAATGATCTCTCCACCGGGTGGCGCAGCTGCCATGTATTACACCGGTCCAAGCGAAGATCTCAGCCGACCAGGTCGAACCTGGTACCCGACCAATGGCCGCACTGTGTTTCCTCGATGGAGTGAACCAACCACCGCGTATCACGAAGGCGTTCCAGGACACCACTTACAAGTTGCAATTGCCACCATCAACTCAGAAAAACTCTCGCGCTTCCAACGCAATACATTCGTGTCAGGACACGGCGAAGGTTGGGCGTTGTATGCAGAGCGCCTAATGGATGAATTCGGATTCCTCGAAAACCCTGAATATCGATTGGGCTACCTCTATGCGCAGGCTTTCCGCGCTGCCCGCATTGTCATTGACACCGGAATTCATTGTGGTTTTGCAATTCCACAAAGCTCATCGTGGCACCCGGGTGAGCAATGGACTCCGGAACTCATGTTCGAATTCCTCAGTGCACATTCTTCAAGTGATGATGAATTCAATCGTTCGGAAATCAACCGCTACCTCGGTTGGCCAGGACAAGCAATCTCGTACAAGCTTGGCGAACGCGTGTGGCTTGACCTCCGAGATGATGCCAAGAAGAAATATGGTGCTGAGTTTGATTTGCGCAAGTGGCACGCACACGCACTCGACCTTGGCAACCTTGGTCTCGACCTCTTGAAATCGGAAATGGCTCGCTTCTAAAACTGATTACGGAACTACAACAACCTTGGTTCCGGGTTTAGCCCAGTCATAAACAAACTTTGCGTCTTGCGTACTTGACCGCAAACAGCCGCTTCCTAAAAATGTTCCAAGTTCTGCTTCAGTTTGCAGCGGCACGCCATTCTTTGTTGGAATTTCATGAAATCCAATGTTGCCACCATTTCGGCCCACTGCGAACCGCGTCATGAAGCGAAACTTCACGCCCTCTAGTTCCTGACTAAACGATGACACCGACTGGTTCTTCACGTAGTACGAACCCTTCAGTGGTTGACCACGCATACCTGATACCAAGAACGTGCGAATAACTTCGCCCGATCCGTTAATTACCCATACGCGCAACTGACGGTTCGAGTACACAATTCGACGACCGCTTCCCGAATTCTTTGGCACAACAAGATTCACTTCAGCGATGGTTGTCGGAGTTGGCGCAACCGTTGTCGACGTTGTTGGAGTTGGATCAACGGCTGCATTGGCGACCCCCTGACCGCACCAAGCAGATGCAAAAACCGCTACAGCAATTATTAAGCGTTTCATTGCAGACCACTCAGGATGACTCGTGAGGCCGACGCTCCAATGCGACTGGCTCCTGCTTCGATCATTGCTAATGCATCTGCAGTTGTGCGAATACCACCGCTTGCTTTCACGCCAATGTCTTCTCCAACCGCATTGCGCATGGTGCGCACCGCATCAAGCGAAGCCCCACCTACTTTGTGAAATCCCGTGGAGGTTTTGACATAGTCGGCACCACCAGAAACGCTGTGCTTACATGCTGCAACGATTTGTTCACTCGACCACAGGCCCGTTTCCAAAATAACTTTCAACACCACAGCCGCGCCGATGGCTCGGCGAACCTCTGCAACCTCATTCTCCACATTCGCCCAATCACCGCTTGCGATCCAACCCAGATTTGCGACCATATCGATCTCGCTTGCTCCATCCGAAACCGCCTGGGCAGCTTCTGCCGCTTTAATGCCTGGAAGATGACTTCCTGATGGAAACCCCACCACGCTGGCTATTGGAATCCTGGTGTTTTTGTATGCAAGCGATACCCAGTTGGGCGAAACGCATACTGCGCCTACAGCCAGTTCATCAGCTTCTGCACACAGCGCGACTACGTCTGCAGATGTGGCTTCAGGAGTAAGCAAGGTGTGATCAATCACCAGGGCAAGCGTGGCGCGATCAAGGGCTTCCATGTCCTCCACACTACGCCAGGTGGATGAAGTACATCAGTCCGACTACGGTTCATGATCGTCATGGCCACCTTGCGATTCAGTTACGGCACGATGGGTTCGGGAAAGAGCACGCTCGCTCTACAAATTCATCACAACATGTCTTCGCGTGGGGTGAATGGATTGTTGCTGACCAAACTTGACCGTGATGGTTCACAAGTAACGAGCAGACTTGGAGTTTCGGCTCCTGCAATTGATGTTTCAACAGATCTTGATTTATTTGAACTCACCAAAGAACACATGCCACTGCAGTTTTTGGTTTGTGACGAAACCCAGTTCTACTCAGTCGAACAGTGCGACCAGCTTGCACGTGTTGTAGACGAGCTCAATGTTGATGTCTTTGCCTTCGGACTCATTACCGACTTCCGCGGATTGCTATTTGATGGCACACGTCGTCTGCTGGAAATTGCTGATCAACGAATTGAAATGCAGGTTGAAGCTCGATGCTGGTGTGGTGATCGAGCCAACAACAATGCACGTTTGGTGAACGGTGTCATTGTGTACGAAGGTGAAACTGTTGTAGTTGGCGACACCGATAAGACTATGAGTGAACCGTTGTTCGGCGATGAAGTGCGCTACGAACTGTTGTGCCGAAAGCACTACATCAACGGCGAGCTCGGACCCTTGCAATAATTTCTGCGACAACCAAAACCATCAGCACTCCAACACAGTTGCCGATCAAGTCGGTTGCCTGACGGGTACGTAATTGGGTAAACCAAGGTTGAGCAAGTTCTACGAACACGGTCCATGCAAACAGCAGCACCAACGCACGGCGAACAACCATTGCTCTCACTGCGTAAGCAAGTAAAAACGCGCATGTTCCCCACACCATCGCGTGGAGGTCAGCATCGCCTGGTGGCCGATGATCAAGAACTCCCGTAGTTGCAGATGTGTTCACGCGTAAGGCGAATTCAATGATGTTATGGGTTCGTGGAATCCAGCAGACTACAACACCGGAACCTATTTTTATACCGTTGAATATGTCAATGCGGCTACAGGTGAATTTGTAACTCATGAGGGTACATTTTATTTAAAACGTTGACCTATCCAACTTTTAAATAATGCATTTGGTTCATTTGGCCATGAAATTTCGGCCTTTTCAATGGTTGGTCTTTCAAGGTCGAAATGTATTTCTGTTTCAAACTCAACTTTATTTCTTACGAAGCGAATATTAGCTTGCTTTGAATTTTCTAAAAGGAATTGAACATTTTTAGACACAGTTATACCATCCACTTCAATTATTTCGTCACCGTACCAAAGTCCACTCCAATCGGCTGCTGAGTGAGGAGCGACAGATGTTATTATTGATTTTTCTTGCGAGATGTCAACTGAGAAACCGAACAAATGTTCGGTGGGTTGAATTGAATTTTTCCATGATAAAATTACTCCGAAGTTCACAAATAGATCTTCAAGGTATTTTGAGAAATCACACGGCGATTCTGCCATGGTC
>JBEGJW010000054.1:0-9244 GCA_041184445.1 Actinomycetota bacterium | reverse complement strand
GTAGTGGGTCGCAAGCAATACGGTGGCCAGAACACCTACATTCCGTTGAAGGTAAACCAGGCTGGTGTAGTACCAATTATTTTTGCAAGCTCGGTTCTGTTGTTACCTGTGCTGTTGTCAAACATGCTCGGCAGTGGTGAAGGATGGCGCGGTTCTATTGCCTCATTCGTTAACAACTACTTGGTGAACAGCCAAAACATGTTGTACATCTCGATCTTCTTCTTGTTGATCATTGCGTTTGCATACTTTTACAACTCCATCGCATTCGACCCAATTCGTCAAGCAGATCAACTGCGTAAACAGGGTGGATTCATTCCCGGAATTCGTCCTGGACCACAGACGGAAAGTTTCTTGGCAAAAACTGTTAACCGCATCACGCTTCCAGGCGCATTGTTTGTTGCATTCATCGCCATCTTGCCATACATCATTTTGTGGGTAGGCGATGTGAAGTCATTCCCATTTGCAGGAACCACGGTGCTTATTGCAGTGGGTGTTGCACTCGAACTGATGCGCCAAATTGATAGCCAGTTGATGCAGCGCAACTACGAGGGTTTCTTGAAGTGACGTTTCCTCTTTAGGAAACACATTTCACGAATTTCACGAAAGAATCACCACCATGTCGAATGCAATTCGCATCATCATGCTTGGCCGCCAAGGCGCAGGGAAGGGCACACAGTGTGTGCGCATCGCTGCTGAGTTTGGTGCTCCACATATTTCAACTGGTGAAATGTTGCGCGCAGCAGTACGCAAAGATTCTCCGCTTGGACGAGCGGTAAAAGAAGTGCTCGACAAGGGCGAGCTGGTCAACGATGAACTCATGATCAGCCTGGTGCAAGGTCGCATTGGCGAAGAAGATGCACGTGTGAATGGCTTCATTTTGGATGGCTTCCCGCGCACTGTTGCTCAGGCACAGGCGCTGGACCACATCAGCGAAGTTCGTCCAATCGACATGGTCATTGACCTTGAGGTGAAGCGCGAACTGGTATTGAATCGCTTGTCTGCACGACGTGTGTGCGAGCAATGCCAGGCCAACTATGTGGCTACTGGCAGTGAAGCGAACCCTTGGGCGTGTGAGAAGTGCGGCGGATCAGTGGTGCAGCGTGCCGATGACACCCCTGAAGCCATCAATCACCGACTTGACCTATACGACGCTATGACTTCGCCATTGGTTGCCTATTACAAGGACCAGAACAAGCTGGCTGTAGTCGACGGCCTTGGCACCCCTGATGAGGTGTTTGCCCGCCTCCGCACGGCTGTTGCCGGCATCAAGAATCGCTAATCATGACCCTGCTGAATTCACCCATCTCCTTGTGTTTTGGGGTTTTGGGACAGGGAAATGCGGCGGTAGCATAACCCTTCGCCTTTTGGAGGGATTTCCTTCCGACTGGCTTGTATGTCCGTGTGTTTGAGGAGAAAGCCCTGCCAAAAAACAAAGAAGATGCAATTGTGCTGGAAGGCACAATTACAGAGTCGCTGCCTAACGCAATGTTTCGCGTCGAACTCGAAAACGGACACACAGTGTTAGCTCATATTTCAGGCAAGATGCGAATGAATTACATCCGTATTTTGCCAGGGGACAAAGTCCAGGTTGAGCTAACGCCATATGACCTCACACGAGGTCGCATTACATACCGACATAAATAAAGATTTCATAACCACATAATCGAACATCAATCACGAGGCCGAAGTGAAAGTTAAACCAAGCGTCAAGAAAATTTGCGAAAAGTGCAAGGTCATTCGCCGGCACGGTCGCGTGATGGTGATTTGCGAAAACCCTCGTCACAAGCAACGTCAAGGCTGAGAAGGAACATCAGATGGCACGTATTTCAGGAGTAGACATCCCACGCGAAAAGCGTTTGGTGATTTCGCTTACCTACATTTTCGGCATTGGTAATACCACTGCGCAGAAGATGTGCAAGGAACTCGATCTCAACCCAGACACCCGTGTTCGCAATCTCACCGACTCTGAAGTCAACAAGATTCGTATGTACATTGAACAAAACCTCACGGTTGAAGGCGACCTTCGCCGCGATGTGCAGACCGACATCAAGCGCAAGATTGAAATTGGTTCGTACCAAGGAACGCGTCACCGCAAGGGTCTCCCTGTACGTGGTCAGCGCACACACACCAACGCTCGTACTCGCAAGGGTCCGAAGAAGACTGTGGCCAACAAGAAGATGGCAGTGAGGAAGTAAATCATGGCAAAGGCACCAGCACCCCGTAAGCGCAAGCGCGATCGCAAAAATATTGCGACCGGCGTTGTGCACATTAAGAGTTCGTTCAACAACACCATCGTGTCCATCACCGACACAGAAGGCAATGTCATTTCATGGGCATCGTCGGGTGGCGTTGGATTCTCCGGTTCGCGCAAGTCAACTCCATACGCAGCACAAATGGCAGCAGAAAAAGCAGGCCGTGCAGCAATGGAACAAGGTCTTCGCCGCGTTGAAGTGCATGTAAAGGGCCCGGGTTCGGGTCGCGATACCGCACTACGTTCTATTCAAAACCTTGGCATCGAAGTGTCTGGCATTAAAGATGTAACGCCAGTTCCACACAACGGTTGCCTCCAGCCAAAGCGAAAGAGGCCGTAAGTCATGGCTCGCTATACAGGACCAAAGGTGCGTATTTCGCGCCGTCTCGGTGTCAACATTTACGAAAACACCAAGGGCTCAAAGGCTCTTGAGCGTCGTCCATTCCCACCAGGAACACACGGCCGTACGCGCCGTCGTGGAGCTGGCAGTGAATACCTCTTGCAGTTGCAGGAAAAGCAGAAGGCTAAGTACATCTACGGTGTACTCGAGCGTCAGTTCCGCAAGGCATACGAAGAAGCAACACGTTTGGCTGGTCCAACCGGTGAAAACTTGCTTCGTCTCCTTGAGTGCCGCTTAGACAACGTGGTGTACCGCGCAGGTTGGGCAAACACCCGTCCGCAGGCACGTCAGTTCGTAAGCCACGGCCTCATCTTGGTTGATGGCAAGCGCGTGAACATTGCTTCATACAGCGTTGGTCGTGGACAAGTTGTTTCGCTTTCCGAGAAGGCCGCAAACATGATCGTTATTCAGCACAACATCGACACACTCGACCACAAAATGGTTGGCTGGATCGATCGTGCAGAAGGTGGCAAGCAAGTCACGGTTCGCGAACTTCCATCACGCGAACAAATCGATGTACCAGTACGCGAACAGCTCATTGTTGAGCTTTACTCGAAGTAACCCCTAAACGAATTGGCAATAGGAGAAATCAATGCTTGTTATTCAGCGCCCATCAGTTGAAGCAATCGGTTCGCCAGAAGGTAACCGTCAGAAGTTTTCTGTAGGTCCACTCGAGCCAGGCCTTGGTCACACCATTGGCAACTCGCTTCGCCGCATGTTGTTGTCGTCAATTCCTGGCGCAGCAATTACCTCGGTCAAGTTCGAGTCAGCTCTTCACGAGTTCGACGTCATCGAAGGCATCACTGAAGATGTCACCGAAATCATTTTGAACTTGAAGGACATCGTTGTGGTTTCTGAGAGTGACGAAGCAGTTGTCATCACACTTGATGTGAAGGGCCCAGCAGACATCACCGCAGCAGACATCGTGTGCCCAACCGGTGTTGAAATCTTGAACAAGTCACAGCACATTGCCACCTTGTCGGCAAAGGGCCGCTTGGTTGTTGACCTCACCATCGAGCGTGGCAAAGGCTACGCATCAAGCGATCGTGACACCCGCAAGGTGATTGGCATCATTCCAATCGACGCAATTTTCTCACCAGTACGTCGTTGCACCTACCTCGTAGAGCCAACACGTGTTGAGCAGTCAACCAACTACGACAAGATCATCATCGACATCGAAACCGATGGAACTATTGAGCCACGTGAAGCACTTGCATCAGCAGGCGCAACACTTCGTTCATTGGTAGACCTTGTAGCAACCATGAGCGATGCGCCAATGGCACTCGAACTTGGCGAGCTTGCAGGCACGGGTGCTGGTTCGCCAGACCTCGACTTGAGCATTGAAGACCTCGACTTGAGCGAGCGTCCTCGTAACTGCTTGAAGCGTGCACAGGTCAACACTGTTGGCGAGTTGCTGCTTCGCAGTGAAGAAGATCTATTGAACATCACCAACTTCGGTCAGAAGTCGTTGGATGAAATCAAGTTGAAGCTCGACGAACGCGGATTGTCACTGCGCATCTGATAGCGCACCAATACGCACCACTTCATAGGAGACGATGAGACATGCCAGCAACACCAAGACGAGCCCGAAGCTTCGGACATAGCGCACACCATCAAAAGTTGTTGATGGCGAACCTCGCTGCATCACTTTTTGCTGCAGAGGGCATTGTGACCACTGAAGGCAAGGCCAAGGCGCTTCGCCCAATCGCAGAGAAGTTGATCACGAAGGCAATCAAGGCGCAGGGTGAAGGCCCAATGCGCATTCACCGCATTCGTCAGATCCAGTCGTACTTGAATGACAAGGAAATGACCAACAAGTTGGTCAACGTTGTTGCACCTCGCTACACCGGCCGCAATGGTGGATACACGCGCGTGCTCAAGCTTGGTCCACGCCATGGTGACAATGCACCAATGGCGCGTATCGAACTCGTCTGATTCATCATGGCCATGCGTCGCGCACGCATGACGGTTGCCTACAAGGGCGATCAATTTCACGGCTTTGCAACTAATCCTGGAGTTGACACTGTCGCGTCCACGATTGAAAGTGCACTCGCGCAAATTTTGCAAGAAGAAGTGAAAATTATCCCTGCAGGTCGCACCGATGCAGGTGTGCATGCGTGGGGACAAATGATTGGCGCAGATCTACCTGATCGCGTGAATCTGCCTGTGTTAATGAAGCAGCTGAATTCACTGTGTGGTCCATCTATTGCGGTGCGCGAAGCAGTGTGGACAAAGCCTGATTTTCATGCTCGATATACGGCGCTGTGGCGCTCGTATCGCTACACCGTGTTGAACACCGAATCACCAAACCCGTTTATGGTCGACTCTGCTTGGCACATCTATAAACCACTCAAACTCCGAGCCATGCAACTTGCTTCAGATGCGGTAATTGGCGAGCATGATTTTTCGGCCTTTTGCCGAAAGCCAAAGCCTGCAGACGAAAATGACACCTTCGAGCACTCCATGCGTAGACATGTGATGAATGCTGAGTGGCGAGACCTTGGTGAGGGAGTGTTGAGGTTCGACATTCGGGCCAATGCGTTTTGCCATCAAATGGTCCGAGCCCTGGTGGGCACCTTTATTGAAATTGGCCTTGGCAAGCGTCCGCCAAGCGATATGCGCGGGCTAATCGTGTCTGGCGATAGGTCACAGGCAGCGCCAGTGGCACCCCCGCAAGGCTTGATTTTGTGGGAAGTTGGCTACCCGGCCGATTGTGATTAGGCCCTCGCGACCCCTATCCTGAAACGGTCCATAGGGGCAACGTTTGGCTGAGTTTTCGGCCAAGTCCTCAGTTTTCGAAAGTAGTTTTTTATGATGCGCACGTACAGTCCAAAAGCAAGTGAAATTAAACGCGAGTGGCATGTCGTTGATGCCGACGGTTTGGTCCTTGGTCGCATGTGCACAGAAGTTGCATCAATTTTGCGCGGCAAGCACAAGCCAATGTTCGCAATGCACATGGACACCGGTGACCACGTCATCATCGTGAATGCTTCAAAAATTGTTCTTACCAAGGGCAAGGCAGACAAAGAACTCGTTCACGACTACAGCGGTTACCCAGGCGGTTTGCGCTCACAGACGTACGGCAACTTGTTGAGCCGCAAGCCAGAAGATGCGATTCGTCGCACCATTCGTGGCATGTTGCCTAAGGGACCACTTGGTCGTCAGATGATCAAGAAGTTGAAGGTTCACGCTGGACCAGAACACGGTCACGAAGCACAGTCACCAAAAGTTTTGAATATCCCGCACGCAAAAGCGCGCTGATTAGCAAAGATCGAATAGAGGAGCAACCGTGGGAACAAAGCCACTGACACAGACAACCGGTCGTCGCAAGGAAGCAGTCGCACGTGTGCGTTTGCGTCCAGGCACTGGCAAAGTAGTAATCAACGGACGCGCGTTTGAAGATTATTTTCCAAACGCATTGCAGCGTGCTGCAGCAACCGAAGCATTTCGCGTTGTAGAAGCAGAAACCACATACGACGTTGACTGTGACATTCAGGGTGGCGGAATCGCTGGCCAAGCCGGCGCACTTCGCATGGCAATTGCTCGCTCGATTCTTGAACTTGACGAAGAGAAGCGCTCAGTGCTTCGCAAGGCTGGCTTGCTTACTCGCGACTCGCGTAAAAAGGAAAGCAAGAAGTACGGCCTCAAGAAGGCGCGCAAGGCGCCTCAGTACACGAAGCGTTAATCACGTGTTGGTTCGCGCGATGTTTGTCGCGCGGATGTGTGTGTAAACGATGCTTCGATTTGGCACCGACGGTGTTCGTGGAGTCGCCTTCACGGAACTCACCGAGCAATATGTTTCCGAACTTGGGTTGGTCGCTGCTCGAGAACTTGGTGTAACCAAAGTTTTGGTTGGTCGCGATACTCGCGAATCTGGAAAACAATTAGAGACCGCACTTGCAAACGGATTGCTTGCTGGTGGCGTATCGGTTGAACTACTAGGCGTTGCGCCGACACCGGCAATTGCATTTTTGGCAGCAAAACGAGGCTGTGCGAGTGCGGCAATTACTGCATCGCATAACCCGTATGCAGACAACGGAGTGAAGCTGTTTGCCAATGGCGGAGTGAAGCTAAGCGATGCGCAACAAGATGCAATTGAATCGCACATGACCGGTTCGGCAACTGTGGCTTCTGCATCAGCTACACAAGTTGATTTGATGGGCGAATATGCGTCCCACATCGTTGGACTATTTCCCGTTTTGGCTTTTGCCAACATTCGCGTGGTGTTGGATTGCGCAAACGGCGCAATGAGTGATGTTGCGCCGGAGGTGTTTGCACGTCTGGGCGCAACGGTCATTGTGCTGAACGATCGACCAAATGGGAAAAATATTAATGACTTGTGTGGTGCTACACATCCAGAAGTAGTGAGCGAGGCAGTGCGCTTGCATAAAGCTGACCTTGGTCTTGCTTTTGACGGCGACGGAGACCGAGTAATTGCGGTCGACCATATTGGTGATGTGGTTGACGGCGACCACCTCATTGCGCTTGCTGCAGTTGATTTGCACAAACGTGGAAAATTGAAGTCGAACTCGGTTGCAGTAACCGTCATGACGAATGCTGGTTTTCATCAAGCCATGGATAAAGCGGGAATCAATGTGATCACCACACCAGTAGGCGACAGAAACATTCTTGTCGCCTTCGACGAACACGGATTGGTGTTGGGCGGAGAGCAAAGCGGACACATCATTTATCGTGACCATGCAACAACCGGAGACGGTCTGCTTGCTGGTGCGATGCTTGTTGATTTGGTACGACGTGAAGCGCAGCCATTGGCAACACTTGCACGTAAGGCAATGACGTCGCTTCCACAAACGCTGATCAACGTTCGAGTTGCGCAAGTGGTGATTAATCCTGCAGAGCAACTTGCATCCGAAATTGCAGAAGCAACGCAGCAATTAAGCGGAGTCGGTCGTGTGTTGTTGCGCGCAAGCGGAACCGAGCCAGTTGTTCGCGTGATGGTGGAAGCAGCATCGCAGGAAACCGCAGACGCTGTGGCACAAGGGCTTGCTGAGGTTGCATCGCAGCGCTTCGGCGGGGTTCGGTAACCTAGAACCCATGTGCGGCATCATCTGCGTTGTGTCGCGGCCCTCGGCAAGACCGTTGCCTCTTGCCGCCGACATTCTGGATGCCCTTGACCGAGCAATTGCCGCTGGTACTGCCGGAAACATCGCTGAATCTGGCCGCTTAGTAGGCGAAGCAGATGCGTCATTACGCGGTGAGTCTGGGCTTGGAACCCTGATTGACAACGGTGCGCTTGTAACCGGCTTGGTGTCGCGAGTTGATCAATTGGATGCACTGGCCACGGGGGCAGAGCTTCAACTGGAATCGGAATCTGGGTTGTCGACGCGCGAAGTTGAACGACGCAGTAACGAACTGATTGCGCTTCGCGACGCCACCTGGTCGTTGCGTAATGATCGTTTGCGCACTGCAAAAGCTGTTGGCGAATTGGCTGGCAAAGATGCGAGCGCAAGTGCTCGCAATGCGTACTTGTCTATTCAGCAAGCATTTTCTGCGCTCGATCGCATGGAGGTTCGCGGTCGCGACTCTGCTGGCGTGAACGTATTGGTGTGGGGCCATGGCCTAGATGCAACCGATAAGCGAGTAGCTCCGCTGCTTGCTGGTCGTCTTGATGATGCGCTGTTCACCAACGGCTCGGTGCGTGTTGGCGCTGGAAATCGCGCATGGTCGTTTGTGTACAAGGCGGCAGCAGAAATTGGCGAACTTGGTGACAACACTCGCGCAATGCGTACAGCGGTTGCCAACGATGCGTTGTTGCGATTGCTCGTAGATCAGCCAGGTGCGCGAGTGTCCATTCTTGGGCATACGCGTTGGGCGAGCGTGGGCATTATTTCTGAACCAAATGCGCACCCAGTGAACAGCGAAGAAGTGGGTGGTAATTCGGCAGCACCGTACATGCTGGCAGCGCTAAACGGCGACGTTGACAACCATGCCGACATCAAAGTTCGCAATGGGTTGCATATTGCAGAGCCAATTACCACCGATGCAAAAGTCATCCCAACTGTTGTCTCGCGCAAGAACGCAGCGGGAATGACGTTCGTGGATTCCTTTAGAGAAACCGTTGCCGAGTTTGAAGGCAGTGTGGCAATTGCCGTTTCCAGCGCTGACGAACCAAACTCCATGATGCTTGCGCTTCGCGGAAGCGGTCAAGGTTTGTATGTCGGTATTGCGGAAGATCGGTTCATCGTTGCCAGCGAGCCATACGGCGTTGTTGAAGAGACCTTGCATTACGTGCGCATGGATGGCGAGTCACTTGCTGATGCGAACAACCCATCGAGCCGTGGCCAGATCATTGCACTCGATGGCGACAACGCGGGGTCGCTTGCCGGCATGCGCATGCTTGCTTATGACGGAACCTCAATTCCGCTTGACGACAGCAACGTTTACATTGCCGAAGTGACCACACGCGATATTGATCGCGGAGAGCACAAACACTTTTTGTCGAAGGAAATTGCAGAAGCACCGCTGAGTTTCCGCAAGACCTTGCGCGGAAAAATTTCCGAGCGCAATGGACAGCTTGAAGCAACACTGGATACCACGGTGCTACCAGAGGACATTCGGGCAAAGCTCACCGC
>JBEGJW010000053.1:0-9250 GCA_041184445.1 Actinomycetota bacterium | reverse complement strand
GTTGTGGTCTTGGTTCTATTGATTGCCGTAAGAAGTTCGGAATCAGTGAGACATGCTGAAGCAATCTTTTGACAAGGGACATTGAAGCTTTCAAGAAAGTCGACTGATGGGACGTCCCAAGGGGAAGCAAACCAGTCGATTCCAATCTTTTTTGCGTACGCATCAATTTGCTCGAATTCTTTTTGTTCAAATTCGATGCGCTTCTTATAGTCAAAATATGACATGGTGCCCCACGGGGTGTCACGGGGAAAGCTTTTCTGCTCTTCTGGCACACAAATTTCGGGAGTCCTCTTTTGGAACTTCACAGCGTCGCATCCAGTTTCAACCGCTACATCCATCAATTGTTTTGCAATTTCGATGTCGCCGTTTTGGTTGATTCCAATTTCCGCAATGATGTAAACAGGCTCACCTTCGCCAATAAACTTTTTGCCGACAGAGACTTTATTTGTCATGTAATTACCCTAATGCAATAGAGCAACTAGCGATTGATGATTGCATCGGAAAGCTCGCGAATCGCGCCTTTTCCGCCAGCGCGTGTAAGTCTCCAGTGTGCTGTTTGTGTTGCCAAAGGGTGTGCATCAATTGGCGCAATTGCTAATTTCACGGCCTGCATGCATTCTAGGTCGTTGATGTCATTTCCAACGTATGCACATTGTGAAAGCGGTAATTGATTTTTCGATAACCATTCTGTAAGCGCTTTTAACTTGTTATCACAGGCCTGAATCACTTCTATCTGCAGTTTTTCTGCTCGCTTTGCAACTACCGGATTGCGTTCTTTCGAAAGTATGAGCAACTTGAGGCCAGCATTCTTTAATGCGGAAATACCCATCCCGTCAGATCGACTAGCCATCACCATCTCTTCGCCAGTTTCTGTGATGTACACCTGATCATCGGTCATGACTCCATCAAAATCAAAGACGATGGCTTTAATTGTTTGCAGCAACTCGCTGCTTGGCAAACCCTTTTCTTGTATTTCAAGCGTGTTGGCGAGTTGAAGGTCCTCAGGTTCATCAATTTCCATTGATCGATCTGCTGGAACTTCGTACATTCCAATACGCCCAAAAAACCGATGACCGTTATTTCGAAACTGTTCAATGTTCATTGCATACAGGGCGCCGGTTTCCTTGTATTCAGGTTCGAGTTGTTGACGAGGAAGACGAATCGCTGAATCATGATTTATCCCAATGGCGTTTCCAGATTTGTCCCTTCGCCAAATGAAAGCATGGTTGTGGGTAACGGTGAGAGCAGAGTCATGATCCTTGAGTAACCCAAGAATGCCGTCGATATCAGTGTGTGAAATAAATGGAGAAGTGCATTGAGCGAACAGCACGTTCTTTGTAAGCGAATTTTGCTTCTCGATTTCAACAAGTGCGTGCAGTAATGCTGTTTCACTTGATGCGGAATCGCCGGAGATCTCTGCAGGTCGTCGAACTACTTGTGCGCCACAAGCTGATGCAACCGCAGCAATTTCATCGCTGTCTGTAGATACGTAGACAGTGGCGATCGACTTAGATTGCAGGCAAGCAGAAATGGTTCGAGCTAATAGCGAAACTCCACCGACAGTTTGAAGATTTTTGTTTGGAATTCCCTTTGAACCACCGCGGGCGGGGATGATTGCTATTGCAGAATCGTTCACAATGCTCATTTCAGCAAGCTCGTCAGTGTGGTGACGAGGTAGGCAAGTACGACGGATATAACAATTGCGCTCAAAGCTCCAGCCAAAACGCTTCCACCAAGAAGCCCAACGGCACTGGTCTTTCGCTGCTTCTCTGACGGCTCCTTATATAGAGGAGTTGTTTTTGTTCGCACCTGAACGACATTTGGGCGATCTTGTCTGGCAGGCTTAGTGCCACCAAGAACGACGAGGGCGCCAATTGCCAAAACACAGGCAAGCAAGGCCCTTACTGTCACACCGAATGTGGAAGCGAAAATAGGTAAATCGATGAGCGAAAACAACGACGTCACGATGCCAAATAGCGTACCGCTACCACCACCGACCCTTGCTCCAACACCATTAGATAGAGCAGAACTGCGCAAATTGTGGTGGGCATTGCCATTGCTGACCTGCGCCTGGTTGGCACTCATTGGCATTGTCATCGCGGCGAGTATCCAAGTGCGTTTTTGGGAAGTGGCACCCGGTTCGGCCGAACCAGTGGCAAACAGACTTGAATTCACTCAGGAAGCACTTGCGCATGTAACTCGCTACCCATCAGAAAATTCGGTTCTTTTTGTCACCGCGTTCGGCGGGCAACTTTCAGCTCTTGAAACTTTTGTTGGTTCGATTGATTCTGACGTAGATGTTCAATCGTTTGAAGAAAGGTTTGGAAAAAGCAATCCTGGAACCCAGCAGCAACTTGGCTTTCAATCCATGACCACGGCGAAACAGATTGCAGAGTATGTGGCATTTACGAAGCTGGGGTTGGATGCGTCATTTGAACTTGGAAGTGTGATCGTTGAAGAAGCGGTGTGTTTAGATGTGCCAGTAACACTCAGCGCATGCAAGCAGTTGCAGCCCGGAGACACCCTGATTGCTTTCGAAGGTAAAGCCATTCCAACACTGGCCGAACTGGCTCCGATGATGGAAGGGTACGAACCTGGTGACATCGTGACCATCAGCGTTATCCCGCATATGGCTACTGAGCCAGAAGACCGACGGGTGCAATTAATCGAAAGCCCCGACGAGCCAGGCCGAACGATTATCGGGTTTATTCCAGCTGACACACGAACGGTGGTCCTTCCATTTGAAGTCTCTATTGACACTGACCGCATCGGCGGACCATCTGCAGGACTCGCATTTACCCTTGCTTTACTTGATGAAATGACGCCCGGTGACTTATTTGGTGGGGTGAAAGTAGCCGCAACAGGGACGATGAATGAGGATGAAACTGTTGGCGCAATCGGCGCTTTACCGCAAAAAGCAGTGGCGGTAAAAGCCGCAGGAGCAAAGTTGTTTATCGTTCCAAAATCACAGTCTCCAGAAGAATTGGCTGCTGCACGAGCAGTACTTGGCTCTGCGGTGAAACTCGTAACTGTGGCAAATCTTGAGGAGGCTTTAGCCCTGCTTGAATCTCTCGGTGGCAGTGGACTCACGAATGCCACAATCTCGCTCTAGGCGGGGCGTACTGTTGTTTGCATGGCAATTTCATTTTCACGCCCCGACCCGTCTTCACCGGCGGCCGTTGGGTCTGCGCAATTCAGCGTAGTTAGGCGTGGATTTGAACAGGAAGAAGTTCGGGACTTGTTGCGTGGCGTTTCCGCAGAACTTGCACGACTGCAGGAGCGCGAACGCTTTTTAGAAAGCGAACTTCGGTCAATGCAAACCCGTGGCCTTTCGGCTCCTGGTGCAATAGACGAAGAAATGATCACGGCGCTTCTTGGAGAAGAAACCGCCCGAGTACTTACATCGGCTCGCGAAGCTGCGAAACAGCAAATTGCGCGAGCGGCTGAAACGGCAGAACGTTTAGTGCGCGAAGCAAGTTCTGATGCCGCACGCATTCGTCAAGAAGCTGAAATTGAATCGTCGCGTAAGCGAAATGATGCAGTTGCAGACGTTGAGGCCGAAATTGAACTTGCGAAGCAGCAAGGTCGCGAAATGGTCATTGAAGCACGCGAATATCGCGAAAAAGTATTGAGCGAATTGGCGCGACGTCGTGAATTGGCGCGCGAACAAATTGAACACCTCATTCATGATCGCGATCGTTTGGTTGCTGCATTTGATCGGGCGCGCCTTGCGGCAAACGATGTAGTCGGAGATTTAACAGAGTTTGACGAACTGTCTGAAGAAGTTGCGCGAATTAGTGGGCTGAACACACCAGTTGATGCAACGGCTCCAATCTTTTTTGATCACACCAAAGACCCAGACGCAATTCCACAGTCATCCGAGTTGATTGAAGTTGAAGAAGTAGTTGGTGTAATCGCGGAGTCAATTGATTCGACCACAATTGAAATCGTTGAAATTACTGAAACAACTGAAGTCGTTCAAATTGCCGATGAAATTGATGCCGAAGAACTTGTTGAGGAAACACCAGACACCACAGTGGTCGCAATGCATGAGGCACCTGCCGGAATGTCTGAACACCCTTCTTCTGAACCACCACCACAAGAACACATTGCTGAAGTCGTGCAGCTGTTTGGCAAAAAACGCAAAGAAGCAGAGGCTCCACAAGTAGTTGTTGAGTCGCCAGTTGAAGCAGCCGAAGTTGTTGAAGCTGTTGAAGCTACAGAAGCAAAGAAGCAGCCAGCAGTAACAACTCCGCAAAAGAAATCTGTAGATGATCTTTTCGCTCGGCTCAAGCAAACGAATACAGCTGAAGTTGCTCGAACGGCTAAGCCAAAAGTTGTTGTTCCGAAGGTGGATCAAGGGGTTTTCGACCACCGAGATGCGGTTTTGGAACCAATTCTTGTGCTCATCACTCGAAAAATGAAGCGCGTTTTGGCGGACGAAGAGAACTCGATGCTGACCTACTTGCAAGGCAAGAAATCAATTGTTGCCTTAGAGAAAGTTTTGCCAGCAGCTGATGAACACTTGCAGATGTATGTGGAAGCACTTGCAGAAGACGTGATCTCGGCGGCTATGGCCGGAGCACAAAGTTTGTCAAAGAGTCTGAAAGCAGATTTGCGAAAGCGAATTACTCGCAGCGCTGTGATGCAAGTTGTTTCAGGAACAATGGATGAATCAACCATTCGTCCATTGCGTGAAAAAATTCAGCGCGCAGTAGAGCAAAGCAATGGCGACAGAGACGAAATGTCGAACCTCATTCGCAGCGTGTATCGCGAAATGAAAATGCAACGAGTAGAACAGCAAGTTTCAGACATTGCTCGCATGGCGTACAGTCGCGGTGCATATTTGGTTTTAGACCAAGGTACAAAAGTGTGTTGGATGGTCGACCCAAATGGTCCAAGTTGCGCCGATGCTGAAGACAATTCGCTCGCAGGATCTACAGGTCTTGGCAGCGAGTTTCCAACAGGGCATATTCATCCGACAGCACATGCTGGATGCCGATGCCTTATTGCGCCAATAGGCGACTAATCTCCACTGCGTGCGCAACCCTTCAGACTTACCTCCTCGTCGTCCTCGTAACCCTCAAGGTGGATTTCGCTTAAAGCGTCCCGGCCGTAGTCGCATAATTGCGACAGCAGCAATTGGAGTGATTGTTGCGCTGTTTCTTTCTGCAAAGAGCATCTCGGGTTTTTATGTTGATGCGTTGTGGCATGACATGCTCGGCCGCGGCGATGTGTTTTGGGGAACACTGGGCGTAAAGGCGTTATTGGGCTCAGTATTTGTCGCAGCGTTTGTAGTTTTGATGCTGATAAATGGTTGGCTCGCAGACCGTATCGCTCCAGAATCAATTGCCCCATCGCCTGAAGAGCGTGCGCTTGCTGGCTATCGACAATTAGTTGGTCGCCGACAGTGGATTGTAAGAGCGGTTATCTCGGTAGTGCTCGGTCTCATGGTTGGGCTTCCAGCAATGACACAGTGGCAAGAGTGGCTGTTGTTTAGAAATCAACAATCGTTTGGGATTAAAGAACCGTTGTTCAACCTGGACATCAGTTTTTACGTCTTCCGTTTACCGTTTGCAGAGTTTGTCGTCAATTGGTTGTTTGGCGCGCTTGTCCTCATCACGATTGTCACTGCCGCAATTCACTATTTGAACGGTGGAATTCGCTTGCAGGTACAAGGCCGTAAGGTAACTCCGCAGGCAAAAGCACACTTATCGGTGTTATTTGCAGGACTTGCGGTCATTAGGGCTGCCAGTTATTGGTTGTCGCGCTTCTCGCTCACCGATTCAACTCGTGGAGTGGTGCAAGGAGCCACCTACACCGACGTGAAGGCGCAATTACCAGCTACCAACTTGATGATCTTGGTTTCATTTGCTGTTGCAGCTTTGTTTTTGTGGAATGTGCGACAAAAGGGCTGGAGAATTCCAGTACTCGCAACTTTGATGTGGATGCTGGTTGCGGTAGTTGCTGGAACGATTTACCCAGCAGTGATTCAACGATTCTCCGTTCAGCCAAACGTAAGCACCAAGGAGCTTCCGTTCATTGAACACAACTTGATTGCAACAAAAGCTGCATTCAATATCGACGCAGTGACACAGGAGTCAATAACCTTTGGACCAATCAGCGCTGCTGATGTTTCTGCGAATGAAACTCCATTGCGCGATGTTCGTCAACTTGATCCTTTGGAAATGCGTGATCGTTTTGCTTTGGACGAAGGAAAAACTTCGTTCTATGCCATTCGCGACCTCGACGTAGATCGCTACGTCATTGACGGCAGGTTGCAGCAAGTAATCCTTGGTGCCCGAGAGCTCAATACCGATGGCATTCCAAACCGCACATGGGTTTCACGACACCTCATTTATACGCACGGATGCGGAGTTGTTGCGGCGCCTGCGAGTCGAGTGACAGTTGATGGTCGTCCGACGTATATCGATATTGGAGTAAAGACACCTCAGTTGTATGTAGGTGAAGGGCTTGATGGCTATTCAATAGTTGGCACCAACCAAGTTGAACAAGCTTGTCCAGACACTACGGCAACTGCGTACTCAGGAACTGGTGGAGTAAAACTTTCCTCACCTACGCGTCGCGTTGCATTTGCATTGCATTTTGGCGAGTACAACCTGTTTGGATCAAACCTGATTTCATCTGACTCGCGCATCATGTGGATTCGCAACGTTAAAGACCGAGTGCAAAAGATTGCACCATTTTTCAAATACGACTCTGATCCGTATCCAGCAGTAGTTGACGGAAAGGTGGTGTGGATTCTTGATGCATTCACAACAACCAGCCGTTACCCAAACTCGCAATCGGCAAACACCGATCAATTGTCCGCAGGATCAGGGCTGAACTCCACGTTTAACTATGTTCGCAACAGCGTGAAAGTGGTCGTTGATGCGTACTCCGGAGAAGCAACTTTCTACCAAGTAGATGCAAATGATCCAATTGCAAACACATGGGCAAAAGTATTTCCAAAACTTCTCACGCCTGTTTCTCAAGCGTCAGTGGATCTGATTGCTCATTTCCGTTATCCAGAAGATCTGTTCCGTGTGCAAACCAATATGTACGGTCGTTATCAATTTGATGACCCAACGTTGTTTTTTAATCGTGATGCAGCATGGAGCGTTGCTCAAGCCCCGCCAAGTGAACCAGAAGGAACAACTGGCGTAGTGAGCTCTGCTGACCCAGCGTTAACCCCTGACTTGATCAACGTTCAAGATGCAAACGTTGCACGTTTTGAACCGTATTTCACTATTTTCCATGCTCCTGGAGCAACCGAAACGAATGGCGTGTTTTCGATGCTTCGACCATTCGTGCCGTTCTCTTCAGATAATGCGCGTAAAGAATTACGGGCTTTCATGGTCGTCTCAAGTGACCCTCGGACTTACGGTCAATTGAAGGTCTACAAAGTAGGCGAGCCTTTGCCAGAAGGTCCGGCTACGGTTGCCGCAGAATTTGGTAGCGACCCAACGGTGTCACAACAAGTAACACTGCTCGACCAACGTGGATCTCGAGTTATTTTCGGCGACCTGCAGATCGTGCCAGTAGCTAAGGGACTTGTCTATGTGCGCCCATTGTTCGTACGTCCAGACGATGCTTCTGCTCGACAAGTGTTTGTGCGAAAAGTTCTTGCCTCGTACAACAACAAAGTAGTGATTGCAGATGATTTAACTACGGCGATTATGCGCTTGTTCCCTGGATATGCAGGTTCACTTGGTGATCGTGTTGGAGATGGGCAAGTTACTGCGCCAGATGCAACAGTGCCTGACACTGGTGGCACTACTGCAACCACGGTTCCAAGCAGTGTCCCAACTGGTTCGCAAACCGCTCCAGATTTGTTGGCGCAAGCCGAAACGCTGTTTGATCAAGCGGATGGTGCGTTGGCACAAACTCCACCAGATTTTGCTACGTATCAATTGAAGTTGTCGCAGGCGCGAGAGCTCATTCGACAAGCTCTGCAGATTATTGGAAACTAATCGCTAGCGAGATTCGCGAATGATTTCAGCGAGCATTGCAAGGTCTTGGCGAAACGCAATTTCATAGCGTGCCTGTTCATTGGCAATGCGAGTTTGGTTCACGCGGAGTTGCTCTAATGCTGCAAGCGAAGCAGGGTCTTCTTGTTTTTCGAGAAGAGCCTGAATTTCGTTTCCAAGTTCGTGTAGTTGGTTAGACATCTCGGCATTTGTTGCTGAAAGGCGACCATCAAACACGGTTAGTCGTTGCTCAAGTGTGTTGATTGCCGCAGTGACAAGCGAAAGCTCGTTGGTGCGCTTAGTTACTTCTGAGCGGAGTGATTGCAATTCAGTACGAACTTCATCAAGAGCGGAAACGGTTGCTTTTGGAGTTCGAGCGAAAAGTGCCATGGTGGGTGTGGTGATGCAGGTGTTTTAGGGGGAAGGTTGCTATCTCTATGGTGTGCTCGCTACCGTACAACTTCTACGACGCGGGGTGGAGCAGTCCGGTAGCTCGTCGGGCTCATAACCCGAAGGTCACAGGTTCAAATCCTGTCCCCGCCACCAAGGTCAAAAGGTCCCCGGTTCGCCGGGGGCCTTTTGTATATGTGGGCTAAGCACCTAGCTGCGTTGTTATCCTGCCTGAATGTCAAATAACAAGCCATCAATCTCGATTCCACAAGAAACACCACCAGCTGAGTTGGTAAAGACCGACATCACCGTTGGATCCGGCGACGAAGCAGTAAAGGGCAAAAACGTTTCTGTGCATTACGTGGGAGTCGCATGGAGCAACGGCCAAGAGTTTGATGCTTCATGGAATCGTGGCGAAGCATTTGAATTTCGATTGGGTGCAGGTCAAGTTATTCAAGGTTGGGATGATGGTGTTGCTGGTATGAAAGTTGGCGGCCGTCGTCAACTTACGATTCCACCAGACATGGGATATGGAAGTCGCGGCGCGGGCGGAGTAATTAAAGGTGGAGAAACGCTTGTGTTTGTTGTTGATTTGCTGAATGTTTTTTAACGAATAACACGGGTAGGCTTACTGCTACAGAACTTTGTGCAACACACGTTGTACATATCAAGAACTGGTGAGTAATGAATATCTTGGTAATCGGTGCAGGTGGCGTAGGCGCTTCAATGGCGTCTATTGCTGAGACCCGATCGTTTTTTACGCAATTTGTCCTCGCGGACATTTCTCTTTCTCGAGCCGAAGAGGCAATTGCTCAATTAGACGATCGATCAAAATTTGTCGCAGAACAAGTTGATGCCCGCGACATGACTGCAATTAAGGCACTCATCGA
>JBEGJW010000052.1:0-9516 GCA_041184445.1 Actinomycetota bacterium | reverse complement strand
TCCCGTTGTAATTCCGTCTTGGTCAGTTACAAGGACATCGATGGTGTTAGAACCCTCAACAATGTTGAATGTCGCACTACCTGAACCAGTGGTCGCAGAAGTGTAGGCACCACCAGCAATACGGAATTGCACCGATGAGGTGGGTAATGATGCCGTCGCATTCACTGTCGTAGCAGTTGCCTCAACAGCAGCCGATGAAGCATACGAAGTTGTGCCAGATGCGAAGGTTGGGGTAATTGCGCCAGTTGACACTGAAATTGAAGACAATGTCGCCTCGGTTGCTGCATCTGCTATTGCCGTACCTGTTGCGAGAACAGCAAATACTGCAATTGTCGCTACAAAGAATTTTGCAAGATGTTTCATAGTTCGATTCGTTTCATTTGTTGAGGTTTTCATTAGTTGCACTTCAAATTCATTTTCGTTTGCAATGCAGCTGGTGGTTCCACCTTGATCAGCGTCATCATTCCGCCGAAGGTAATGCCGTAGTTGGTCACCTGTGTGAGGTCGTGGTTGTGCGCTACGTGGTAGTACTCACCACATTGGCTCTTGGTAAGAACGCCGGGATTCAGCAAACCCTCTGCACCTAAATATGGTGAGCCACTCCAGTAATCACCCTGGTTTAAGTTCGGTCCGTTAGGTTGCGCTACCGGAACACGGAAACCATTGACATCGTCGTAACTTTCTTCATTGGTCCAACGGAAGGTTGCGTCGACGCTGCCTCCTGGATTAATGAGGATGTTGAATTTCTCTTCGGTGTTGTCATTAACTACACCGGCGGTCGAGCCCTTCATCAGGGCAGAATCTTGCGCGATTACGTGTTCGTGGTTTGAGTGTGGGTGGAAGTCGTAAGCAGCATTGCCAACATTGATGTAACGAAGTAACGCGTCAAGAGCATTCACGTGTACGTCCCATGGTTGTACGTGAGCCATTGCACCGTATGGCTGCCATGGCATCCATGGGGCGTTGTTTGGTGCAAGCGTGTCAGGCATAGATCGACCGTTAATCATGAAGTAGTGGGCCTCATAACCAATTGGGTATGAATTCCAATTCAGTTTTGATAGGTCATTAGCAGTAAATGCCTGCTCGATGAAGGTGTGGATAGCAGGGTCAATTTCGGAAAGAATCAAAATATTCTCGCCATCTGCAGAGCCGTCATAAATGGCGAGTGGGTCACACTTGGATGGGTTGTCAATGCTTGGGTATGCGCACTTGGCGTTGGCTGCAAGTGTTGCAGCTTCGCTAGGTGTCATACCTGCATCTGCATTGGTAAGTTGCAATTCAGTGCCGTCGTAGTAGGGGATATTGAGGACATCGTCTGCTGTCACAGCAATTCCTGCAGGTCGAACAACAATTGCTCCGAACAATCCCATTTGAACTTGTAACTGTGGGTCTGTGCCACTTTGGTATACGTAAGTGCCTGCATTATTTGCCTTGAATCGGTACGTAATAGAAGCACCGGGCACTGCTTGTGGAACTAGTGAAATCATCGCACCTGTTGCGTCGAATACCGGTCCAACCGCGCCAGAACTGATTCCGTCGTTGTAGGTCACGTTGGTAAAACCTGGCAATTGGATTGACGTAGCAACTGGCAGTTGGTTGGTCAACGTGATGTCAATTACTTCTCCAGTGTTCGCACACAAGATTGGTCCAGGAAGTTGGAAGCCATTGCCCATCACCCCATAGCTCCAGTCGTAGATGGAGTTACCGTCTGGTTCGCTGGTGTATCCATCGGTTGCAACCAAGTTGAATGTGCGATATCCGCCAACGATGGTTCCGTTTGTGCAGAGCAATCCTTCGCTTTCCGCAGCAAATGCAGCATTGGTCTTTGGCGAAATTGGCACGAGTGTTGCGAGAGCAATGCAAAACAATGCCAATACCAACACCATGGGTGAACGCTTTGAAGTGGGTTTCATGTCAATGGTCCTTAGATCTGTACCGAAATTGGAGTGCTGTATACACCGGCTGAGTCCTGGGCTAATACCCAGTAATAGTGCTTATTGTTGGCGTTTCTGCCAGAGCTGGCTACCTGCATATTGAATGCATATGGCCCGTTGCCACTAAATGGAACTTGTATCCATGAGGCATGTCCAGCAAGTGGAGCTGCTGACAACGGTGAATCTTTTGTTGCTTGTACATACCAAATGTTCGCAAGGTAAGCCTGGGTGTCGGTGGTGATAGTTCCTGAAATGAATCGACCACCGTTGTTACCCGTTGTGCGACTTGCGCGTACCGAAACTCCGAGGCCAGCATGCTTTGCAACCACAGGAAATTCTCCTGCCCACGGCTGTTCACCTGCCCAACCGTTTGGCTTCAGTTGCGAACTGAGATTTTCGTACACGCGAATTTCGCTGCGTTGACCGCCAACCCAGTTATCACTACCGTCTGCGCTACCTGCATACTGCGATAATCCACGGTTGTAGAACGGGTATGTACCGGCTACCAGCGGCGCCTTGAAGAACACATCGCGACTTTCACCAGGTCCAATTTGTACGCTGTCGGTTTTGGTGCGTTGAGCGCTATCTGGAACGAATCGCGCATCTCGACCGAGAACATCAACTTCAAGACCGGGGAATTGAATGGTGTGGTTTTGGAAGCCAAGGTTGACGAGACGAATGAGAATGCGTTCTCCAACTTCTGCTTGCACAACTGAACTAAGCGGGTTGCTAAGCAGACGTGATTCAGCTGCTGATGGGTCGGTGTTGGTGGTGAGAATCGAATTTCCAGAACCATCGATACCACCATCGGCTTGAACAAGAAGTTGTCCATTCGGATCGCGTACTCCGTTTGGCTGCAACGTGTCTGGGTATGAACGGCCATTCATAGTCCAGAAGTCGGCATGGAAGTCTGACCAGTCTGTTGCTTGCACGTGTGCGTCGTTGAAGTGAGCACGCGTGTCAATTTCGCCAAGCAAAATTGAAAACTCTCGGTCATATACCGATTCGCCAAGCAGGTCACCGTCTGCAACTCCGTACGCCTTCTGCGTGTACAAACCACTACCAAGGTTCACGCGGTCGGCTGGGTCGGGCTTTACAAATATGATGCCTTGCATACCCATAGTTACGTGTTCGACGTCTTCAAAGTGGCAGTGGTACATGTACGTGCCCGAATCGTGTGGACGATACACATAGGTGAAGTCGTGGTCGATTGTTACCGAAATTGAGCTTTCCGGTACACCGTCGTAGAACGGAATCGCGTTTCGGAATCCGTGCCAGTGCAGAGTGTGACCGTCTACGAGGTCTGGTCGCATTTGCAGGCCTAAGTTGGTGAGTGTTATCCACAGCTCATCGCCAACTGTGGAATAGATAATTGGAGCGCAGAATTGCGAGTGGCCTTTTTGTGCGGCAACTTGAGAACGGTCCAATCCCGTCACGTTGGTGAAACTGAATATGTATAAGTTCTTATTTGCTGCATCAGCCAATGGATCCGGAAAATATGGACTCACCGCTGAGCTTTGTGTAGGCATGGATGCCCAGCCGTCGGTGCCAGCAAGGGCATACGTATATATGCGGTCTGCTGGCCATGCCTGCGCCGTAATCTCGCGGCCGGTCGCAGGGTCTAGTCCAACCGGTGCTTGGCTTCGCGGTGTAGAGCCATTCAGCATGATGTACGCCTTGGCTACACCGGCTGTTCCTAATAGAAAAGCAGCACTCGTTCCACCGAGCGCAAGAAACTTGCGTCGGTCTAGGCGAGGTAAAGACTGTGCGTCATTCGGTAAAAGGTTTGAATTGTTTGACGATATTTCGCTCATTGGACCTTGCTCACAATCGTTGAGGTGTTATCTGCACTAGTGGTATCGGTGAAGCCAGAGACATTTGCTGTCAATTGCGCCGTCAAAGTGATGTTGGTGTTCGTTCGTGCGCTTCTGCTCACAGACCATGCCATTAGGGCATTCGAGTAGGTGTACGTAACCGATCCGCCAGGTGCAACAGTGATGATCTTGTTGCTGACATCTCCAGTACCCGACGAACTGCTGCATGCACTACCAATTCCCACAGCGGCACATGTCCAACCACCGAATCCCGAAATGAAGCCGGTGAGAGCGATATTTAGCGTCTCCGACATCACCGAAGTGCTGTTGTTAGTAATGGTTACGACGTAAGGAAGCTTGGCGCCCTTTGCAATCGTCGTGCCTACTCCGCTGGCGGATATACCCAAGTTGCCCACGGAAGCGATAGTGACTACAACGCTTGCCTCATTGTTTGTCATGTCAATGTCATGCAATCCAAGTGCCGGAGTAATGGTGGCTGTTCCCGTTACGGCTCCATGTTGAGCAGTATTCGAAACAACACCGCTGAATGTGAAGGTAAGTGATCCACCAGCTGGAATAACGAGATACTCCTGCAAATCGCCTGGCGCCATAATTGCTGGGCAAGTTGCACCATCAGCAGCTGAGCATGCCCACGAACCAGTAATGCCGGTTGGGAGAGGGAATGAGATTGCTGCGTGACCGGCAGAGGTTCCGATATTTCGGGCTGTCACCGTGTAGTTAATGGTGTCACCAGTTGACATGGTTGCCGATGTGGTGGTGAGACCGACCGACATATCAACGTTTGATGTCCACTCGTCAGCACCAATTGACATGATTCGTTGATCGCCGTCAATATCGATAGTTGGCGTATTAGCTGCAACGCTTATTGCATGGCCACCGGCAACTGCTGGACTAGTGCTGAGCAAAATGTGATAGTTAGTCAGCATGTGGAAGGGAACGTTTCGCGCAACGATCACAGGGAATGACACATTGGTGTTGGTGCGCCACATCAGGCTGTCAACTGCAAAGTCTTGAGCGTTAACGAAGCCGATGGTCAAGCTTCCGTCACCAACTTCTTCAATGTTTGAAGCGTCAGGGGTGACACCGCCAGTTACTGAGGCAAAGGAAAGAACTGGATTGGTATTCAAGAAGCTGTTGAATGGCGCAAGGCTGCACGCTGAGCATCCGACTACTCCCATGTCCCAACGCTGAATAGGTTCGGTGTCCAACGGATCACCGATGCCATGAATCGCGCTGGTGTTCGCGTTGAATTGTGTTGGTAGTTCGGCCCAGCCAGCACGGTTGTCGGCAAAGATGTTGTTAATCATTATTGGATTCGAAAACTTTGGCGCGTCCACTGAAAGAGTTGCCTGGAGCAGGGAAGAGTTCGGCCCAGTTGCAAGACCAGCCGGATTGGCAGGTTTGATGGTGCGGGTTGTTCCGCCCGAGTTGATAATGATTGCGCCGTTTGTTGCAGACGTTCCAGTCGAAATGTTTTTCACAATGGTGTTATTTGCCAATGTGACATCCGGTGCATCGTCGATGGCAACACCGCCGCCAGCGTGGGTTGCAAGATTGTTCGCAATGATGTTGTTTTGAACAACATGGTGGAAGTTTCCAGCCATGAGGTAACGAATGCCACCACCATCGTCATTGGATTGGTTTGAAATAAGCGTGTTCGAGTCAATGGTTACGGCACCAGATCCACGGCTGAGCGTGCTGGTATTTGCTGGCAAAGCGCCAGCAATCATGATTCCGCCACCTTCGTCGTAGCTCTGGTTGTAGTAAATACGGTTACGCGAGATCGATCCGTTGTTTGATAGTCCGTAGTGCGAGATAGCTCCGCCATATTCAGCAGAGAAGTTTCCGCAGAAGTCGTTGTTGGTCACGCTGTAGTTGTCTGTGCCAGCGAACAAACCGAGTGCTCCTGCCAATGCTGTACCACCATTTGCTACGAAACGGTTATGGCTAACGCTGAGGCGATCATTGTGGTTGCTTTGTGCAGATGCATTTCCGGTTAAGTCTGGAGTACCAATACGTACAGTTCCGTATGTTCCACCGTTTGATTGCATTTGGTTGTTTGAAATGTTGAAATCACGGACATATTGATCGAGCATGATTGCTCCACCTTGCGCAGGACCAGGGTTCCGGGGCAGTTGAGCCCCAGCAGTTCCAGGAAGAGTGTTCACGTTTCCTGGGTTTCCTTGTTGGTCTCCTCCCGTAATCATGAATCCATCAACACCTGTTTTGAACGCAGTTGAGGGCGCAACTGTTCCACCGTATTGAGTGCTCGTTTCAGCAAATGCGGTAATGCCAGCGCCCTCAGGAATTTCCTGCGGACCTGTTCCCGTGCGGGTGATTGAGTTAGCGAGGTTGCGCCAATCTCCAGAATAGGTTCCATCAGTTGTTTGCTGATTGCCGCCAACAGGAGTGATCTGCGTTGCAGACCAATACTGCGAAGCATCAATGGTTGATCCAAGAACGATGTCGGTTGATGTGCGGGCGCCGCCTGGGCCAACACCTTGGATCATCACCTTGCTGTGAATAATGAGGTTTTCAAAATATGCACCGAAAGCGTTATGTGCTTCATAGTTTGGCGCAGTATTTGGATATACCACAATCAATTTCGTACGGGCATTGTCGCTTGTGCCTGATGCCGTACGCGCCGCTTCTAGCGCTCGTTGAATGGCACGTCCGCCACGAACAGTGTTACCAAGATATGACGTTCCGTCGAAACCAGCAGGGGAGTCGGTTGCTGTATCCCATGCATCCATTTGTGGGGTGTAAATACGAGATCCGGTGTTATCAGTTGCGAGGTCAGGATTAATTTCGTATACATCTGATTTGCGGAAGTACAAGTTGCTGTTATCGCCACTGTTTGGTGACAAACGATGGAAAGTAAGACCGTTAATGGTTTGTAATGTGCTTCGTGTGTTCAGAATCGAAAGCTGATAGCCACCGGGAAGCAATGTATTTGGAACTTGGAAATGAATTTCGTTGTCGTTCCACAAGGAGGTTGCAACGGATGTCGTACCAAGAGCAAGACGCCCTACAGCACCAAATCCAACACCCTTGATGACATAAGTGTGTGCACCATCGGTTGCTGGGTCGTAATACGGCTTATCAATTGCATACAACGTTGGATTGGTATCACCAAGTGAGCACAAGCTCAATGCGCCATATTGCAGCGCGCCTTCAATGGTGATACCGATGTGTGTTGGAGCCTGGTCAACAGGGTGTATTACGCCGGGCCAAGCTTGGAAGTTTGTTGAAATGGTGCGGAACTGTGGGTTGTAGTCCAAGTTACGATGCGAAAGTGTGCCGGGATCATTTCCGACCAATTGGTAAACGTTCGGACACGGACCAGCTGGGAGCGGGCAGTTGTAAGTATCTACCGAGGGAAGGATCACTTCATAGAAGCCGTTTACGTCGCTATGTGCGGTGTACTTCCAGCGTCCAAGTTCGTCGTAGATGCCAACTGGAGCATTAGATACTGGAGCAACTTCGCCAAGCATCATGCTGCGGCGGTCTACTTGCACGTTTAAGTCATCGTTCAATAGACCATAAAACTTTGTTGGCAGAGGTACATCTGTGTACATCGAAAAACCTGCAGGCATTGAGCGCCCACCTGAAACGGTGACCAGCTTGGCGTCACAAATTGGCATGGTTCGACCAGCAAATGGTGTTCCGCCGTTATCGGCGAAGTCCTGATTCTTTGCGGCTTGATCAGCTTGCGAACTAGGAACGGTGTACATCGTTCCCGCGCATTTCGCAACAACGCCTGAACCGAGTGAGTTTCCATCTGAACGCAGTCGAGATTGTGGGCTCACGTTGAGTGAGTAACCGGAACCATTTCCAGATCCAGTACCGGTGTATCCCTGGTTTGGAACGTAGGTGTCGCCAGTGAAAACGTTTACGGACATTTCACTTGTGAATCGGTATAGACGGTTGGTGGCACTTCCAGAGAAGTATCCACCAACATTTGCGTCGTTCACTTGTTTAGTGTTGAAACGGTCTATGGGGTTGACAGCTTCAACGATGTAATCGCCAGAGACAAGAGGCGCCGACATCGAAGGATTGTTCTGCGCATTTGCGTAGAGAGATTCGAGATTGACTTTGTTGGAAATAGCAGCGTTCAAGATTGCAGGATTAATCAAGCTGGTGAGTGCATAGTTTCCGTTCACTGAACCATCGCCACCAATTTGGAAACCACTCATTGGGGCTTCTACGCAATCTGGCTGCGTCGGATCAGTGTGGGTCCAATCAACGTTTGCTTTGGCTTTATGGCTTGGCAAAGCCATCTCACCTTGCAGAACGTTTCCGTTCACATCAAGAGCCGTGCAACCGGTTGGGCGAGTCCACGTTTCGGTTACGTAATAGTCGTGTGGCATGCATGTTTGACCATTGGTTACCGCATTAGATCCGCGATCAGCATCGGCACGAAGGCATTCGAGACCGTCACGACCGACGCCGAACTGTGCAACAGCTCCCGTTGCAGTTTTGACAAGTTGGCCATTTATTTTCTTGGTCTTCCAAAGCTGCATGGAAATACCTGGGATACCTGGTTGGTAATCCTCTTGCACTGAATATGCAGGGTCGAATTCGTTACGAGTTACGTCATAGGTAACGGTTCCGGCAATTCCGCCGTTTTCATACTTAGTTGCAGGAGTTACGCCGTCGCCAGACCAGTAATCGGTTCCGGTGCCGTAAGCCTGAACGCCAAAGTCCATTTTTGCGGAAAGACCAATTACTGGCAAGAAGTTGTAGTCCACCTGAGCACTATGAATGGTGTGGGGAACAGGATCGTTGTCGGTTGTGTATGTAGTTCCTGTGTTTTTGAATCGCGAGTTGTATGCCTCAACAATCAGAAACTGGTTAAGTGGGTATGCCTGACTTAAGTCGTACTGACCGAATTCGTTAGTAACAGCAGTAGTCGAGCCTTGATCCTCCAGCGAGTTTCCGCGCGTGCGTACTCCCACAGTGAAGTTTGGAATTCCGGGTTCACCCGCTTGTTGAGCGCCGTCACCGTTGAGGTCGTTGAACACGACACCCGAAAGGTCGGAGAACCAGCCAAGAAGAAGAACATGACCCACGTTGAGAGCTGCTGGGTTAATAGCAGGACCGCTCGTGCCCTGTGGCATAGCTGTTGCCGAGCGACTTGGGTTTTGAGTCGGGGAAATTGGTGTGACAGTTACACGCCAAGGAGCAACCGAAGTTTGCGAGGTGACGTTGAAATTACCATTCCAACCATTGTCGCCTCCACTGAGAGTGAGCTGACCGCCAACAATCGTTGGCTTCGACACAAATGTCAATGTGTACGTACGTGGGTTGCCGTTTGAACGTTGTGCGCTAGTGATGCGAGGTAGAAGCGGTTGAATCTGATCGCCGTCTACGTGGTACTGAAGCACCGCCAAAATGTGATTTTGCGATTCATCCCAGAATGCAACGCTGTAGTCACCGGTCTGAAGTCCGGTAACGCGGAATGTTCCGTCAGTTCGTGCACGTCCAGTCCACACTGCTTGATCGGTTGGTGCACTGCAATCTGCAAGACAAGAGATGGAGACAACACCATCTTCGATCGGTCCGTCTTCCTTCGAGTTAGCTAGGTTCAAACCGGCTAAAGGAGTTGCACCACCAGAACCGATGTACGAGCGGCCAACCATGATTACACCGGTCATTACACCGTGTCCCGTTGATCCGCCATTGAATCCAGCACTTGCGTCGTAGTAGGCCTGTTCCTTCACGCTGTATGCATTTGGATCAGCAGG
>JBEGJW010000051.1:10020-14543 GCA_041184445.1 Actinomycetota bacterium | reverse complement strand
GCCCCGCCACTTTTGTTTTTACATGGCAGAATGAGCGCGTGAAAAAGTCTTTTGATTACGTCATTGTTGGTGGTGGTTCGGCTGGATGTGCGCTTGCGAATCGATTAAGCGAAGATCCGAACAACTCGGTACTGGTTCTTGAAGCGGGTCGCCCCGACTATTGGTTTGATGTATTCGTACACATGCCAGCGGCATTGGTATTTCCTATTGGCAACAAGTTGTACGACTGGATGTATTCCTCGCAACCAGAGCCGCACATGGATGGTCGTCGAATTACACACGGCCGAGGAAAGATTTTGGGTGGATCATCCAGTATTAATGGCATGATTTTTCAGCGTGGCAACCCGATGGATTATGAGCGTTGGGGGGCAGACGCCGGAATGGGCGAGTGGGACTACGCCCATTGCTTGCCGTACTTCAAAAAAATGGAATCGTGTATCGCTGCAGATACTTCCGACAAATTCCGAGGGAAGTCAGGTCCGTTACATATGGAACGTGGAGCAGTAAAGAATCCACTGTTCGGAGCATTCTTTAAGGCAGTGCAGGAAGCCGGTCATCCAATTACGCAAGACGTGAACGGATATCAACAGGAAGGCTTCGCGGCATTCGATCGCAACGTGAAGTGTGGTCGTCGCTACAGCGCAGCACGTGCATATTTACACCCTGTTAAGCATCGCAAGAATCTCACGGTGCAGTGTCGCGCATTGGTTACCAAAGTAGTTACTGATGGAAAAACCGCAACGGGTGTTGAATATGAATTGCCGTTTGGCCGTAAGCGATCGGTGCGGGCCAAAGAAATAATTTTGTGTGGCGGGGCGTTTAACTCGCCGCAACTGTTGCAGGTGTCCGGTATTGGCAACAGTGATGAGTTGCAGAAAGTTGGCATCACTCCGGTGCATCACCTGCCTGGAGTTGGCGAGAACTTGCAAGATCACCTCGAGGTGTACGTGCAGCATTCTGCAACTCAACCTGTGTCATTGAATCCAATGATGAAACTCTGGAGACGTCCGTTCATCGGTTTGGCATGGCTGTTCCGCAAAGGTCCAGGAGCGTCAAACCATTTTGAAGCTGGTGGGTTCATTCGCAGCAACGACACGGTGAAATATCCGAACCTGATGTTTCACTTTTTGCCGATTGCGGTTCGCTACGACGGAACTGCCCCTGCAAGTGGTCACGGGTACCAAGTGCATATCGGTCCGATGTATTCCAATTCGCGCGGAAGTTTGAAAGTGATTTCTGGCGATGTGCACGATAAGCCTGCATTTACGTTCAACTATCTCTCCACGCAAGAAGACAAACAGGAATGGATTGAAGCGATTTCTGCAGCGCGAAATATTTTGAATCAGCCCGCGTTTGCTCCGTTTAGCGGTGGCGAAATTTCTCCTGGACCAACGGTTACATCTGATGCTGAAGTATTGGAATGGGTGCGTAAAGACGGTGAAACCGCTTATCACCCGTCGTGCACATGCCGCATGGGGGTGGACGACATGTCAGTGATCGACCCTGCCACCATGCGGGTTCGGGGAATGCAAGGTCTCCGGGTCGTAGATGCATCGGTAATGCCGTATGTAACGAATGGAAATATCTACGCCCCGGTCATGATGCTTGCTGAGAAGTCGGCTGACATCATTTTGGGCAAGACCCCACTGCCACCTGAAAACCTCGATTTTTATCGTCACCACTAAATAGGGCGGATAAATGGGTGGCCGTATGGCTGTCCTGATAACCTTTTCCAGGCCGTGATATATCTCGGCTCCACTCATTAAGGGGAACATACGTGAGCGATTTTGACGACATTGATCTTGCTGGTCTTTCTAACGAAGACCTAGTGGCACAGATGCACGACGACTTGTACGACGGCCTCGGCGATGAAATTGTCGAAGGCACCACCATTTTGTTGGATCGCGGTTGGGGCCCAGACAAGGTGCTGCAAGAAGCTCTTGTAGAAGGAATGCGCATTGTTGGCGTGGACTTTCGTGACGGAATTTTGTTTGTGCCTGAAGTTTTGTTGGCTGCAAATGCAATGAAGGCCGGCATGAATATTTTGCGTCCATTACTTGCAGAAACTGGTGCAGAGTCAATTGGGAAAGTGGTTGTTGGAACCGTAAAGGGCGACATTCACGACATCGGCAAAAACTTGGTAGCCATGATGATGGAAGGCGCGGGCTTTGAAGTGATCGACCTTGGTATCAACACCGATGCCGACAAGTTCATTGCAGCACTTGAAGAGCACAAGCCAGACATTCTTGGAATGTCGGCATTGCTCACCACCACCATGCCGTACATGAAAGTTGTTGTTGACACCATGAAAGAGCGCGGAATTCGCGACAAGTACATCATCTTGGTTGGTGGTGCACCGTTGAACGAAGAATTTGGTGCTGCTGTTGGTGCAGATGCCTATTGTCGAGATGCTGCAGTTGCTTCAGAAACAGCAAAAGCATTGGTCAACGCACGTCGCGTACGTACGGCCGAGCCTCCTGGCCCGTCGGTCGCCTGATTCGTTTCTGGTAACGCGCATATGTCAGCGGGCGAGCGTCCACTGATCATTGCGTGTGGCGCACTCGTCAGCGAGTTGCGCGAAGTTCTGAATCGCAATGGACTTTCTGAAGCGGTAGAAGTTCGTTACCTTCCGGCGAATTTACACAATCGTCCTGAGGGAATTGTTCCTGCGTTGCGCGAACATTTGGACGCTCGTGGTAGCCGTCCAACTTTCGTTGGTTACGCAGACTGCGGCACAGGCGGGCAGATCGACACCATGCTGTTGGACTACCCAGGTGTCGAACGCATTTCAGGTGCGCATTGCTACGAGTTCTTTGCAGGTTCGTCACTGTTTCATGAAGTACAAGATGCAGATCCTGGCACGTTTTACCTCACTGATTTCCTTGCTAAACACTTTCGTGCGTTGGTGTGGGAAGGCCTTGGGCTAGATACGCATCCACAATTGCGCGATATGTATTTCGGTAACTACACCAAAGTCATGTATTTCTCGCAAGTTGAGGACAATTCCATCGTCGCAATCGCCCAAGAAGCTGCCGAAATGTTGGGGCTCAACTTTGAGCATCGCCACGTAGGTGTGCAAGGTTTAGGAGAGTCAATTCCCGTAGTGTTTCAGTCTGCTGCAAAAAGAAATGTGAGCGTTAACTAATGGCACGTGGTGGAAATTCAGTAATCATTATTAAATGGCGTGACATTCCGGCGCAGGTAAATGCACAGATGGGTCGCGAGCGATATCAAGTAATTTTGGGGGCAAAGTTTCAGCGAGCAATCGATCGCGCGAAGCGTAAGGCAAACATTTATACAGCCGAAGAAGATGTGGCTCAGTGGAGCCGGGAAACCCTGCCTTTAGAAGGAGACATGGCACTTGCTGCCCAGTCAGTTGCCGACCGATTGGAAGAAGAGTGGACTCGCCAGCGTTTAGGCGTTCTTGCTTATGCAGGCGGATTTGAAAAAGACGTTGAGCAACTCACAGTGGCAGCGAAGGACCTTGCTGCGCTTGAGGAACTTGAAGATGATGAAGAAGAAACTCCTAATTTTTAATAGCAAAACAGAAACGAGAAACTGACATGACCCATACCATCCTTTCGTCGCCAACCAAAGAAGTTGTCATTGGTTTCGATCGTCCATTTGTGATGATCGGAGAGCGCATTAACCCAACCGGTCGCAAGTTGCTAGCAGAGGAAATGAAGAACGGTGATTTCAGCCGTGTAGAGGCAGACGCGCTTGCCCAAGTTGAGGCAGGAGCACAAATGTTGGATGTCAATGCTGGCATTCCTCTGGCCGACGAACCTGCATTGCTCGCACGCGCCATTCAGTTGGTGCAGGCAATCACTGATGTTCCGCTATCAATCGACTCATCAATCATCGACGCACTTGAGCGCGGTCTTTCGGTGTATCAGGGCAAGGCATTGGTCAACTCCGTTACCGGTGAAGACGAATCGTTGGAGCGAGTGCTTCCACTTGTAAAGAAGTACGGAGCGGCGGTAGTTGCGATTTCAAATGACGAAACCGGTATCAGCATGGATCCAGATGTGCGATTCGCAGTTGCTAAAAAAATCGTTGAGCGTGCTGCCGATCACGGTATTCACTACAGCGATGTGGTGGTTGACCCATTGGTCATGCCAATTGGTGCACTTGGTCAAGCCGGTCAGCAAGCATTCAAATTGATTCGTCGTTTGCGTGAAGAGTTGAAAGTAAACACCACCTGTGGCGCTTCAAACGTCAGCTTTGGCTTGCCAAACCGCAACCAAGTGACGGGAACATTCCTCAGCATGGCAATGGCTTCCGGAATGACCTCTGCAATCATGAGCCCACTTCACCCAGAAGTGAAAGCAGCAATCATGGCGGCCGACGTATTGACTGGAAACGATCAGGACTGTGCAGCATGGATTAAGGCGAACCGTGATCCGAATGCTCCAACAGGTGGACGTGGCGATCGCGAAGGCCGCCGCCGTCGTCCTGCGCAATAACTCAAAATGTCGCAACGCATTGTCTTTACGCCGTCTGGACTAGACGGCACCGTTGAA
>JBEGJW010000051.1:0-10011 GCA_041184445.1 Actinomycetota bacterium | reverse complement strand
GGAACCACGGTGTTGGATGCTGCGCGCAAGCTCGGCGCTGATATCGATTCGGTGTGCGGCGGACGAGGCATTTGCGGACGCTGTCAGATCACTCCAAGTTTTGGTTCGTTCTCTAAGTGGGGAATTGAGGCTGTTGAGTCCTCGTTGAGCGAGCGTTCTGAAGGTGAAATTCAATACAAAGGCAAGCGCGCTCTTGTAGATGGCAACCGCCTTGGTTGCATGGCCAAAGTTTGTGGCGACATGGTCATCGACGTTCCAGCGATGAGCCAAGTGCACCGACAAATTGTGCGCAAAGACCTGGACTTAGGTGTCATCGTCGTTGATCCAACGTTCAGCTTGTATTACGTAGCTGTCGCACCATCAGAACTCGGTGACGACGTGACTGCATCACAAATCATTCGCGACGCAATTGCGCAGCAGCACAACATCGCGCGTCCAACCATCAGCATCACAGCACTTGCCCAGGTGAACAGAGCAATTGACAAGGGTGATGGCGGTGCGACTATTGCGATTAAGCGCTCTGAATCAGATGGAGTTGCGGGCAATATCGTTGCTGCTTGGCCTGGGTTTGTAGAAACGATGTTTGGCATCGCTATCGATATTGGTTCGACAACGGTTGCTGGCCACTTAATCGACCTCACAACTGGAGAAGTGATGAGTAGCTCTGGGGTGATGAACCCGCAGATCCGCTTCGGCGAAGACCTTATGAGTCGCGTTTCGTACGTGATGATGAATAAGGGTGGCGAAAAAGAACTCACCACGGTCATTCGCAATGCGATCAATGAATTGGTTCACGAGTTGGCCGAAAAGGCAGATATCGCACCAGACAAGATTCTTGAAGTCGTGATGGTGGGCAACCCAATCATGCATCACATTTTGTTGGGCATTGATCCAACACCGCTTGGCGCAGCACCGTTTGTTTTGGCAACGAGTGAAGCAACATTCGGCGCCGCAGAAGAACTCGACATTCACTTGCCAAACGCGTCGTTCTATGTTGGTCCGTGCATTGCAGGTCATGTTGGTGCCGATACCGCGGCAGCAATTCTTTCCGAAGGCCCACACCGCGGTTCAAGCATGCAGTTGCTTATTGACGTTGGAACAAATGCCGAAATTGTTCTTGGTGACACGACGCGTCAGTTTGCGGCGTCTTCGCCAACTGGTCCTGCCTTTGAAGGTGCTCAGCTGAGTTGTGGTCAGCGCGCAACTGCGGGCGCAATTGAAAAGGTACGTATTGACCCAATCACGCTTGAACCTCGGTTCCGCGCAATCGGTATTGACATGTGGTCGGATGAGCCAGGCTTTTCTGAAGCAGTACAAGACACACCAGTAACTGGGGTATGTGGCTCGGGAATCATTGAAGTAATTGCAGAGATGTACTTGGCAGGAATTATTTCACAAGACGGTGTTATTCAAGGGTCGCTTGTTGAAAAGACTCCTCGTGTTGTTGCTGATGAGCGCACGTTCTCGTATTTGCTTTACGAAAACGGCGACACCAAATTGTTCATTACGCAAAACGACATTCGTGCCATCCAATTGGCAAAGGCTGCGTTGCGTGCAGGTATCGATTTGCTTGTAGAGCATGCGGGTTCGCCAGACGTGCATGACATTCGACTCGCTGGCGCTTTCGGTGCTCATATCGATCCAACGTATGCAATGGTGCTTGGTCTGGTGCCTGATTGCCCATTGCCAGGAGTGCGTTCGGTGGGTAACTCTGCAGGAACAGGCGCGGCAAAAGCTTTGCTCTCTCGTGCGCAACGACGCGAAATGGAACACACCGTGACGCATGTGACCAAGATTGAGACGGCAACCGAACCACGTTTCCAAGACCTCTTTGTGGCAGCGATGGCATTTCCGCATGCGTATGCGGCGACACCAAACCTGTCGACTTTGGTCACATTGCCTCCGCGAATTGAAAACTCGGGCGATGGTGCTGGCGGTGGTGGGCGCAGGCGTCGCCGCGCATAAATGGTTCTGCAAGAATAAGTAAGGAATTGGGGAGATTATGACCGAAGAAGTACATCATCGAAAAGGAGGCGGCCGCGCGGCTCGCCAATCAACCCGTAAATCTTCGAATGCTCAGCGCGAGGCATACCTCACTCGTTTGATCAAGCCTTACGAACTGGTTTCTGAAGAGGGTCTGCAAGTTCTTGAAAACAATGCAGACACCATCCTGGAAGAAATCGGTGTCGAAATTCGTGATTACCCAAGCGCAATTGAGCGATTCAAGAATGCAGGCGCAATTGTTGACGGTACTCGTGTGCGCTTTCCGCGCGGCATGTGCCGCAGCATTATTCAGGCAAGTGCGCCGCGTGTTTACACGCAGCATGCGCGCAATCCGGAGAACAATGTGCAAATTGGTGGCGATGCAACGGTGTTTGCACCTAACTATGGTTCGCCGTTTGTTCACGACCTCGACAACGGCCGCCGTTACGCAACCATTGCTGACTTCCAAAATTTCGTGAAGCTTGCGTACATGTCTCCATACATTCACCACTCAGGTGGAACGGTTTGCGAACCAGTTGATATTCCAGTGAGCAAACGCCACCTCGACATGGTGTACGCGCACATTAAGTACAGCGATAAAGGTTTCATGGGTTCGGTTACGGCAGGCGAGCGCGCACAAGACAGTGTGAACATGGCGCGCATCGCATTTGGTGGCGACTTGCAAGATCGCACCGTCATGACCAGCCTCATTAATGCTTCTTCACCATTGGTGTGGGACGCCACCATGTTGGAATCGGCAGAGGTGTACGCGCTGAACAATCAAGCGTGCATCATTACGCCGTTCATTTTGGCCGGTGCGATGGCTCCATCAACTTCTGCTGGAGTGATCTCGCAGACACTTGCAGAGTCACTTGTGGGAATGGCATTTTGTCAGCTAGTACGCCCAGGTGCCCCTGTGATTTTTGGATCGTTTGCAAGTTCGATGTCCATGCTTACTGGTGCGCCAACATTTGGTACTCCAGAGCCGGCCATGGTGTTGTACACCGTTGCAGCGCTTGCACGCAGACTCGGCGTTCCATTCCGTTCAGGTGGTTCGTTGTGCGCTTCGAAGCTTCCTGATGCACAGGCCGCATACGAAAGTGCGTCAACTCTTATTCCAACAATCATGGCGGGAACCAACTTTGTGTTGCATTCCGCAGGTTGGTTGGAAGGCGGATTGGCAATTGGGTACGAAAAATTCGTTCTCGATTGTGATCAGCTAGGCATGATGATGACTTTTGGCAAGGGTCTCGACATCACCGAAAACGGTCAAGCCATGAGCGCGATGCGAGAAAACGAACCGGGAAATCACTTCTTGGGAACAGCGCATACGTTGGCCAACTTTGAAACCGCTTTTTACCGCTCTGACACTGCCGACAACAACAGCTACGAACAGTGGGTGGATGACGGCAGTCTGGACGCTTCGCAGCGCGCAAACAGGCTGTGGAAAGAGCGCCTTGCTTCCTATCAACCACCTGCGCTGGACGACGCAATCGACGCCGAGTTGCAGGAGTACATCGCTAAGCGCAAGGCTGTTCTGCCCGATACGTTCGGCTGAGTCTCAACCCCCAAACACAAAAACACCATACGGAGCACTAATGAGCATCATTTCGACACTTCTCGGCAAAGGTAAGCGTGGGGGAAAGACCACACCTGCAGCACAACGTCTGGTGCGCAACATGCGCTACGAGCTGGTGCCTTTGAAGTCACTTGACCAAGCCATTGCCGACTTGCCTAAGGGTGCGGCTGTTTCAGTGACCTGTTCACCAGCAAAGGGCATTGCCACCACTCAACAATTGTGTGAACAGTTGCTGGAGAAGGGCCACAACGTGGTTCCTCACTTTGCAGCGCGATTGGTTGAAGGCCCAGAGCATGCAGCCAAATTGGCGGCATGGGTGCGCGAAAAGGGAATCAAAGAAGTGTTCATTATCGGAGGCGACGCAGAAGTTCCGCCGCATTACCAATACGCACTTCCATTCATCAAAGATTTCCTTGAAGCAAAGCCTGGCGTGGAGACCATTGGTTTCGGTGCCTACCCAGATGGTCATGCAACCATTAGCAAGGGCGATTTGCATAATGCGGTTATCGAGAAAGAAGCACTGCTCAAGAGTCACGGCGTGAAGGGTCTTGCATCAACACAGATGTGTTTTGATGCTCCACTCATTTTGAGCTGGTTGAAGGACTTGCGTGCAGCAGGTTTTACTACGCCAATTAATCTTGGACTTCCGGGAGTTGTTGACCGCACACGTTTGATGTCGGTCGGCGTGCGCACCGGTGTTGGCCAGTCACTTCGTTATTTGAAGAAGAACAAAGCATCACTGACGCTTATGTTTGCACCAGGTGGTTATGACCCAACGAAACTGTTGAATGACATCGCGGTAAAAGCAGATGAGCTCAATGTTTCGGGAATCCACTCGTTTACCTTTAACAGCACTGCCGATACTGCGCAGTGGGCAAATGCAATTTTGGAGCAGCAAGTATGAACACAACCAAAACTGATGTAGTCATCATTGGTGGCGGAGTCATGGGTGCATCCATTGCACTCGAGCTATCGCGTCATGGTCGCAAAGTTGTAGTCGTCGACAAGGGTGGCGCTGCAGGCGCAGGGTCAACTAGCGCATCGTCAGCAATCATTCGCTTTACCTATTCCAACTTCAACACCATTTTGATGGCGTGGGAAAACGCTCAGCACTGGTTCAACTGGAGCAAGTTTGTAGGAATCGAAGACCCAGATGGCATGGCTAAATATGTCCAAACCGGTTATTTGGTGTTCCTCACCGAAGGTTACGACGGACTTCGTCAGCGCGAATTGTGGGACGAATTCGGCATTCCGTATGAAGTGTTGTCGCCAGAAGAAGTGAAGAAGCGTTGGCCAGCATTTGAAACGGGCAAGTTTTATCCACCTAAGGCAATTGAAGACCCTGCGTTTGCAGACGATCCATACGACCAGCTGTCGGCTTTGTTCGACCCATTGAGCGGATTCATGGACGACCCAATGTTGGCAGCACACAACTTGGCCAATGCCGCCAAGCATTACGGTGCCGAATTCTTGTTCCACAAAGAAGTCAGTGAAATCACTCGTGACGGAGATGTGGTGAGTGGCGTAGTCCTGAAAACAGGTGAGCGCTTCGAGGCACCGATTGTCATCAATGCTGCTGGTCCGCATGCCGCAGCAATCAACCGCATGGCAGGTGTTTACGACGAAATGAAAGTGCATCACCGTCCACTGCGCCAGGAAGTGTTCTCGCCACCAGCGCCGAAGGGATTCCGTCTGGAAGACAACGCACCGGTTGTTGCCGACCTCGACCTTGGTCAATACTTCCGTCCACACATGGGTGACTTGCTTAATGTGGGCACTACAGAGCCAGCGTGCGATCCGTTGCACTTCTTAGACGATGCAGACAACTGGAATGATTCGGTTTCGGTGGAGTTCTTTGAGCGCGTCATGCTTCGTTTGGCTCGTCGATTGCCAGATTTCGGCATTCCACACAAACTGCTTGGCATCGGCGCGTTGTACGACGTGACCGATGACTGGATTCCGCTGTATGACAAGTCCAGCCTTCCTGGGTTCTTCATGGCCTGTGGCACAAGTGGTAACCAGTTCAAGAACGCTCCTCTCGTGGGTAAATTCATGCGCACGCTCATCGAAGCGCAAGAGCAGGGCATTGACCACGATGTGACCCCAGTAGAGGTCATGGGTGAGTTCACTGGAATGCCAATCAACCTTTCTGCGTTCTCGCGACTTCGCACACAGGCGGACACCGCCGGAAACGTGATGGGTTAGTCTCGTTCAATGCAAACTTCGCTGGAGCAGTTGCTGCTCTCGGGAAAAGTGTTATTGGCAGATGGGGCAACTGGCACAAACTTCTTCGCCATGGGGCTTACCTCGGGTGAGCCGCCAGAGTTTTGGATCACTGACCACCCCGATCGAGTGGAGTCGTTGCATCAGCAGTTTGTTGATGCAGGGTCTGACATCATTCTGACGAACACCTTTGGTTGTAACCGTCATCGATTGAAATTGCACAACGCGCAGTCGCGCACATTTGAGTTGGCAAAAGGCGCAGCGCAGATTGCACGAAAAGTTGCCGATGCATCGTCGCGGCCCGTTGTAGTTGCGGGTTCGGTAGGACCAACAGGCGAGCTGTTCGAGCCGCTTGGCGCGCTCACTGAAGCCGAAGCAATTGACGCGTTTGCAGAGCAAATTGAAGGATTGAAGGCCGGCGGTGCAGACGTCGCGTGGATCGAAACTATGTCGGCACCAGAGGAAGCACGTGCCGCAGCACTCGCTGCTATTCGCGTTGGCATGCCGTACGTCTGCACCATGTCGTTTGATACTGCGGGCAGAACAATGATGGGCATCATGCCAAACGCGCTTGAAGATGTTTTCGCGGGCATCGATCCGCAGCCGCTAGCAATCGGTGCCAACTGTGGCGTCGGAGCTGCCGACATTGTGGTGTCGGTTTCTGAAATGTCGGGCTTTTCAACTCCGGTGGTGTCAAAGGGGAACTGCGGAATTCCAAAGTTTGTTGGAACCACCATTACCTATTCGGGAACGCCAGAACTCATGGCCACCTATGCAGAACTTGCAATTGATGCTGGAGTGCGAATTGTGGGTGGTTGTTGCGGAAACTCCCCAGAACACGTTGCCTCTATGCGTCATGCAATCGATCGTCACACGAAGGGATCGGTGCCAAGTATTGATGACGTCGTGAATGCACTCGGTGCGCTGACAAATTCGGTACCTACTGTTTCTGACACCACCGATCGAGACTCGCGTCGTAAACGCGTAAGAGGCGAGAGCTGAATATGTCACGGGAACACATTGTTGCGCCAGGATTCGAAGCAGTGGCCAAGGTTTTCAACAAGTATCACGGTCCAAATATGGCGGGTGCATCGTTTGCGGCAACGCATAAGGGCAAGCAGGTTGTCGATTTGTGGGGCGGCGTTCGTAGCGATGAAAAGCCTTGGGACGACGGAACGGTATGCGTTATTGCATCGGGCACGAAAGGTATTTGTGCAACCGCAATCATGATGCTGGTTGAGCGAGGACTGCTCAATTTAGAAGCGCCAATTGAAAGCGTGTGGCCAGAGTTTGCTGAAGGCGGCAAAGGGCACGTAACGGTTGGAGACTCGCTAGCCCACGTTGCTGGAGTTCCCGGTTTAGAGCGTTCGATCAGCGTCGAAGAAATTTCTGATCCAATACTGATGGCTCAATATGTTGCGGCACAACACCCGATAACACCAATTGGAATTCCTTCGTATCACGCCATGACATACGGGTGGATTGCTAGTGAGTTATTGCGCCGCGTAGACGGCAGAAGCATTGGAACATTTGTGCGCGAAGAAATTGCAGGGCCTTTGCAGCTGGATCTGCATATTGGTGCACCAGATTCGGTGTTGCCGCGTATTGGTGAAACTACACGTGCGGCAAACTACAACTACTCAGCGATGTCGGGCGACGATGTAGACCCTCGTTTGCAGTACGTGTACGGCATGATTCCTGCCGAACGTGGAACATCCATGTTCGCAAAGTCCGAGCTTCCCGGTGGTGGTGGTATTGCCAGTGCGTATGCCATGTCACGCCTGTACGCCATGTTGGTGAATGGTGGGGAACTTGACGGAGTGCGTATTTTGAAGCCCGAAACTATCGAAATCGCCCGTCAACAACGTTCGGTGGGCAACGACCCGTTGTCGGGTCGACTGTTGCGGTTTGGTGTTGGCTTTGAGTTGAACCCGAACCCATCACGATTGGGAATGGATCAACTTGCGTTCGGTCATACGGGGGCCGGCGGTTCAACACATGGCGCATGGCCAAGTTTGCAGGGAAGTTTTTCGTACGCAATGCGCGAATTTCAGTCTGAAAATGCAGACAGTCGCGGAATTGAATTGCTCGACGTGCTGGATGAATGCATGTCGAAGGCGAAGTAAGCGCTACTTGCCCTTCCATACGGGGTCACGTTTTTCCGCAAAGGCATTTGGGCCTTCCATCGCATCTTGCGAATTAATAGCCGTAATGTACGCCTCGTTTTTACGCATAGCCGCGTATCCATCTGCGATGCTCAAGTCTTCCGTTTCGCGAATAATGTCGAGCACTGCAGCAATGCTGAGTGGGGCAGACAAGCAGATTTCGGCTGCAAGTGCCCGCGCGGTGTCCATGATTTCATGTGCAGGCGAAACTTTGTTGACGATTCCCCAAGTCATTGCTTCCTGCGCCGATAAGCGACGGCCACCAAAAATAATTTCATTTGCAAGTTGACGAGGGAGCAGTCGCGGAAGACGTACTGAGCCTGCATCGGGAAGAACGCCAACGCGAGTTTCCGGAAGGAAGAATTGCGCGTGTTCCGCGGCAACGATGAAGTCTGCCGACATGGCAATTTCGAAACCGCCGCCAACTGCCATGCCGTTTACGGCAACAATGATCGGCTTGGTTCGGTTTGGTAATTCGGGGAAGCCGCCGAAACCTCCAGCGCCGTAATCGGATTCAAATGATTCGCCGTCTGCGGCACTGCCCAAATCCCATCCTGCAGAAAAGAACTTTTCTCCACCACCGGTAAGAATGGCAACGCGTTGTACGGGGTCGGCCATAAACGCAACGAATGCGTTACTCAACTCGCGGCTGGTGGCTGCATCAATTGCATTTGCCTTAGGTCGATCAAGAGTGATCTCCAGTACCTTGCCATCAAGTGAAGTGGTGATGTGAACGGCCATTGGCTATTTCTCCTCAATGATTAATGCATCTACTGCAACTGATGACGTGGTGGTGACGAGCACTGGGTTGAGTTCTACTTCTGCAAGTTTGGAACCAACCACGTGTTGTTGCAGCGTCAGTATTGCATTGACGAGTGAATCGATGTTGGCAGCAGGTTTGCCGCGATAACCATTTAAAATTGGTGCTATTCGTAAGCGCTGAAGCGCATTTCGTAAGTCATCAGCAGTTGCTGGAGCAAGAATGCATTGGGTGTCTCGCCAAAGTTCGGTGAGCACTCCGCCTGCGCCAACGGTGATGAGCCAACCAAGTGGGGCAGACCTACGAATGCTCACCAGCACTTCGGCAACTATTCCGGTAATCGTTTGCTCCACTAGGAATTCGGCAATATCTGAAGGCATTGCGTTGAGCGCGGTAACGAGCTGATCGGCATCGCGCAAACCAACGACTACAGCGCCAGCTTCGCTTTTATGAGCGAGTCCAAGGCCTTTTAGTGTGATGGGGAAGCCGATGCGGTTGGCTTCAGTAGTCACGGAATCGCGGGTGCAACGAGCGCCTAGAGGCACGGGCACACCCCACGAAGCAAGCAAGGTTTTGCTGTTTGATTCGTCTACTAGTGCGGTGTCACCTGGTGTTGTAACGGGCGCAGGAAGTGGCATCGGTGAATGAGTGCCAAGCCATGCGGCGCGGTCCAATGCAACGAGAGTTTCACGCAGTCCTTGTGCATTGCGCATGTTTTCTGAAAAGCATTCAGGAATGGTTGCAACGCATACTGCCCGACGGCCCGTTGCTTGTGCAGCTGCAGCAAATGCTTCGGCAGCAACGAGCCAACTGCTTGCGTCCTGGTCGTCGCGTGGTGGGGCATCGAGCAATAACAGAGTTGCGTCATGATCGCCGCGCATGGTTTCGCCAAACGTTGCGGTCATGGCTGGCTTATCGCCCCACATGAAGGTGTGGTAGTCGAATGGATTGGCAACGTGAACCAATTCGGTGAGCGTTGCTTCAATTCGTGCAGTCTGCTCTGCAGGGAATGGTTCGAACTTCAGGTTCGTAAATTCCGACATGTCGGCAATAAGTGAGGCCTCACCTCCAGAACACGACAACGATGCAAGCCGGTATCCACTGAGCACGCCACCGTTGTCCAGCATCTTCAGTGTTTCAATCAGTTCGGTTGGGGTTTCTACGGTGGCAACTGCGCAACGATCGAATAGCGCTGCGTAAGCCTGTCGGTTTCCTGCAAGCGATGCGGTGTGCGAAGCGGCAATTAACGCGCCTGCTTCAGACTTGCCGGTTTGCAACGCGACGATGCGCTTGCCTTTGTT
>JBEGJW010000050.1:0-9661 GCA_041184445.1 Actinomycetota bacterium | reverse complement strand
TCATGATTGATGATGCAATTCAATCATGTCGAGAAACTCGTTTATTTCACCAAGTGCATCCTCGGTTAGCAAAAATCCAGTGTTCGCTATCTTTGTTGTGTCGAAATTCAAGTGTTGAGTTTCTGCAACTGTCAGTTCGGGCCTGTGTAATGGAATTTCGACGCCGAACTTTTTCTGTGCTTGTTGTTGAATCATCTTTGCCATTGCAAGCAAGGTTTGCGATTGTGATCCACCCAAATTGAACAGACCGTTACCTACCTGAGAATGTGGAAGCTCAATCAGATGACGAACGGCTCGCGCAATATCGGTCTTAGTAATGAAATTGCGTTCCTGAAGTCCATCGGTGCGCATCTCCATCCGTTTTTCTAACACCGCTTGTCTGCAGAGATCACTCGTCAAAGTACGCCAATCGGCAGCTTCGTAAGCCATGGGACGGCCAAATCCATTAGACAAACGAACACGAATACCCAGAATCTCACCACGATCATGAGCAGCACCGACTGCCAGCTCGGCCTCCAAATGCGTTGTGGCGTAAGGGTGGACTGGATTCGTAGGCGATGTTTCAGTGAAATTTCCGACCAGTGGAGCTCCATAAACATGTGCTGTCGAAAAATAGACAAATCGTTCAATGCCATTACGAACCGCATGATTCAAGAGCGATGTAGTGCCTTCGGTGGTGACACTGTGAGCGAGATCTGGATTCTGTGCTGAAACAAGATCGTTTGCACCCGCAAGTTGGATGAAGCATTTGACAGATTTTGGAATGTTTGAAAACGATGATGGATCAGTGAGATCAAGTTCAATCGTTTGAGCATTCTTCGCCCAATCTGGCGCCGTTTGGTACCTGCGTGACGCAAGAACGATGTCGTATTCATCGAAAGTTGCAAGATGCGCAGCAATTCGGCCACCTAAATTTCCGAATCCTCCAACCAGGAGGACAGAGGTGCTCATTTGTGCTTCAGCGCCCAGTCATAAGGAATGCGAGTATCTGCTGGGTCGCATCGGTCAATTTCATCTGGATCGTGGGGGATTGACGCACAGTTCGCAACTAGCGAAGCTTCTGGTCCAACTCCCTTGAATCCGTTCCACACCAATGGGGGAACAGTGACGAGTACGTAATTATCTGGGCCCATAAAGATTTCTTGAATTTCACCGCGAGTTGAACTTCCTTCGCGGTCGTCAAACAATACAAATTTGATGCGACCTACTGGCACGGCGTAGTTCAACGTCATTTTTTTATGAATGTGCCAGGCCTTAACCGCATCTGGAAAAACTGTGGAGAAATAGATTTCTCCGAACTGGGTGAAATGTTCGTCAGTAGACCTGAGCATGTGCATGACTTTGCCGCGCTCATCCAATATCTGACGTAATGGTGTGATAATTACTCCATCAATCACGATTGCTCTTTTCGTATTCGGCCAACTGTCTCTGAGTTACTGATAGGGCATTGGATCCTTGATGAACCGACTGATACCAAGAAACCGTTTTATCCATAGTTGTGAGGAAATCCCATCGCGGCGACCAATCAAGTTCTGTGCGCGCTTTAGAACAATCGAGTTGCAACAACGTCGCTTCATGCGGATGATTCTGGTTGGCATCAAGTTTGACCGAACCTTCGCCCCATACTTTGATGACCTCTCGTGTTACGTCATCAACAGATCGAACTTCGTCTTCGCGAGGACCAAAGTTCCATGAACCCGAAACACTGTGATCGCCCCTCAGCATTGCGCTGCCAAGCATGATGTAGCCAGATAGTGGCTCAAGCACGTGTTGCCACGGGCGAGTTGCGTGCGGATTGCGAATAACTATTGCTGTGTTTTGCTGGAGTGAGCGGATGCAGTCCGGGATGATTCGATCTTCGGCCCAGTCACCTCCACCAATGACGTTCCCAGCACGGGCTGAGGCTGCGACGAGCCCGTCTCGTTGGTTGAAAAATGAAGCGTTATATGCAGCAAACACCAGCTCCGCTGCGCCTTTCGAAGCGCTGTATGGGTCGTTGCCGCCAAGAACATCGTCCTCGGTGTATCCGGCTACTTGTTCAATATTTCGGTAGCACTTATCTGAGGTGATGAAAATGAGTGCTTGGACTGACTCGGTAAGTCGAACACATTCCAAAACATTTGTTGATCCACCGATATTGGTATCGAACGTTTGTACTGGGTCGCGATACGAAAGGCGTACCAGTGGCTGTGCTGCTAGATGGAAAACAGCATGTGGCTGAACTTCTTCAAATCGCTTTTTCAGACTGGCAAGATCACGTACGTCGCCATCGCGGTGATTTATGAGCGAACCTAATGATAAATCGTTGAAATGTGAATGGGGAAGCGCGGGAAGCGCATAGCCAAATACCTCTGCACCATGGTTGTGTAACCACAAACTCAGCCAAGAACCTTTGAACCCAGTGTTGCCTGTGATGAGTACTCGTTTTCCGCGGAACGATTCGAGTGCGCTTACCAAACTTTCCATGGCGCCTTTTCCTGATCAATCATTGAATTAAGTAACTGCCAATCACGGAACGTGTCCATGCATTGCCAGAAACCATCGTGCTGGTAAACAGCAAGATGCTTCTCGCGAACGACTGACTGCATCGGGCCCTGTTCAAAAACAAGATCTTCATGATTATTCATGTGATCAAACACCGCGGGTTCACATACAAAGAAGCCACCAGAGATCATTCCTGCGCTGGCTTGAGGTTTTTCATTAAAGCCTGTTGCAATTCCATCAGTTCCAATTTGCAATTCACCGAACCTGGCTGGAGGACGGACGCCAGTGACGGTGACCGTCAGATTTTTTGAGCGGTGATATGCAAGGAGCAAATCCAGGTTGATATCGCTCAATCCGTCACCGTAAGTGAGCATAAACGGTTCATTGTTTAGGTATTCGCGAACTTTAAAAATACGGGCACCCGTCATTGCGTTTTGTCCGGTGTTTGCCAGAGTCACTGACCAGTTTGCGAATTCGTCAGATGCAGCAAATTGCACGTGTTCAGTTTTTGTGTCAACTGTGGTCAAAACACTTTTCGTAGACATTGCCGAAATAAAGAAATCGCGGATGACATCGCCCTTGTAACCCATGCACAAGACAAATTCTGTGTGTCCGAACGATGCGTAATATTTCATGAGGTGCCAAATAATGGGCATGCCACCAACGCGAATCATTGGTTTTGGAATGTCGTCAGCGACGTCTCGAATTCGTGTGCCAAGGCCTCCACACAAAATGACCGTTTTCATGGAGTCCTCAGTTCGCAACGCTGATCAACGAGTCGCGTTGTAATCCATGAACCAGTGAGTTGGTGAAAATAATGCAAGCGGAAGTCGCTCTCCCTGCTGGAGTCGCACGAAAATATCTCTCTTATTATGCCCCGTTTGCAGGGCAATTCTGTATGTGGCTCGTGTGAGATAAGCCAAGGAACAGGAAATGCGCTCCCGAGGCTCTTTTGGGCTGTCGGTAACAGATACAGCATCTTCAGATGCTGTTAAGGCAGTCGAATTTGGAAACAAACTTGCAATGTGGCCGTCGTCAGCAACACCGAGTAGCGCGATGTCCGGTTGTCCAATTGAAGCTAACTGCTCAGCAAATTTCTCTGCGCCAAGATGTGGACCAAGTTCTGCGGGTATGCCGTGAATGACGGGACGCTGGACAAGCGAAGCAGATTCAACGAGCGCGGTCAGCGCAACATCATTGCGATCTGTGTGTCCGGGTGGGACACAACGCTCATCGGCGAGGACAAGATGCACCTGTGACCAATTGATGTCCGATTGAAAGGCAAAGCGCATTACTGAATTTGCGGAGTTGCCTCCAGCAAGAACAAGAACGCAGGAGCTCTTTGCTGCGATGCTCGAAGAAATTTCATGGACCAACAAGACACTTGCAGCCTGGAACGCTTCAGCTTCTGATTCAAAAATCTCTGGTTGAATGAGCGAACGTTCAGAATTTCCACTCACGAATAAAAGACTACTCAGCGCAGATTAACTAAGAAGCTCTTTCCAACGAGGTGTTGCACGGTCGAGAATCAAAAGTGATTGGTTATCTTTATTGTCGGTGCGAGAGTCTGTGAGTGCGATATCGAGTTGTTCGCTCGACGTAACAAATACTGCCCCCAAGACTCCGCGCAGGGGGCTGGAATTCAACGCTTCGGGGTCAACGTACGAAATCGTTTTCACTCCGTACAAGAAGCACTCAAGCGCTGCCGTGCTTGAGTTGCAGGAAATAGCGGTGTGAGTGCGTGGAAGTAGATCGCCTAAATCGGTTGTCGATATTTGAACATTTGGAATACCCGAAAAATTTGGCAGGTTTGTATTCATTGGATGTGGCTTGAAGACAATCTCTAAGTTGGTGTTGCGAACATGTTCAGCATGTTTGACTAAAGCAATGAGTCGATCGTTGAGATGTGGGAAAAAGTCTCCAACGATAAGCAAGACGTCTTTCTGCGAACTTTTAGCTGGGTTTGTGGCGATTAAGTGGTTGAACATCAACGACTCAACTTCACAAATTCGATTTGCTGGTGCTTGAGCGATTTCCATGAATGTTCGTGAAATTTTGCTATTCACGGCAACGGTTGTTGGGGTCGGCTTGCTAGTCGCAGTTTGTCGATTATTGCGAAGCGAACGAGCGAGTGTGAAGTATCGGAAATCCCAAAACCGAATTGGTGCATGAACAACGGCCACAAGTTTGCCGTGCCCGTACTTATGCCACGCATAGGTGAATGCAGATTCCCATGGCTGGTTCTCGCACAAGAACAAGCCGTTCTTTTGCGGAGGAAGCGACTCAAGTGTTGCCTCCTGTTGGCGAAGGATGATCAGGTGTCGGGCGGCAGTGCTGCCGCAGAGCGACTCAATCCATTGTTCGGCAAATAGGGCAGTGAAATTAAGCCCAGAACGCGTGTCGACAAAGAATGAAGGGTGGTTATTCGAGGCACGAGCCACCTGCCTCAGACGCTTCAGTTCGCGCAATATCGGCAGCACACAGGAGGCAGCAAGTCGAGTCTCAAATTGTGCGTGCTTGTTTACAGACTTTGCATTGAGCTTTATGAGTAATTGCTCGGTTGCTCGAATTGAGCGAAACCCTGGAACATAGTGATGGATCCAACTGGTTCCGTGGTCAATAGACGACAAGACATTGTCAAGCGACTTCCAGTATTGCGACTCATATCGGCCATCGTCGATAGCTGATTCGTTAAACCGCACAAAGTGATCAACTATCAACGTGCTTGCTTGATCTGCACTGACAAGAGTTTTGACTCGCCGATGTGTGAGAGCAAACTTTCCAATGGAAGCAATTGCACGAAACCAGAGAAGGCGAAGAGTTGGTGGATTATGTGAACCAGATGCTTTTACTGTTCCGAGATTCTTGGACGTGGAATATGCCTGGATTACGGCAGAGATCTGTTTATTAGGTAGATGGACGAAAACTTCGGTTGGGGAAACTTGTTCGCAGATTTCAGCGAAGGCCAACAATTTCACAGCATGTGTGATGTTGCTTGTTGGGTCCCACCTAGTGGACGCAAAAAGAGTCATCCACCAATAACTGAAATCTTTGCGAATAAGGAGGAGTTCAGAAACGGCCCCACCACTAAGTGGGGTTTGAGCGACTTGGTCTACAAATTCAGCAAAATGAAGGCGCAGGCGATCTGCGTGAAGTTCTACATATTCAGGGAGAGAAAAAACATTTTTTTGAGAGGAGTAATCATCCCAAAGAATGGTGATATCTGCGTCATCTCGTACTTGCGACTGGTTAACAACTATGTCAACACGCACAGAGTTCGTCATTGAGCAATTGCACCCAAAGCATGGCGAAATTGTTCAACAAACTCTTCGTTTGGTGGAACCATTACTTTTTCAATATTCGCCTGTTGGCCAACAGGAAGAATCAGACCGAGTTCTGTAGAGCTGTTTTTCTTGTCTTTTAACAGCGCATTCATTGAAGCATCTAGTGGGATCTGTACATGGGCGAATGGCTGATAATTCAACCTCAATGCAGTTCGCATCCGGGCTGATTCACTATTTGGCAGAAGGTTGCGTGAAGCAGCAATCTGGCATGCAACATCCATGCCCATGGTTACTGCAACTCCGTGTGGAATTCCGAAATTTGTTGCACTTTCAATTGCATGGCCGAAACTATGCCCGAAGTTGAAAATGTTACGTATGCCTTCATCAAACTCATCAACTTCGATGAATCGCTTTTTGATAGTGAGTGCGGAGTAAATGAAAGGCTGAAGTGCATCCAGATCGTGTGTTATTGATTCCAGCGAGGAGGCGACTCGATTGAACGATTCTGCTGAGTCGATTGCGTGGACTTTCAGTATTTCACCGATTCCTGAGCGAATTTCGTTCTGGTGCAATGTACGGAGGAAGTTCTGGTCAATATAAATCTTTGTTGGAGGGTAAAAGGTACCGACAATATTCTTTGCGTCACCAACATTGATCGAACTCTTTGACCCGATGCATGAATCTGCTTGTGCGAGAAGTGTTGTGGGAACAAGTTGCCAGGAAACTCCACGGAGAAGCGTGCTTGCAATGAAGCACACTAAATCTTGAATAATTCCGCCGCCGATGGCGACTAAGTGATGGTTGCGACGTGTCTTTTGCGCGACCAAAGTAGTGATGATTCGAGATGCTGATTCAAGACTTTTGTTTTGTTCTGTGGCGTCTACGAGAATCACATTCGGATGACTAAGAACACTGTGAAGCTGTGTTGAATAGAGGCGAGCAATATTGCTGTCAATGATGAAGTGGGGTTCTCCTTCAAGCAGCGCCGACGGATCATTCAACAAGTCGGGAGTGAAGCAAGCTTCGTATATTCCCCGGTGGGACTGAATCGAAATTGAATCAGGCACGTGTAAAACCACCATCAACTGCAATGTTCTGCCCAGTGATGTACGTGTTTGATTCGCTAGCTAGCCAGACAACGAAAGTTGCTATTTCTGCAGGTTGAGCAAGTCTGCCGATTGGCACAATTTGCATCAACTTGTTGATTCCCTCGTCACCCAGAATTCCACGTGTCATATCGGTATCAACAAAGCCAGGTGCAACACAGTTGGCTAAAACATTGTGCTTTGCGTACTCAATAGCAAGCGCCAAAGTCATGCCATCGAGCGCAAACTTGCTCGCAGAGTACGGAGCTCGTTGTTCCTTGGAGATCTTGCTCCATACCGATGAAATATTGACAATACGACCCCAGTTTTGCTTGACCATGTGTGGGATCGCTGCACGACAGATTTCCATTGGTGCAAGAACATTGACTTGTTGAATTTCAAGAAATCTTTCAGAATCAATACTTTCAAACGAGGACGGTGAGTTGATACCCGCGTTGTTGATCACGATGTCTGGTTGAACTTCATTAACGAAATCTACGCATTTCTGAATGCCTTCACGCTTCGAGAAGTCTGCTGCACAAAACCCAGAAAAACCAGTTGGTGAAGAACCCGTCGTCGCAGTTCCGAATACTTGCGCACCTTGATTGAGGAACTCCTTAGCAATTGCAAGGCCAATCCCTCTTGATGTTCCGGTGACGAGAACTTTTCTATTTTGTACACCGCTCATATTTGCTCCAGTGCTAAATGGTGAAGTCGGGATTAGGAATTGAGTAGGTATCGCGCCATTTTGGATCGGCGTAGTAGATCTTGTGCACCAACTGCATAGTCATGAGCGCGTCATGCGATGTTCCGCTCTCAATCGGCAAGTCGTTGCGAACGACATCTGCGAATGCATCAATTTCTGCCGTCCACGAAGGGTCAAAGCTGTACTCCTGGGTTGACTCTTTTGGATCTCCGTTGTCTCTGTCTGGGTTGGCAAACACGGTGGTCATGGTCTCAGATCCATAACTTTTCGACCCACTCAAGATGCCCCGAAGAATGATGCTTCCTCTCTGCAGGTTGATATCGAGAGAAAACTGATGGCGCCATTGAGTTGCTGATGAGTTAAGCATCGCCACAACTCCGTCTGATGTTCGCATGATCGCGTAAGCGTTGTCTTCTACGTCATAGTTCCAATGGTTATTTGAAACAAAACTATGCACGTCGGTGAATTCACCGGCAAATAAGCGCATGAGGTCCACCATGTGGATGCCTTGGTCAAGCAACACGCCACCGCCGGCCATTTCACGTTTTGCCCGCCAGTCAGCTTGATCAAACGTGATGAGTTTCGACTTGCCATACACGCCGCGCATGTTGATGATTTTGCCGAGTGAGCCAGAGCGAATGAGCTTGAGAGCGTCTTGTACAGAATCGTGATACCGATGATTGAACCCGTACATCAGCTTTAGGCCAGGGTGTGATTTTTCGGCAGATACAACTGAAAGAAGCTCAGCCATATTTCGAGCTGGTGGTTTTTCACAAAACACATGCAGCCCGCGTTCCAGGGCAGCGATAGTGATTTCTGCTGCCATGTCATTACTCATACACACAAGTACTGCATCTAAATCATGGTCAAACAGTTGTTGGTATTCGCGCGAATATGCAATGCCATCATCAAGTGTTCCGTCGTCGGCAAACTTTTTATCGCACACGGCAACGGTGGTCATGAATGGGTTTGCATCAACACATCCGCGACGACGCTTACCGATGACTCCGTATCCTGCAATACCAATTCGAAGTTCGCTCATGTGCAGCCTTTAGCGCAATGCGCTACAACGAACCTTCCGAAAAACCGTGAGCTTTGAGCCAAAACTCAACGATAGGTACTTGCCATTCATAATCAACGTCGCATCCACCCCAATTCGGAATGGATCCGATGTGTTGACCCATCCATTTGTGTGGAAGTAGCCCATCAGAAATGTTTTCAAGCGAGCGGGGACGAATCACGATGGTTGAACCATCCGTGTAATACACATCGCCTTGAGAATCACGACTGGTATTAAATGTTGAAGGATCACCAATTGCCTCGAATGGAACGAAAGGCTTGAGGTAACCATCTGCTCCCATTTTTCTTGCACGTAGAGGGCTGTACATGTTGTAGATGGAGGTTGTTGCCGCACCGTCCATTTTCGGGTCGTTGCGTAACATTTCAATGCCCTGATCAATGAACTCTGTTTTAACCGTTGCTGCGTTGGCGAACAGTAAGACCAGGAAGTCGAGCTGGTGTCCCTCTGCGGCCAAGGTCTCTTTAATGACGCCAAATGCATGTACGAAAACGTCATCAGACAACGCTGTACTAGTGGCTAAATGTGCAGGTCGTTCAATATGTGTGGCGTTGTATTTTTCGCCGATTTTGCGAATTTGATCAGAGTCGGTTGAGATGAAAATTCGGTCAACGTTTTTGGAACCCGATGCAGCCATGAGTGGGTACTCGCAGAGCGGTCGTCCAAGGACAAGTGAAACATTCTTTCCAGGGAAACCTGTGCTGCCCGCACGGCCGATCATGAGAGCGGCGATCATGCCCTCAGTCTATTGGTTAGATCAATCCGCGCTTTCGAAGCCCATTGACCAAATTGGTGCTTGCTTCAACTTCCATAAGGTCGCGGGTTTCACGTGCATATGAACCCATATGAGCGGTGACCTGGACATTGGGAAGCTGTAGCAATGGGCCCGTGTAAGGCTCGTCTTCGAAACAGTCGAGTGCCGCACCAGACAAATGCTGAGACTTCAATGCCGATTCAAGTGCAGACTCATCAATAAGTCCTCCGCGCGAAACATTCACAACAATCGATCCAGGTTTCATCTGTG
>JBEGJW010000049.1:0-9955 GCA_041184445.1 Actinomycetota bacterium | reverse complement strand
CTGGACTACTGATGGTTGTTCCGCACCTGTAGTTGGCAATGAGGGCCGATCGTTCAACTTCACACAAGCCTGTATTCGACACGACTTTGGTTATCGCAATACCAAAAAACTCAGCCAATTCACCGAAACCGTGCGCGCGAAATTAGATGAACAGTTTCGCCATGACTTAGAAACATCCTGCGCAACTCAAGTACGCACCAGAAGAATTCGTTGCCTCATGTGGGCAGAAACCTTTTTTATTGCGGTTCGTAGCACCGGAGGCTAAACGCTTACGCCCACTCGTTCAACAACGCAATATTGATGAGTTGGTGCAACATTTTTCCTGTGGCACCCCACACTGTTTCATCGTCTAAGTGGAAAAAGTGAATTTGATATTGATTCGGTGGCGTTCCCCAGTGTTCTTCTACATAGGTGTCATCGCGCACCAAGTCGGCAAGCGCAACTGAAAACACTCGATCAACCTCTGCATTTACCGCACTCATGGACGGCGGTGTTTCTAAGTACGCCAATACGGGAACAATGTGGCTGTTGCTCACATATGTTGACAAGGCGCTCATCTCGCCAATGACCTGCACATGCGATGGGTCCAGATTGATCTCTTCGTACGCTTCGCGAATTGCAGCCTGAACGAATGTCTCTCCTTCATCCACTCGCCCGCCAGGAAACGACACTTCGCCTTTGTGGCTCGTGAGTGCTTTTGACCTTCGGGTGAGCACAACTTCTGGTCCGCTTGGTCCATCAAAAATTGGCACCAACACCGCCGATGCTCTCGATCCTTCTGGTGGTGGAGTTTGCTCAAGCGTGTGGGTGAAGCGCTGCAGTCTGTCTAGTAACTCTTGCGTATTGCGCAGTGAAGAATGATTTAACCGCGCAAACGGATTAGTGGGACGCACCCATACGGCTGTCGGGCGCGGAATCTGCTGATCGCCACCCGCGCGAATCATGTTGCGAATTTACGCTTGAGGAGCCCAGCCACTTGCAATCAACTGGCGAATGACTTCATCGAGGCCAGCTGTTTTAAGGTTTGCAAGCGTTTTGCCAGGCTGTTCTTCGCCACGCTCCCAGGTTTCCCATGCTGTACGAATTTTTTCAAGATCGGGTGCTGGTGTTGTGAAGCCCATACGTTCAGCCTAACGACGAGGTGTTGGTTGCGCACCACGCTTGGCGAAGTTGGTTCCAAGAACAACGACTCCGAGTACGAGACCAACTCCCAGCAGCGCGAGTCGTCCATTCGTTTCAATGTCGGCCACAAACGACAACACCAGACAAGCAACAATGATGAGCCAATCGATCACGCGATGCACTCCACGATTGATCCATTTGAACGCACTCAATAGCCCATCGGTAATTGCAGTGTTCACCAGCATGATGAGCCCCATCACTGCAGGAATAGTTGGTTCTTTCAATTGAGCCGACATCATGACCAGCCCGCCTGCAATGAAATACTCCACGAATTGATGCATCCAGAAACCGCGACCGTTACTTGCCATAGCTCCACACACTAGAAGAGAAATGAAAATGCCTCGGACTTTCGCCCGAGGCATTTTCGACTATTTGATGTTCGTTTGGGAAAACGATTTACATCATTCCCATTCCGCCACCTGGCATGCCGCCGCCTGCTGCTGCGCCATTCTTGTCTGGCTTGTCAGCTACGAGGCATTCGGTGGTGATGACCAGTGCGGCAATTGATGCTGCGTTTTGCAACGCTGCACGAGTCACCTTGGCTGGGTCAATGATTCCGGCTTTCACCATGTCGACGTATTCGCCAGTTGCAGCATTGAGACCAATGTTGCCCTTCTCTGACTCCACACGCTGGATGGCAACTGCGCCTTCCAAACCTGCGTTGTCGGCGATGTGACGACCAGGAGCCGTCAACGAGTCGTACACGCTGCGTGCACCAGTTGCTTCGTCGCCCTTAAGCGATTCAACAACCTTGAGTACTGCTGGACGAGTACGAATGAGTGCGGTACCGCCACCGGCGACCACGCCTTCTTCGATCGCTGCACGAGTTGCCGAAACGGCGTCTTCAATGCGGTGCTTCTTTTCCTTCAGCTCAACTTCGGTTGCTGCGCCAACCTTGATCACTGCAACACCGCCAGCCAACTTGGCCAAACGCTCTTGCAACTTCTCACGGTCCCAATCGGAATCGGTGTTGTCAATTTCAGCCTTGATTTGGTTGATTCGGCCAGCCACTTCGTCCTTGGCGCCTGCGCCGTCGACGATGGTGGTGTTGTCCTTGTTGATGATGACGCGCTTTGCACGACCCAAAAGGTCGAGCGACACGTTTTCCAACTTCAAACCAACTTCTTCGCTGATGACTTGTCCACCGGTGAGCACTGCCATGTCTTGCAACATTGCCTTGCGACGATCGCCGAATCCTGGAGCCTTCACTGCGGTTGAGTTGAAAGTTCCACGGATCTTGTTGACAACAAGTGTCGCAAGCGCTTCGCCTTCTACGTCTTCAGCAATGATGAGCAACGGGCGGCCAGTCTTCATGACGCCTTCAAGTACTGGCAACATTGCCTGCACTGTTGCGATTTTTCCTGAGTTGAACAAGATGTACGGATCTTCAAGAACTGCTTCTTGACGGTCGGTGTCGGTGACGAAGTATGGCGAGAGGTAGCCCTTGTCGAATTGCATACCTTCGGTGAACTCAAGTTCTGTTCCGAATGTGTTGCTCTCTTCAACGGTTACTACGCCGTCTTTGCCAACCTTGTCGATTGCGTCAGCAATAACTTTGCCGATTGATGCGTCAGCTGCAGAAATAGTTGCAACGTTGGCGATGTCGCCCTTGTCGTCTACTTCTTTTGCTTGTGCCTTAATCGACTCAACTGCTGCGGCAACTGCCTTTTCGATACCGCGCTTCAAACCCATTGGGTTTGCACCGGCAGCGACGTTGCGCATTCCGTGTTGCACCATTGCTTGCGCAATAACTGTTGCCGTAGTTGTTCCGTCACCGGCTACGTCGTTGGTCTTGGTTGCTACTTCTTTAACAAGCTGAGCGCCCATGTTCTCGAATGGATCTTCGAGTTCAATTTCCTTTGCGATCGACACACCGTCGTTCGTAATGGTTGGTGCACCGAACTTCTTGTCGAGCACTACGTTGCGACCCTTAGGTCCGAGTGTCACTTTTACTGCATCGGCGAGTTTGTTCACACCGGCTTCAAGAGCGCGGCGTGCTTCTTCGTCAAACTTCAATTGCTTGGCCATGTTTGTTTTGGTCCTTTGCGTGTTGGAGGTAAATGGTTAGAAAATCAGGCAACAACTGCGAGCACGTCGCGGCTGGTGAGAATAAGAAGGTCGTCTCCACCATGGGTGACTTCGGTTCCGCCGTACTTGCTGTACAGAACTACATCGCCAACTTTGATGTCGAGTGCGAAATGCTTGCCTTCGTCATCGCTCCATCGGCCAGGTCCAACTGCAAGAACGGTGCCCTGCTGCGGCTTCTCTTTGGCGGTGTCTGGAATAACGAGACCAGATGCGGTGGTCTGCACTGCTTCGCTTGGCTTGACCACGATTCGGTCGTCTAGGGGCTTCAAGTTCATATGTGAGGTCCTCCGTGTGGCGTGTCCCGGGTGGTTCACGCGGTTGGTTTTTCGGTTAGCACTCAACGAGTGCGAGTGCTAATGATACGGACCTAAGCCCCGAATTTCCAACTGAGCCCGCATTGGGCAAGCAAGTCCGAAAGGGGCTCCAGAGGCAGTCCTACGACCGTGGTGAAGCTGCCCTGCACCGTTTCCACCAGTTTCCCGCCATCGCCTTGCAGGGCGTACGCCCCTGCCTTATCCAGCGATTCCCCAATGGCCAGGTACCAATCCATTAATTCGGGAGTGATGTGCACCAGCGTCACCGAGGCGGTGTCCACAGTGTGAGCCTGCCTGTCCCCGCGCACCACCGAAATGGCCGTATGCACGCGATGGGTGCGGCCAGACATTTCGCCCAGCATGCGGCGGGCATCATCAAGATTTTCTGGCTTGCCATAAATCTCGCCATCTACATCGACCGTGGTGTCGGCTGCAATCACGATGACATCACGATCTGTGTATCGCTGTGCGATGACATGGGCTTTGCCTTGTGCAAGTCGCTGCACGTGTGCAAGTGGAGTTTCGTTAACGAGCGGAGTTTCATCGATATCTGCAGGCTCGATGTCAAACGACATTTGACCTTCGCCAAATGCTTCGTCTAGCAACTTCGTCAACAAATCAATTCGTCGCGGTGAACGCGATGCAAGAACAATTTTTGGTTGAGTGCTACTCGGAGGTTCCATTTCGAGATCAGCCACCACTCAAGCGCATGACATCGCCATCATCTGGAATGGTCATGTCGTCACGGTCGTCTAGGTAGCCCTCTGGCAAAATCACTTTGATCGGGCCGTTGGTGTGCCCGCGAGCAATTCGCTCTCCACCTTCAACGATTGGTGCATCTGCATCTAACTGTGCAGCAAGAGCACGAAGCTCTGCCAATGATTTCACTTCAGCAAACTTGCGACGCATTTCGCCACCAACTGGATAGCCAGTGAGATACCAACTGGTGTGCTTACGGAAATCTCGAATACCGCGATCTTCATCAAGATGCGCACATAATCCCTCTGCATGCTCCAACATGACCGACAACACGTCGCCAAGTTTTGGAGTGCCACTCACTGGTCGTCCACTAAATGCATCAACAAGGTCGCGGAACAACCACGGGCGGCCTAAGCAACCTCTACCAATCACTACTCCGTCGCAACCTGTTTGTTCCACCATGCGCAACGCATCGCCAGCTTCCCAAATATCGCCATTGCCAAGAACAGGAATGGTTTTCACTGCTTGCTTCAGTTGACTAATGGCTTCCCAATGCGCGCTCGGTGCATAGTGCTGCTGTGCAGTGCGCGCATGCAGTGCAACTGCAACTGCGCCGGCATCTTCGCAAATCAATCCTGTTTCAATAAATGTGATGAGGTCATCGTTGATGCCCATGCGAAATTTGCACGTCACCGGAATTCCGTATTCTTTACCCGCAGTTACTGCTGCTGTAACAATTGCACGCAACAACTGACGCTTCAGCGGTACTGCTGCGCCGCCACCGCGACGTGTCACTTTTGGCGCTGGACAACCGAAATTCAAATCGATGTGATCGACTGCGTTTGCCTGACCAAGTTTGTGCACTGCGCGGCCAAGCATTTCGGGATCACTTCCGTACAACTGCAACGAGCGGAAATCTTCATCTGGGCCAAACTTCAACATGGTGTCGGTTTTGCGATTTCCGTGCACGAGCCCAGTGGCCATGATCATTTCATTGACGTACACAAGCCCCGGCCCAAACTTTCGACATAGCGAGCGAAACGGTGCATTAGTGACGCCAGCCATTGGTGCAAGCACCACCGGTGGCCAAATGCTGCGCTCACCTAGTTGCAGCGCAGGCACTGTCGTGGCAGAAGTTGGGGTGTCAGTTGCGGTCATGGTGTTATGCGGTGGTTCGGTCGGTCAGCTTCAGGTTTGGCATGGCTCCCATGCTCAATTCGCTTGGTCCGTCCTGCAATAAACGGTACCAACCAGCCGAGGCAATCATGGCTGCGTTGTCGGTACACATTGCCATGCTGGGCAACACCAAACGCCAACCATGCTGGGCGCACATTGCAGTCATTTGTTGGCGTAACAGCGAGTTTGCAGCCACACCGCCACCGAGTGCAACGGTCTTTGCGCCAATGTGCTTGGCGGCCTTTACCGACTTTGCTACCAACACATCAACCACCGCAGTTTGAAATGATGCAGCAACATCTTGCGTAGAAATAGATGGATACTTGCGCACGTAGTTAACGACTGCGGTTTTCAATCCACTAAATGAAACATCAAATCCATCGTGCAACATTGCACGCGGAAATTCAATTGCTTGCGCGTTTCCTAACTTTGCTTCGCGATCAATTGCAGGTCCACCTGGGTGTCCAAGCCCGAGAAAGCGCGCAACCTTGTCAAAGGCTTCGCCGGCTGCATCGTCAATGGTTTGTCCAACAATTGAATACTTACCGTGCGATTCCATATTCACCAGCAACGTATTGCCACCAGAAACCAACACAACCAGCATCGGAAACTCAACATGTGGGTCGTCGAGCAGAGCTGCATACAAATGTGCTTCGAGGTGATTCACTCCAATAAAGGGTTTGTTCAGTGCAAGCGCAATCGACTTTGCAGTAGCGACACCGACCAATAACGCACCAACAAGACCAGGGCCAACTGTTGCGGCCACTGCATCGATGCGTTCAAAGCCAACACCCGAGTCGCTAATTGCTTTGCGAATAACTGGAGTCATTGCTTCAACATGAGCGCGACTGGCGATTTCGGGAACAACTCCGCCGAAACGCGCGTGCTGCTCAATTTGTGTGGCAACAACCGAGGACAGAACATCGTTGCCACCCATCACGACCGCTGCAGCAGTTTCATCGCAGCTGGATTCAATTCCCAAAACAACTGTTGCTTCATCGACGCGAATCATGGTCTGGTCTTTTCAATGTTGCGCAAACGATCGCGAAATGCATCGTCTTGAATATCTTGACACCACATCACAATGGCATCATCGGTGTTTTCGTAATACTTGCGACGCACTCCTGCAGGAACAAAACCGAAACGTCGATACAACTCTTGCGCCGCGGTATTGGTATGGCGAACCTCAAGTGTCAGTGCCTCACATTTTCGTTGGCGTGCATGCCATGCAAGTTCCAGCATTAACTCGGTTGCAATACCCCGTTGTTGCCAGTCTGGATGCACCGCAATATTGGTGACATGCGCATCGGTGTCGGCAAACAACAGGCCGCAATACCCCACCAATTCTCGACCAATATGAGCAACGGCGTAATAGCGATGGCCCCTATTCATCATTTCAATTTCGTCGGCAAACACCTTTTGGGTCCATGGCTTCGGATACACCACTTCTTCAATTGGCATGATGTCGCGAATGTCGCGGCGGTGCATTTGTGCAACCTCAAGCACCGGATGTGCTTGTGACTGTTGAGTATTTCCAGCCTCAACCTTCTTTATTAAGCGGTCAAGAATGCTCATTGTGCACTCCGTGTTGCCCAGTTGATTTCGGCATCAGGTGCACGCAAATACATGGGAACCACTTCTTCAACGAGTACCCATTCGCCACGTAATGCGCGTTCGTGGGAAATTTCAACCAGGGTGGAAGCCAGTGGCATTGAATATTTGTCGTCTGCAATTTCCAATCCAGGAAGTACGGGGTTCAGTCGTTCGCGAAACTCGGTTTCGTGTTTTAGTGCACCGGTGCCAACGAGCAACGTTGACTGCCCACGATCAAGCACATCGACTGCGCACATTTCGGGTGAACCAATTTGTGGCTTGCCCACTTGTTTCAGTTTTCCATCTGACATGCGATACAGCGACCAATACACCTCGCCACGTCGAGCATCAACCACGGAAGCAATGACTTCGTTGTTTGTCTGCACTGCTGCGGCCAATATGTCGAGGCTGGTGACAGGAATGATCGACACATCAATCACCTGCGCAATTGCCTGAGCAGAAGCAATACCAACTCTCATTCCTGTAAACAGGCCTGGACCTATATCAACAGCAATTCCACCAACATCCCACAGCTCAATGGATGCTTGTTTACACACGAAGTCGATCATCGGCGTAAGCGCTTCGGCATGTTGACGGTCGCTACGAATTTCACTACTTGCAAGAACTACATCGCCATCGTGCAACGCAACGCTTACTGCATCGGTTGCCGTATCAATTCCCAAAATAATCATGCCGACCACCGCGCAAGCGACGAACGGAGTTTGTCCCAACGCGATTCCCACTGCTTGCCACGCCAACCAATTTCTATATGCCGTAAGTCTTCGTTTCCGTCAACATGGTTCAACGTAATGGTGAGTCCGTCGCCGATGTCGTCACCCACAACATCGCCCCACTCCACCAACGCAACTCCGCCTGCTTCCACGAGTTCAGCAATTCCTAAGTCGGCAAGTTCGCCAGTGCGCTCTAGGCGATACAAGTCGGCATGATGCATGGGAAGTCGACCGCCCGAATAGCTGTGTAGCAAATTAAATGTTGGCGAAGTGATTGGCTCGGATATGCCAAGTGATTTACCAAACTGTTGCGCAAAATATGTTTTCCCCGCGCCCATCTCCCCAATCAACACAAACATGTCACCAGGTTTTGCCAGGCCAGCAATCACAGCGGCAATGCCAGCGGTGTCTATTTGGTGCGGTGCAGTCAAGGTAATCATGAGGAAAAGGCGTAATCAGCCTAGGTAGTAATGCGGGCGAACTAATTGATGTAGTTGCGCGGAATTCGAGCACTAATTGAGCACACAATTTCGTAGCCAATAGTGCTCATTTTGTTAGCCCATTCATTGGCCGTAATGAGTTCGGAGCCCTGTGCGCCAATCAACACCACCTCGTCGCCAATGCGCACCTCATCATTTGCACAGTTCACCATGACCTGATCCATCGTGACCACGCCTGCAAACGAGCGGCGGATTCCACCGACAAGCACAGACCCGCTCTCCCACAGGCCACGCGGTATGCCATCTGCGTAGCCAAGCGGAATAGTGGCAACTGTTGAATCCTGTTCAATCGTTCGCTTTAACCCATACGAAACACCTTGCCCTGCAGCAACTCGTTGCACATGAGACACTCGCGCATGCACCGACATCACTGGGCGAAGATCGAGTTGATGCGCGGCACCAAATGAATTGGTATGCGCGTCACCTGGAATTCCGTACATGGCAATGCCTACTCGCGCCATGGTGCAACCAGCGCCTGCATCGAGCTTGCGAATTGCAGAAGCAGAATTTGAAACGTGTACGTGACGAACTTCAATACCTAAAGCACGGACTTGCTCTACAGAACGCGAGAATGCCGAAACTTGTTGTTGCGCAAACTGCGTGTCGGCAACATCGGCAGTAGCCAAATGCGTAAACATTCCTTCTAGTGATAGCCACGGTGACTCAGCAACGAGTTTGGCAACCTTCACCGCGTCTTCAGGCGACACACCTACTCGGTGCATTCCCGAATCTACTTTTATGTGTACCGCAGCCATGATTTCAAGTTCGTTTGCTGTGTTTGCAAATTGAGCAATGGTTGTTTCGTTGTACAACGTGGCAATGAGACCGTACGAAATCATGTCGCGATGCTGTTCAGTTGGTTGCTCGCTCATGACCAGAATTGGGGCATTAATACCGGCTTGACGAAGTGCAATTCCTTCAGAAACCAACGCAACGCACAGACCCTGTGCTCCCGACTGCAGAGCAACTCGCGCACATTCATTTGCACCATGTCCGTATGCATCGGCCTTCACTACTGCCCACAGTTGTTGCGGACCAATATGGGCCGCAAGCGTTGCAACATTGTGGCGAAGCGCACCAAGATCAATTTGAGCCCAAGCCCAGCGCTGTGCATTCATCGGTTTCTACTCAGCAGCAACGACAGCGACTGCCACGCTGTCAGTATGTGAAATTGACACTTGCCACGACCTAATTCCACGAGCATCTGCAAGTTGTTTGGCTCGTCCTTCGATGCGCAACGTTGGCTGACCAGAGGGCAACTTCATGACCGATACGTCGTGTAGATCAAATGCTCCAAGCCCAACGCCCAGGGCTTTCATGGTGGCCTCACGCACTGCAAAGCGTGCGGCAAGGCTAGAAACCTGGTCCGACTTTGCGCTCAGCGACTGCAATTCATCTGCCGTAAACAGACGATCTCGCAGCTGTGGTGTGCGCTCAAGTGCAGTACGAAATCGCTCAATATCTACGGCGTCAATGCCAATGCCCTGCATCACTATTTCTCGTTTTGCGTGGTGCGCCAGTGATTTGCCGATTCGCTGATTGGCAAAATAAGCAAGTCGGCAACCGATACTTCGGCCAACTGGTCTTCGCGGAATGAACCTTCGGTTTCCGTTACCCAGTCAACAAGACGGTTGTACCTGTCGTCGTAGCCCTGCAAAACATTCTTCATGGT
>JBEGJW010000048.1:0-10685 GCA_041184445.1 Actinomycetota bacterium | reverse complement strand
TTTCCGAAAACAGTGGTAATCACCAACGACACAATCAGCGCCAGCATCACCCTGAAGGTAATGAACTGAAACAGTCCTCCGCCGGGAAGTCTGTAGTTGTGTTTGGCCATCCAATCGAACAGGTGATAAAACATGTTGTTTTCTTTATGGTGTTTCACTCTCGCAAGAGTGATTTTTATCAATTCAAAACCTTTCGGTTCATTTTTTTATCTATCCAGTAATTCAAACATTGAAGTCATCACTTCTTTGTCGTCAAAAGCATGCTTCACGCCTGCTATCTCCTGGTATTTTTCGTGACCCTTTCCTGCAATCACGACAACATCTCCAAGTTGAGCAATGGAAAACGCCTTGCCAATTGCAGCACGGCGATCTAATTCAGTGCACAGCACTTTATGCGAATCAGATGGTCTCACTCCAGCATTGATCTGACGCGCAATTTCTGCCCCAGACTCAGAGCGAGGGTTGTCAGAAGTGATAATCACCGCATCTGCCTTTGCGCCTGCAATTTCACCCATCGGTTGACGCTTGTCAGCATCGCGGTCACCACCGCAACCAAACACCACAATCAACTTTCCGTTTTCGCTCATCAATGACCGAGACGAATCGAGCACTCGCTCCAATGCATCTGGCGTGTGTGCATAATCCACGATCACATCAAAAGATTGTCCTGCATCAACAGATTCAAATCGGCCGGGCACCGCGGTGGCACGACCGAGTCCCTCAGCAATCTCAATAAGTGAAACGCCAAGTGCACGGGCTGCAGATACCGCAGCGAGCGAATTCATCACGTTGAACTGCCCTCCCAACTGCGCGCGCATATGTACTCCGTCAATGTCGTATTCAATATGACGAGCATCCATCTGCACATGAGTGATATCGCCCATTCCGAATGACATGGAATCAATAGTCATCGTGTCGAGTAGAAGTTGGCCGTGCACATCGTCACGGTTAACCACTCCGAAAGCAGAGTATTGCTCCGCAAATAATTTCGCTTTGGCAGCAAAATACTTTTCCATCGTGTGATGGAAATCCAGATGATCTTGCGACAGGTTGGTAAACACCGCTACTTCAAACGTTGTCCCTGCCACTCGATGCAGTTCAAGTGCATGCGATGTCACCTCCATCACCACTGCCTGCGCGCCATTTCGCTCACACTCGCTCAGCGTTCGCTGCAAGTCTGTTGATTCAGGCGTGGTTCGTGCGCCAGTCAAGGTGCCAATTACTTCAGTTTTCCATCCATGAGCTCGAAGAATCTCTGCGAGGAGATGTGCAGTGGTCGTCTTTCCATTCGTTCCCGTTACTCCGACCACATGCATTCTTGAGCTTGGAAAGTTGTACAGCGCAGCAGCCATACGACCCATCGCATGTCGCACATCGGTCACCACCACTTGCGGAATGTCAATCGACAGTGCGTGGTCTACCAACAGCGCAGTTGCACCAGCGTCTACGGCTTGTTGAGCAAATTCATGACCATTCACCCGCATGCCATCGACACAACAAAACATTGCGCCGGCAAGAACTTGACGCGAGTCGTGCGTAATGTCGGCAATGACAACATCTGCTCCAACAACGTCAACCAATAATCCATGTTCGCCTAGTTGTGCAGTTTCCACCAGATGTCGCAGTGTCATCTGGCCGGTCGCGGCCGGCGTTGCACTCATGACTAGTGCTTAGGTCCGAGCTCTGCTGGACGCTCTTTTGGACAACCAAGATCGGCTGCGTTTGGACGAATATCAAGTTCACTAATGAGTACTTGCGCAATGTTTGCGAATACTGGAGCGGCTGCTGTTCCACCAAAGCGATCCATCGAGTCTGCGTTTGGTTCGTCAATGGACACCAACACCGTGAAGCGAGGCTGCTGTGCAGGAATGAAGCCGATGAAGCTTGCGAAGTATGACCGTGAGCCATCGTCTGCAACATAAGTTCCGTTGTCTTGGCGCTTATAAGCAGTACCTGTCTTGCCGGCAACCGTCATACCAGGCACTTTTCCAAGCGTTGCAGTTCCGAAACACACAACGTCAGTCATGAGTGATCGCATGGTCGCGGCTGTTTCAGGAGTAATTACTGCGTGCTGCTCACCTGCTGCGATCGGTTCGTTCACGCCGTCTTTCGTAACCGTTGCCGTCACCAATCGAGGCGCGACGTAATTCCCGTTATTTGCCACCACGTTTACTCCCGCAATCAACTGCAAGGCCGTTGCTGAATAACCGTAACCATATGAAGTGGTGAATTTCTTGGCACCCGCCCACTTGTCTGACGACTGAAGGATTCCCTTGGTCTCGCCCGGGAAATCAATCGCCGATTTAGCGCCGAATCCAAATGACTTCAGGTAATCGTGCAACTTGTCCGGACCAATGGTTTGGCCAATCATCAACGTTCCTACGTTCGATGAATCGACAATGATCTTGCGCACTGACATGTCTTCTAATCCGTGCGGGTATGCATCGTTAATTGGTTGCTGCCACTTCGTACCTTTGTTTGCAATAAATGTTGGTGGAACATTGAACACTGTCGTTGCATCCACTTTGCCTTCGTTGATTGCAGCGGCGATGCTGAATACCTTTGCCACCGAACCTGGTTCGTTCGCTTCAACTGCCGCAATGTTTCCCGAATCAGCTGAATACGTTCCGTCTTCGTTCAATCGCAATGTTGACATTGCAAAAATTTCGCCAGTTGCAGAATCCATCACGATTGCAGTACCGCTTCGCGCCTGTAGTCGCGCAATCTGCTGAGCCAAAATTCCATCAACCTGGAATTGAATGTTGCGATCAATGGTGGTGATCAATGTCTTGCCAGGGATTGCAGCAACGCTGTTGTCTTGCGTGGCAGGAATGGACTGACCCTTTGCGCTCACTTCGCGCACCTGACGACCATTCACGCCAGCAAGTAATACGTCAAACTGTTTTTCAAGGCCGGAAGTTCCAAGCCCGTCCGGATCAGTACGACCAACCAATGCACGCAACCCGTCACTTGTCAGTTCGCGACCCGACTCGTTGTACGCCGACACACCTGGCAGTTGTAACGCGATGAGCGAGTCAGCAACTTCTTGTGATGCTTGGCGAGCGATGTAGGTGAAGCTCGAAGTTTTATCTTGGAGCTTTTCTGCCAGCGCAACTTCTGCCTCCGGAGTCATCGCCAACAACGCAGCTACTGCATGCGCCGTACCAACAGGGTCTACTACTTCTCGTGGGTCTGCGTATACCGTGCGTAATGGAACCGGAATCGCAAGCTCAAGACCGTTGCGATCGAGGATCGAACCACGCTCTGCACGCACTGTGTTCACTCGGGTGCGTTGCGAAACGCTTGCGTCGCGATATTGACCAGATCCAATCGTTTGCAAATATCCGGTGCGCAGCAACATCGCACACAACATCAACGACACACCAATGCGCACATAAGCCAAGCGATGCGAAATTTTTCCAGGCTTGAGATCTTCAGTCAGTGTGCGAACAGTTTGCCGTGCAGCTGCACGAGCGATGTCGCTTGCCCGTTGTGGCTCGTGACGACGTCCACGGGATCCGGCAGCGATACTCATGGTTGCGTCACCTCATTTTGCGCTACACCCAAATTGGCGAGTGGGTTCAACGATGCAATGTTCGATGGATTGGCAAATGCTGGGTCCATCTTCCCCGTCGAGATCACCACTGCGGCAACCACATCTTCGGGAATTTCCACAAACTTCGAACCAAGACCTGGCGTCATCATCATGGCGGCTGCTTGTTCGCGAAGATATTCAGGGGCCAACAAAGCGGCTCGCTGCTGACGAAGTTCATCGTGGTACTGACGTGACAGTGAAATTTCACTTGTCAGATGGTCCAATTTCAATTGCTGTCCAGCGATGTACGCCTGCAAACCAATTACCGACGACACGACCACGAATAATCCAAGCACCATGGCGCTAAAGAACACGATGGTTCGCTTTGATGTGCCCGGGATGACTGTGAGATGGCGTTCAGGGGGTATCGATTGTTCACCACGTGGTCGCCGTTGTGGCACCCGTTCAGTGTTGATCGCTAACGCCATCTCAGCAGCCGACCTTTTCTATAACCCTGAGCCGCGCAGATGATGCGCGAGGGTTGCGTTCAATTTCTTCGGCAGATGCATGTTCGGCAACGCGTACTTTCTTCACCAACTTGCCTGAGGACAAATGATGCTGAAACGGCGAAGCGATGGTGGTTGCGCCTGGACGAGTTTCGGCATCACGGAACGCTTGCTTCACAATGCGGTCTTCTCCAGAGTGGTACGACAACACGGCGATTCGGCCACCAATTTCCGTAGCGGCAATCGCATCCGAAATTGCCTTTGGCAAAATTTCGAGTTCCTTATTCACTTCAATGCGAATTGCTTGAAATGTGCGCTTCGCTGGATGCCCACCGGTGCGACGAGCCGGAGCAGGAATGGCACTGGCAACAATTTCTGCAAGCGCAGAAGTTGTCATCACCGGACGTGCTGCAACAATGGCCTTCGCAATGCGGAAGGCAAATCGCTCGTCTGCATGATCGCGCAATACATCGGCAAGTTGTTGAACTTCGTAGCCGTTCACGACATCAAGTGCACTGAACTCTTGCGTAGTGTCCATGCGCATGTCGAGTTGGCCATCGTTGCGATATGAAAACCCACGATCCGCCTCATCGAACTGCGGCGAAGAAACACCGAGGTCGAACAAAGCGCCAGAAATTTTTGACACATTGTGCAAGTGCAAAAACTCCGACACCCCATCAAAACGACCTTGATGAAACATCAGTCGGCCAGCAAATTGTGGCGAAACTTTCTGTGCATGTTCGATTGCCATAGGGTCTTGGTCGATTCCGAACACGCTCATCCACGGGTATGCAGTGAGCAGACGCATTGCATGTCCTGCTCCGCCAAGCGTTGCGTCCACGACCACACCATGTGGAACCGCGCCGAAGAGCTCTGTGATTTCGTTTGCCATAACTGGCTCGTGATTAAACGTTGAGTTAGTTGTTGTGGAGCTCATAAGAAGTACTCGACTCGTATTTACGAGTTCTCGCTCTTACGGTGCTTCGCGGTACTGCAGCCCCCCGGCCGGCATTGTCGTCGGGATGTCTCCCCGATTCGACGAAATGGAAGCGGGCGGAGTTGGGGCTGTCCATCTTGCTAACCGAAGGACTGCAGTACAGCGAAACGTTCATTTGAGGAGCGCTCGCAAAAAGTGGTGTGGTCGATGCGCTCCTTTCCCGCTACTCGCCTGATCCGGCGATTTGCTCGATACCCATGAGAACCACGCGCTCGTGGCGCTCTGGTTCCCAAATTTCAACGCGATCGAATGAACCGCTGACGACAACGCGGGAATTCAGCGTGAGGCCGGCATATTCGCGCAACTTTTCTTCGATATTGATACGACCCTGAGCGTCGATAGCGACTTCAAAGGTGTTGCTCGCCTGAGCTCGTTGCTGGTTCAGCGACATTTCACCGCTACGAACCTTTTCCATTGATTCCCTCGCGGCGGCTTCAAACGCCTCCGAGGTCAGGATGTCCACGCACTTGTCGCGACCAATGGAGAGAAAGCAGCGGGGCTCTAAGCGGGGGCGAAACGATGCAGGCAAAGCCAAGCGACCCTTTGGGTCCAGCTGCCGATCGTGCACTCCTACGAACAATGTGTCCTCCGCTACCCTCGCAAACCCTTGTGGAGCTTGCTTTCCCGTGTATTGCTGCCGTTGAAGGGAGTCCGCACTCCGGATCAACAGGGAATACGATATCCCCACTTTCCCCCACTTTGGTGTATTTTCTCACCACTTTCCCCCACTTTTTTCTCGACGCAAAAATGCCAAGATGTGGTTGATTTCATTGGTTTGTTGAGGAAATTGCGGCCACATCGGCCGAATGCTCGAAAAAAAACTTTTGCTACAGGGGCAGATGCGACACGAATGTGTCCACAATCGCCTGCTGGCTCGCCTGAACAATTGCGACACGATGCGCAATCTCACTCAAGTTGCCTGGCGTATTCACTACATACATCTCCACGTCATGTGGATTCCACTTCGTATATATGGTGCACTGAAAGCGCGCATAGTCACGAGTTCGCCTCTGACTAATACCCACAACTTTGCCATAAGTTTCATCGTGTTGCTGCACCACTTCACCTGGTCCAACACCGGCGAAACATAACAAGTCACCCCATGCATCGCTGCTTAGTGATTCACGATGCACCGACACATCGTTCATGCCCAGCGAGTGCAAGGTTTGCACCCATGCATCGCCCAACCACCACGATGCGCGAGCAACGTCGTCGCTCCACAACACATCGCCACGCGGAACAACAACATCGAGCCACACATGTTCGCCTGGTGCAAGAAACACAATTCCCCCACCGCTACGACGATGCACTACGTCAACATCGTTACGACCACATTGATCAACGTTGAGCAGTGATTCATCTTGACGAGATCCAAGCACCATTGCTGTTCGAGTTACGCGCACATCCCACACAGCGCGTTCAGGCACAAGGTCGCGTCCATGCTGTTCACCAGCAGAAATATGTTCGGTGTACAACTTCCAAGAAGTATTAGGAAGCGTGGGCAAGGTATTGCTTCCACGCATCGGGCACACGCCCAACAGAAACAGAAATCCATGCAAGCTCGCGAGGTGCATGCGGTTCACTTGCAAGCCTCATGCCTGCTTCTTCCGGAGTGCGATCGCGCTTGCGTAAATTGCACGGCCTACATGCAGCAGTCACGTTCTCCCACACGTTCATCCCTCCACGCGAGCGCGGCATGACGTGATCAATAGAGTCAGCGACTCCTCCGCAGTATTGACAACGATGATCATCACGAGCAAACACAGCACGACGCGATAATGCAGTTCGACGGTGATACGGAACTTTCACCACGTAACGAAGTCGAATGACCAATGGTCCAGGCATCGAGAAGTTCTCGGCATGCACCTGCGTGCCATCGTCTTCAACGATGTCTGCTTTGTCGGACAGCACCAAACACACGGCGCGTCTTGCAGACACGACACTCAGCGGCTCGTACGTTGCATTGAGAACGAGCGCGCTACGCATGGTTAGCCTCGCCGCCCTCGGCGACTCAACCTGGTCGTACTCTGCCAGTCACGTGACCATTCGAGATAATCGATGATGTCGTGTATTTCAGGATCTCGTTTCGCTCCGCCATATTGAGTTGTGGTGCGAAATTCAACATATGCCGGTGTAGGCAATGGCAAGAACGGTGGTTGCTTCCACCAGCCTTTTGGCGCCAATCGGACTGCCTGACGAATCGCGGTCAACCACAACCAAGGACGCACCAACAGTGCAGCAATCAATTTGGCAAGTGTGGAAACGTTCATCATGATGTTGCGCTCAGACTAATTGGGCTTTGGTTCCTTTGGTAGACCGAGCACCATTTCTCCAATGATGTTGCGTTGTACCTGCGAAGAACCTGCATAAATAGTTCCAGCACGAGCATTGAGGAACGTCATTGCCCAGCTCATGGAGTCGTTTGGTGCACCAGCATCATCGGTTTGAAACGCGCTTGATGGCCTGCGACCAGACGGCACCAATGCATCCATTCCCATGATGTCGATTCCGAGTTCAGTCACCACCTTGTGATACTCACTCCAATACAACTTGAAGATTGCGCCATCAGGACCTGGATGATGTCCTGCCAAGAATTGTGTCAGCGTGCGCATACCTAGGTAGCGCATTACTTGCACGACTGAATAACACTTCGCCAGTCGCTGACGAATACGCGGGTCAGTTGAAACGCCCTTTTCACGAGCAAGATCCATCAAGCGATCAATTTCGGCTTGGAAACGAATGGGTGCAGTTGCTGCTGCCTCGCCGCGTTCGAAACCGAGCAGACCCATGGCCACTGCCCAACCGTTATTTATGCCGCCAACAACATTCTCTTTTGGCACACGCACGTCGGTATAAAACACTTCGTTGAATTCGCTTTCGCCAGAAATCATCTTGATCGGGCGAACTTCAATTCCCGGCTGACGCATATCAACAAGCAAGAACGAAATGCCCTTATGCTTCGGCGCATCAGAATCGGTACGAGCAAGTGTGAAGATGTGATCGGCCAAGTGTCCTGCCGATGTCCAGATCTTTTGTCCGTTCAAAATCCATTCGTCGCCATCGAGCACAGCCTTCAGGCCAACGTTGCTCAAGTCACTTCCTGCGTTTGGCTCGCTGTAACCCTGACACCACACATCGTCACCAGAAATAATGCGCGGCAAATAATGTTGCTTTTGTTCTTCAGTTCCAAACAACAGCAACGTGTTACCCAACATTTGGATACTGAACACATCGTTTGGTCCACCGGTTGGAACACCAGCGCGTTCAAATTCTTCCGCAGCAATTACTTGCTCAAGAGCCGACAAACCACCGCCGCCGTATTGCTTTGGCCAACCCATTGCGAGGTAGCCACCCTTCGCCAACACCTGGCGCCACTGCTTCACGAAGTCTTCAAGCGGCTTGCCTTCTAGTGAGCCGGTGCCCTTCCAATCTTTTGGCAGGTTCTCCTGTAAAAATGATTGAACTTTAAGACGGTATGCCTCGGCCTCTGGCGTGTACGAAGGTTTCATGGGCTAGACGCTAGTCGGCACGTTGAAACGCGAAATAACCGAACTCCCTGAAGAATTGCGACTAGTCGCGGAACATGGTGCGCGCCCGAAAGCCGCCTACTTTGGCAGCCGAGCGCAATGTGTCGGCCACATCTTTCATGCCTGCCTTGCTCATTGCCCGCAGCTGATGCTCGATAACCAGCACACAAGCGAGCATTCCCAAGAAACCAAGGAACGCCACCAAAAAATGCACCTGCAATGTTGCCACGGTAAACACCAGTGAAGCCACTACCCCAAGGCCAGCCCACCGCACTTTGCGAATGGCATGGCTGTACAAACCCGATGACGAAACTGCTTGCGCAAATTTCTTATCGGTATGGAGCTGCTCTTCTAGCTGGCTCAGGATTCGTTGTTCGTCTTCAGAAAGTGGCACGCCCACATTGTTCCACGAATCCGACTCAGACTCAATGCAGGGAGATTTATTCTTCCGAATCCAATGCATCGGCGTTGTCGTTGGGGCCCCATTTGGATGCCCCGGGTTTGCGCCCAGAGCGCAAGGTGCTGGCAGGACGGATAGCCGAGTCGCCGAATCGACTGCGAATGTCATCAATTGCCCGCGTCGCTGGGGCCCACACTTCATCTAATGCTGCGATATCTGTGGTGAGCGCTCCGTCATCAAACAGGCTGAGCTGAGGTTCGTGCTCGTCAAAATTGCGAGTACTCAGTCCAATCAGCCGAACGCCACGAGAAATGTCGAGTCCATCTAATAGCGGCTCAATCATTTGCATCATGGCTTGCGCCGAAGTCACCGCAATCACTTGCGTGTGTGAACGTGTGATGGTTTGGAAATCGGAAAACTTCACCTTCAGCGTGACCGTTCGAGGGGCCATGTGATCTTCACGACAACGACGCGCCACAGCATCGGCAAGACGCACAAGATGCGTTCGCAATACCGACTTGTCAAACAGGTCATGAGAAAACGTTTCTTCATGACCGATCGATTTTGTTTCGCGATCGGACACCACCGGCGACAGGTCTATGCCATTTGCCAACTGCACCAAATGCGTGGCATGGGCTTCGCCAATTGAATGCTTCAACGCAGACACATCTGCAGCGGCAAGATCAGAGACTTTACTAATACCAATACGCTCCAGTTTTTCGAGCGTGGCTGGACCAACACCCCAGAGCGACTTCACATGCATTGGTCGAATGAATTCAAGCTCCGATCCACTTGGCACTTCAACAACTCCAAAACCTGGGGTTACGCCTTGTTCATTCGCAATGGGTTTGGCCCGCTTTGAAGCAAGTTTGGCTATGAACTTGCTTGGCCCAATTCCTACGCTGCACACCAGCCCAACTTCATCAAGAACACGTGCGCGAATGGACTTCGCGATTGACGCTGCGCTTCCAAATAAGCGCAACGCACCAGTTACATCAAGAAATGCTTCATCAAGCGATATTCCTTCAACGAGTGGCGTGTAGTCACGAAAAATATCGAATACCTGCGAACTTATTTCCACATAATTATTCATGTCGCCAGGCAAAAAGATTGCATCTGGGCACAACCGTTTTGCACGCGACGATGGCATGGCAGAAAACACGCCAAACCGACGAGCCTCGTACGAAGCGGCAGCCACAACTCCCCGACTTCCATCGCCTCCCACCACAACGGGCTTGCCAACAAGTTCGGGGCGTCGCAGCAGTTCAACCGCCACGAAAAACATGTCCATGTCCACATGCGCAATCGTGCGTATTGACTCGCCTGATTCCATGTCAACGTGCGCAATGGTGCGCGAAGTTTCACCCGTTTGCATCTCCACTATGTGCACAACGATACGACAACTACGCTGTTGCCGTGTCCAACTCACTGTCGTCGCAACGCCCACTTTCTGCACTTCCTTCCATCCGTGCTCGTGCAATTGCATTCGCGGGCATTCTGATTTCTGGATGCGCCGGTGCTGCGATGGGTTACCTGATGGTGGATGTGCAATGTTCAGGGTCATGTGCGGTGCCAAACGGAATTGGCATGTTCACGGGAGCTCTTATTGGTGCACTCGGCATGAGTGTTGTTGCGGTGCTTGCATTGCGCGCAATTGGAGAATGGCGCGAGTTGGCCGACAAAGAGTCACAGGCGCAATGAATCTCGCTGACGAATTGCT